>NZ_BHYL01000111.1 GCF_003851725.1 Cellulomonas algicola | reverse complement strand
CCTGCCGGCGCTCACGCCGCGGGGGCGTGGCGCCGGGAGGCTCGGTGCTGCTCTCGCCGGGGGTCACCGAGGGCTCACGAGTAGAGCGAGCCCGCGTTGACGACGGGCGTCGCGCGGCTCTCGCCGCACAGGACGACGAGCAGGTTCGACACCATGGCGGCGCGGCGCTCGTCGTCGAGCGACACGATCCCGTCGCGCTCGAGGCGACCGAGCGCGTCCTCGACCATGGACACCGCGCCCTCGACGATGCGCTCGCGGGCGGCGATGATCGCGCCGGCCTGCTGACGCTGGAGCATCGCCTGGGCGATCTCCGGCGCGTACGCGAGGTTGGAGATGCGCGCCTCGATGACCTCGACACCGGCGATGACGACGCGCGCCGCGACCTCGGAGGCGATCTCACCCGACACGAGGTCGGTCGCGCCGCGCAGCGACCGCTCGCCCGCGTCGGCGTCGTCGTAGGGGTGCGACATCGCGACGTGGCGCAGCGCCGACTCCGACTGGACCTTGACGAAGCCCTCGTAGTCCTCGACCGCGAACGTCGCGCGCGCGGTGTCGGTGACCTGCCAGACGACGATGCACGCGATGTTGACGGGGTTGCCGTCGGCGTCGTTGACCTTGAGCTCGCTCGTCTCGAAGTTGCGGACCCGGACGGAGACCTTCTTCTTGGTGGTCAGCGGCACGGTCGCGACGAGGCCCGTGCGGCGGATGGTGCCGAGGTAGCGGCCGAAGAGCTGGACGACCTTGGTCTGCCCGGGGCTGATGACGGTGACGCCCGACGGGACGAACAGCGACACGACCAGCAGCAGGACGCCGAGGGCGCCCAGGCCGGGGGCGTCGTCGGCGTCGGCGAGCGCGATCAGGACGATGCCGAGCGCGATGAGCCCGAAGAACGCGAGCAGGACCAGCAGCGCGACGGCCGTGCCGCCGGACGGTGCGGGGCGTTCCACCACCTCGACGCGCGCCCCGGCGTGGCCGACGGGACGGCCGCTGGGGTCGCCGCCGACGGAGTCCTGCGGGGGCGTGGTCGGGTCGGGCATGGTGCTCAGCTCCTCGGGTCCGGCGCGCCGACGGCACGCGACTCCTAATGTGATATCACATTAGGTGGAGCGAGGAACAGGTGTGTGACGAGGCAGGCCGGACGACGCGCACCGCGTCAGTCGTCGGACCCGAGTCTGCCCCGCACCAGCGCGAACGCGCGTCCCATGTTGAGCGTCCAGCCCACCCCGAACACCTTCGGACCGATCAGGTGCTCCGCGTCCGGGTCCCAGACGCGCTCCTTGAACCGCTCGACCGTCGGCATCCGGAACTCGTACGGCACGAACCCGACGACCTTGCCGTTCCACTCGCGCTCGTCGGCCGGGGTGCGGAGCTCCTTGACGACCGCCGTGACCGCGAGGGCCAACGAGATCAGCCGGAGGATGCCTTGCAGGTCGGGCCGCCGCCGGGCGGCTTCGTCGTGGGACACGCTGCGCCTCCTGAGTCGTGGTGAGGCCATGATCCACCCGACGTCGTCAGCGGTGAAGGGTCACCTCGGCGCCGCCCGACGCGAGGTCGAGCACGCGGACGTGGTCCACGAGCATCGTCGCGGGCAGGGGCACACCGGAGGCGTCGTTGCCCGGCCACCGGCCACCGACGGCCAGGTTGAGCAGCAGGTGGAACCCGTGCCGGAACGGCCACGGCCCTGGCACGTCGTCGGGCGTCACGCGGTGGTACTCGGTGCCGTCGAGGTCCCAGACGACCGCGTCGTCGGTCCACTTCACCGCGTAGACGTGGAAGCCGTCGGCCAGCGGCGCGGACGCCTCGTGCGACCCGCCCACTCCCCCGCCGACGCCTGCGTAGCCCGGGCCGTGGACCGTCCCGTGCACCGTGCGCGGCTCGGCACCGACGTGCTCCATGACGTCGATCTCCCCGCACGCCGGCCAGCCCACGTCCTCGAGGTCGTCGCCGAGCATCCAGAACGCCGACCACGTGCCCGCGCCCCGCGGCTGCCGGATCCGCGCCTCGACGCGACCCCGCCGCACGGTCAACCGCCCGAGCGTCGTGAGCCGCGCCGACGTGACGTCACCGTCCGCCTCGCGCCGTGCGGTGATCGCGAGCCTGCCGTCCCCGGTCAGGTGCGCGTTCCGCGTCGACGCCGTGTACCGCTGCAGCTGCTCGTCCCCCCACCCGCCCGCACCCGTCTCGTGCCGCCACACCCGCACGTCGGGCGGCGACCACGCCAACCCGCGGAAATCGTCTGCCCACACGACCTGGCGGTCCTCGTCGCGCGCCATCCCGCCTCCGTGGTCCAGGGCGCCACCGCGCGATTGCCTGCGTCATGTCGGCCGCCAGAGCCGCGCGGTGGCGCATTCACTCATCTGGGCGGCCACCGCGGTTTGCTCCCGTGTCGGGCGACGGGCAGAGTCGGTCGCATCCCTGAGCAGACCGTGGCGCAGCGTCGACGGTGCTCCGCGTCGGCCTCACCTGCCTGCAGCCATCCACCGCCTCGATCGCGCCATGCGTGGCCGTAGGGCTTCTCGACGTCCGCACGGCTAGGTTGCCGCACCGCTCGAGCGCGGGGTCAAGGGGCACGCATCGGAAGCAGGGCATGCTTCCGGCCGCGCAATCTGTCTGCGAAGCGGGCGGACCAGCGGCCCGCCAAGCCGACGGAGAGGCGCCCGGACGACGGCTAGCTCATGAACCGATCGAAGTCCGCGACGTCGACGTTGATCTGGGGGCAGCCGGAGTCGGCGAACTGGTTGACTGCGGCCTGGCTCCCGAGCCCAACTCCCCGACCACCCGACCAGACGCCATATCCGCGAGTGCTGTTGTAGATGATGAACGTGTTGTTCGACGCACGAAGCATGCGCATGAAGTCTCCATTGCTCACCGTGACGCGCTTCACGCCAGCGCCGCTCCATGCGTCGACGGTCGACTGGTCGCCGATCAGAGCCAGGTGTCCTCCGTCGAGCAGCCCGAAGCCGTACGTTCCGTTCCAGATCAGCGTTGCCATGTCATCCTCCGGTACTACATCAGGGAGAGCGGGGTCGGGGTCGGGGTCGGGTGCTGGACTGATGCCACCGCCGTCGCCGATATATTCGAAGTGCCACGGCTCCTGCTGGCCGTTGTTCGGATTGCCGTCATGGGCCCACGTCGGATGCGTCCAGCCGTACTGATCACAGTTCGCTCTCAGCCACAGGTGCTTTTCGCTGGTGAAGCTGTTGATCGTGTCGCCCAGGTCAACGGCTTTTCCCCACCCGTGATTCGATGTCCCTGGGGTAGCAGCAAACTTGCCCTTCCGGGCTTTCACGCTGACCTGCGCCGCGTAGTCGCGGTACGCGTCTGTAACGGCGATGTTCCGGCCGAATCGCGCCTTATAGGAGGCGTTGAGCCGTTCAAAGTCGGCCGCAGCGCCCGGGTGCAGATACTGCGAGCTCGCCCATGACAGCGCACGGAGAGCACCAAGGGGAATCTTGCCGTTCGAGTAACCCCCCCACGCCATGCCCGAGCCGGCCAACGCGGGAGCCGCACCCAAGGCGACGATGCTGGCTGCCGCCGCTCCACCGACGAGGACGGTGCGTCTAGACAGAGCGTTCAGGTCCGTTCGGGCGCGTCGTTGGTGCGCCATCTCCACCCCCTGTGGTTGCCACGTCGCGTAGCAGGAACGTACTGGATCGACCGGAGCGCTCGACCCCGAATGCCACACCGGTTTCCGAGAGTGGCGCCGGACAGTCCTCGTCACCCGTACGGTCGGGCTCGCAGGAGGTGGTCCACGAGAGCTCGGCCTCAGTGCGCGGTAGAGCGATCATGGTCGGCCGAGTCGGGGGCGTCACCGACCACCCTCGGTGACTGCCCGATTCCGTCTGGCGCCGACGGCGCGCGGTCCGGTACGACGACGGACGGGCGCGACACCTCGCGGTGCCGCGCCCGTCGCGGGGGGAAGACCTCAGAGGGTCAGGACGCCGAGCAGGTGATGCTCGGCCACGTCCAGTTGCCACCGTGCTGGACGGTGAAGCCGAACGAGGTCGTCTGGCCGGCCGACAGCGCACCGCTGCCGCTCGGACGCATCGTCATGACGTTGCCGGACGAGTCCCACGTCGGGGAGCCGTTCCAGGTCGCGATGATCTTCTGCGGCGAGCGGACGGTCACGGTCGACTGCCAGCTGCTGATGTTGGTGTTCGCGCGGATCGTCACCGTGCCGTTGAAGCGGTCGTTCCACTTCTGGCCCTCGGAGTACGTCGCCGTGCAGCTCGGGGTGCTGCCGCCCGGGTTCGTGGGCGTCGGCGTCGGGTTCGGGTCGGTCGGCGTGGGCGTCGTCGGGTTGGGGTTGGGGTTGGTCGTCCCGCCCGCGTTCAGCTGGTTGAGGACGCTGGTGTACGCGGCCTTCTTGTTGCCGGACCCGTCGAAGAGCAGCGGCGTGCCGGAGGCGCGCCACGAGTCGGAGTCACGCACGCCCCAGACGGTGATGCCCGTGCAGCGCGCGACGGAGAGGCAGGCCTGCACGACGCCCTGGTACTGCTGCGCCTGCGAGGAGCCGGAACCCTCGATGTCGAGCTCGGTGATCTGCACGTCGACGCCGAGGGCGGCGAAGTTGCGCAGGGTCACGTCGTAGTTCGACGGCACCGGGTTGCCCGAGTTGAAGTGCGCCTGGAAGCCGACGCAGTCGATCGGCACACCGCGGGACTTGAAGTCGCGGACCATGTTGTAGACGCCCTGCGTCTTGGCGTGCGACCAGTTGTCGGTGTTGTAGTCGTTGTAGCAGAGCTTGGCGCCGGGGTCGGCGGCGCGGGCGGCACGGAACGCGGCCTCGATCCAGTCGTTGCCGGTGCGCTGCAGGTTCGAGTCGCGGCGACCGCCGGACGACCCGTCGGCGTAGGCCTCGTTGACGACGTCCCAGGCGTAGATCTTGCCCTTGTAGTAGGACGCGACCTGGGTGACGTGGTTGAGCATCGCGTTGCGCAGGTCGGTGCCGGACAGGTTCTGCATCCAGCCGGGCTGCTGCGAGTGCCAGGCGAGCGCGTGACCGCGGACCTGCTTGCCGTTCTGGCGGGCCCAGTTCACGATCCGGTCGCCGTTGGAGTAGCTGAACTGGCCACGGTTGGGCTCCGTGGCGTCCATCTTCATCTCGTTCTCGGCCGTGATCATGTTGAACTCGCGGTTCGCGATGTTCGTGTACGTGCCGTCGCTCAGCTTGTTCGCGGCGATGGCGGTGCCGAAGTACCGATTGGTCTCGCCGGCGGCGGCCTGCAGCGTGCTGCCGGCGGCGGCGGCCGGGACGGCGATCGTCACGGCCAGCGCAGCGGCGGCCAGACAGCCGGCGGCGGCGGCGAGACGGCCTCGCCGGTGCGTCGGGCGTGGGGTCGTCATCGAACCCTCCTTGGTGGTGGTCGGTGGCTCCAGCGGGAGCCGGCACGTCACCTTCGCGGCGTCGAAAGTAGCGGTCAACGCGCTTGACCGGTACGGAAAGTTGCGAAACCTGAAACGAAGCGTTTCATGACACCTTCGGGTGACTTCACCGGTGTAGACGTGCACCTGAACGCGGGAGTCGAGACCGACAGTCGTTGCCACGTGGGATCGATTCCACGCTTCCGATCCGCAACTATCGGTTCATCGCCGGTGCGCTTTCGACGGGGCGAGTCGCAACATCGCCCGCGGGATCGGCACGTCAGCGGCGGGTCGGGGTGCTCCCGCGCTCGACGATCCGCATGTCCGCGACGTGCAGCACCGGCTCTGCGGGGGCCGCTCCGGTCAGACGGTCGTGCAGCAGGGCGACGGCGACCTCGGCGATGTCGCGTCGGCCCGGGTCGACCGTCGTCAGCGCGGGCATCGAGTACTGCGCGTCCTCGATGTCGTCGAAGCCCACGACCGCCACGTCGTCCGGGATCGAGCGGCCGCGCACCTGCAGCGCGTACATCGCCCCCAGGGCGAGCGCGTCGTTGAACGCCACGACACCGTCGACCTCGACGCCCGCGTCGAGCACGTCCGCCATGGCGCGCGCACCGTTCCCCCGGTGCCAGCCGTCGTCCGCCCAGCCGAGCAGCCGCGGGTCGACCGTGATCCCCCGCGCCGCGAGCGCCTCCCGGTAGCCCGTGAAGCGCAGGTTCGACGAGCCCGCCGTGGGCGAGTGCAGCATGCCGATCACCGCGATCTGCCGACGTCCCGCGTCGAGCAGCAGGTCCGTCGCGGCGCGCGCGCCCTCGACGTTCTGCATCGTCACGTGGTCGACCCTGGTCGAGAACATCTGCTCGCCCAGCAGGACCAGGGGGTAGCCGAGGTCGTCGAGCAGGTGCGCGTCCGCCTGCTCGAGCGCCGCCGGGCTGAACAGCAAGCCGTCGACCAGCTTGCGCCGCGGCTCGCGCAGCGCGGCGAGCTCGCCCTCGCGCGTGAAGCCCGTCGGCTGGATCAGCACGTGCAGGCCGCGGCGGCGGGCGGCCTCGAGGATCTCGTCGGCGAGCTCGCCGAAGTACGGCTGGCCCAGCTCCGGGACGGCCAGCCCCACGACGCCCGTGCGGCCCGAGCGGAAGATCCGCGCCGTCACGTTGATCTCGTACCCGAGCTCGTCGACCGCGGCCATCACACGCTCACGCGTCGACTCGCGGATGTAGGGGTAGCCGCTCAGCACGTTCGAGACGGTCTTCGCGGACACGCCGGCGCGGCGCGCGACGTCCGCCATCGTCGGCACAGCCATCCCCTCCCGTCCGGGACCCGGCCGCGGCGCGGACCGGGACGGCGCGGGCGCGGGCAGCCGCAATCTACCCGAGCGGTTCCCCGCCCCCTCGGCGGCCGCGACCTCTCGCTACCCGCGATCCCCCACGTACGCGACCGCATCGACCATGACGAGGCACGCCGGGTCGAAGAAGTCGGTCGTCGCCGTCATGCGCGCGGGCGGCTGGTCGCCGAAGAACTCGGCGAACACGTCCCACGCCTCGCGCGTCTCGTCGGTGAGCTCGCGCAGCCACAGGGTCACCTGGACGACGTCCTCGAAGCCCGCACCCGCCGGCGCGAGCGTCTCGCCGAGGCTGTGCAGCGTCGCCCGGGTCTGCGCCGCGTACTCCCGACGGTCGAAGCCGCCCGCGTGGTGCGCGAGGAACAGGAAGCCGCCGGCGCGGACCGCGCTCGCGCAGGTGGGGTCGCCGACGTGCGTCGGGAAGCGGGTGATCACGACGCCGACCGTACGACCGACCACCGACAGCGTCCGCGCTGGTCACACGCGCCGCCCGACGACCCGCCGCCTGCGACGCGACGCAGCGCCGTCGACGCCTCAGCCCGGGGGCGTCGCGGGGGCTGCCGACGGCGACCCGGCGACCGTCGCCGGCCCGAGCGTCGGCATCGTCACGTCGCGGCACGACATCACGCGCGGGTCGCCGCCCGCGAGCGCCGTCACCCGCCCGGCGGCCTCCGCGAGACGCTCCTCCGGGAGGCGTCCCGAGGCGACGGCGTCGACCAGGGCGTCGCGCATCCGGACGGCCTGCGCGCCGTCGGTCGCGAGCACCGCGTCGGCCCCCGCCGCGACGGCCATGACCGCCGCGTCGGGGAAGTCCCAGCGCGTGTTCACCGCACCCATCCCGACCGAGTCGGTGATCGCGACGCCGCGGAACCCCAGGTCGCGCAGCAGCGCGTACGCGCGCGGGCTCAGCGACGCGGGCAGGTCCGGGTCGAGCACCGCGTACTCGAGGTGGTTCATCATCACGACGGGCGCACCTGCGTCGATCGCGCGCTGGAACGGCACCAGGTCGGTCGCCGTGAGGTCGTCGAGCGACGCCTCGACGAGCGACGATGCGGTGTGCGAGTCGACCGTCGAGCGGCCGTGCCCCGGGAAGTGCTTGACGGTCGGGGTGACACCGGCGTCGGCGAGGCCCGCCGCGTACGCGAGCCCGTAGTCGGCCGCGGTCGTCGGGTCGGCGCTGAACGACCGGTCGCCGATCACGCCGCCCGCCGGGCCGTCGTCGAGGTCGAGCACCGGGGCCAGGTCGACGTCGACCCCCACCTGCGCGAGCACGGTCCCCGTCTCGGCGGCGCGCGCCCGGACCTCCTCGGGGGTCTCGCGCGCGGCCATCCGCCGCGGGGACGGACCTGCGCCGACGAGCTCGCGCATGAGCGCGACGCGGCCCGACTCCTCGTCCGTCGCGACGACGACCGGCCGGCCCGCCTGCGCACGGAGCCCTTGCGTCAGCGCGGTCACCTGACGCGTCGAGACGACGTTGCTCTCGGAGAGGAAGAAACCGCCGACGCCCAGGCCCGTGACCTCGGTCGCCAGCGCGTCGTCCGGCCGTGTCACCCCCGGGAGGCCGACCACGAGCACCGCGGCCGCCTGCTGCTCGACGGGCGCGGGGGTGCACGTCGGCGTGGGCGACGGCGACGGTCGGGGGGCGGTCGGGCGCGGCTCCGCGGTGCCGGAGTCGGCCGCGCGCAGCGTCGTCGCGTCCTGGGCCTCGTCGTCGGTGGTCGCCGCGACCGAGCCCGCACCGACCGTCAGGAGCGCGGCGGCGACGAGCACCGCGCTGCGCGCACGGTCGAACCGGCGCCCGGGCCGCCCGTGGCGTGGCGCGGACCGCTCCGGCTGCGCGGGGACGTCGGGCGGATCTGGCGGACTCACGCGCGGCAGGTTAGGTCGGCGCGCCGCTCTCGGCACCCCGGCACGGTCGCCGGGTGCGCCGACCGGGTCACGACGAGGCGCGGCCGCGGGGGGCGTCCCCTCCCGGACCGAGAGGGCTGCGGGGGCGCCGTCCCTCAGCCCCTCCCGGAACGAGCGGGCCGCGGAGCCCGGACGTCGTCTCTCAGCCGGCGGTCGTCAGGCGCAGGCGGTCCCCGACGACACGGGCGACCGGCCACGCCGCGCGCGCCGTCGTCCCGGCGACCGTGACGGTCGCCTCCGGTCCGGCACCCGCACGGGCCGGGCGGTGCGCCGACCAGAACGAGACGCCCGCGTCCTCCCCCTCGAGCTGCACGACGCCGGGCGCCTCGGGCGGGAGCCACAGACCGAGCCCGTAGGCGTACTCGCCGCCGTGCGTCGTGGCGTGCGGCGTGGTCGCCTGCGCGAGCAGGTCCGGCGGCAGGATCCGGCCGCCGAGCAGCGCGTCCCAGAACCGCTCCATGTCCGCGGCGGTCGTGTACGCGCCGCCGTCACCGCCCGCGACCACCGGCAGGTGCAGCACGTGCGAGCGCCACGCGTCGCCCACGCGCACGTACCCGATCGCCGCGTCGGCGGGGAGCTCGTCGGAGCGCAGGAAGTCGGTGCGCGACATGCCGGCCGGGCGCAGCACGCGCTGCCGGACGAGGTCGTGGAACGGGACGCCCGACGCGCGCTGCGCCAGCAGCGACAGCAGCACGAACGCGGCGTTGCGGTACTCGAGCGGACCGCCCGGGGGGTGCTCCGGGACGACCCGTGCCAGGACCGGCAGGTAGTCCTCGGGCGAGACGAGCGTGTGCACCGGCACGTCCAGCAGGTACGCGTCCTCGTCGGCGTCGTCGTCGATCACGTCCGAGAGGCCCGACGTGTGCGACAGCAGGTGCTCGAGCGTGACGTCGTCGGGGATCGCCGGCAGGTCGTCGCCGAGCAGGTCGCGCCCGGTCGTCGTGAGGCTCAGCGTCCCGTCGGCGACCAGGGTCAGGACCGCGAGCGCCGTGAACCCCTTGCTGCCCGACGCCATCGGCATCCGGTCGTCGGGCGTGAGCGGTCGCGCCCAGCGCCGGTCGACGACGCCCCACACGCGTTCGAGGAGCACCTCGCCGTCGACGCGGACCCGGACGACGCCCGCCGCCTCGCGCGGACCGTCCTGATCGAGCGCCTCGTCGACCAGCGCGTCCAGCTCCGTCGTCGACACCGCGTGCACGTCACCCATCCCAGGAGCCTACGGACCGGTCCGCAGGTCAGCCGTTCGACGGTGCGAACCCTCGTCCGTGGTCACGCCGTGCCGCCCACGCGACGGCTCAGGTCGGCGGCGGCGCGCTGCGCGGCGCGGGCGAGCTGCTCGGCGGTCGCGTCGTCGGCGTCGGTGCGCGCGAAGGTCACCGCGAGGCCCGCGATGGGGTGTCCGGTGTGGTCGTGGACCGCGACGCCGACGGACGCGAAGCCGGGCGTGACGTCGCCGTCCTCCGAGGCCCAGCCGCGGCGGCGGACCGCGACGAGGACGTCGCGCAGCTCGGCCGGACGGCTCGGCCCGAGGCCCGTGCGGTCGACGAACGCGGTGCGGTCCGGGAAGAGCGCGCGCACCTGCGGGCGGGGCAGGTCCGCGAGCATCGCGCGGCCGCTCGCGGTGAGGTGCGCGGGGAGCCGGACGCCGACGTCGGTCACGAGCGCGGGTCGGCGGGCCGCGCGCTCCTCGACGACGTACAGCACCTCACGCCCGTGCAGGACCGCGAGGTGCGCGCTCTCCCCCACCTGGTCGACGAGACGCGCGAGCACCGGGCGGGCCGCGCGCGCGAGGGGCGCCTGCCGCGAGTACGCCGAGCCCAGCTCGAACGCGCCGAGGCCGAGCCCGTACCGGCGCTCCTCCGGCAGGTGCGCGACGAACCCGTGCTCGCGCAGCACCGTGAGCAGGTGGTACGTCGTCGAGCGCGGCAGCCCGATCGCGTGCGCGAGGGCTGCGGCGGGCATGGGACCGGTGCGCGCGAGGTGCCGCAGGATGCGCAGCGTCGCGTCGGCGGCGGGGACGTCGGAGCTCGGCAGGGCCGCCCCCCTCCGCTCGCACGTCGTCTGGTATCCCAGACGGTATCGCCTGCCGGACCGGCGACCCGGGGGCCGGTACGGCGGTGTCATGGGCGCATGAGCACGACCGTCGAGCCGTCGCCCCACCCGGCGTCGCCCGCGACCGCGCCCGGCCGGCGGACGGTCGTCGTCGGCGTCGGGCCGGTGTCCGTCGAGGACGTCGTCGCCGTCGCCCGGGACGACGCGCGCGTGACCCTCGCTGCCGACGCGCTCGACGCCGTCGCGGCGGGCCGGGCGGTGGTCGACGCGCTCGCCGACGACACCCAGCCGCACTACGGCGTCTCGACGGGGTTCGGCGCGCTCGCGACGCGGTGGATCCCGGCCGACCGGCGCGCCGACCTGCAGCGCAGCCTCATCCGGTCGCACGCGGCCGGCACGGGGCCGGAGGTCGAGCGCGAGGTCGTCCGCGCGCTGATGCTGCTGCGGCTGTCGACGCTCGCGACGGGTCGCACCGGGGTCCGCCCGTCGACCGCGCAGGCGTACGCGGCGATGCTCGACGCCGGGATCACACCCGTCGTGCGGGAGTTCGGCTCGCTCGGCTGCTCGGGCGACCTCGCGCCGCTCGCGCACTGCGCGCTCGCGCTCCTGGGCGAGGGCGACGTCCGGGACGCGTCGGGGACGCTCGTGCCCGCGACCGACGCGCTCGCGCAGGCCGGCCTGGCACCCGTCGTCCTCGCCGAGAAGGAGGGCCTCGCGCTCGTCAACGGGACCGACGGGATGCTCGGGCAGCTCGTGCTCGCGCTGCACGACCTCGACCGACTGCTCGCGACGGCTGACGTCGCCGCCGCGCTCAGCGTCGAGAGCCTGCTCGGGACCGACGCCGTCTTCGCCGACGACCTCCAGACGCTCCGCCCGCACCCCGGTCAGGCGGCGTCGGCGGCCCACCTGCGGGCGCTGCTGCGCGGGTCGGGGATCATGGCCAGCCACCGCGGGCCGGGCTGCACGCGCGTGCAGGACGCGTACTCGCTGCGGTGCGCGCCGCAGGTGCACGGCGCCGCGCGGGACACCGTCGCGCACGCCCGGACGGTCGCGGTGCGTGAGCTCGCCGCCGCCGTCGACAACCCCGTCGTCACCGTCGACGGACGCGTCGAGTCGAACGGCAACTTCCACGGCGCACCGATCGCGTACGTGCTCGACTTCCTCGCGATCGCCGTCGCCGACGTCGCGAGCATGTCCGAGCGGCGCACCGACCGGTTCCTCGACGTCGCCCGCAACCACGGCCTGCCGGCATTCCTCGCGCACGACCCGGGCGTCGACTCCGGTCTGATGATCGCCCAGTACACGGCGGCGGGGCTGGTCAGCGAGCTCAAGCGCCTCGCGGTGCCGGCGAGCGTCGACTCGATCCCGTCGTCGGCGATGCAGGAGGACCACGTGTCGATGGGCTGGCACGCGGCGCGCAAGCTCCGGCGGGCCGTCGACGCGCTCGGACGCGTGCTCGCGATCGAGGTGCTCACCGCGACGCGGGCCCTCGACCTGCGCGCACCGCTCACGCCCGCACCCGCGACCGGGGCCGTCCGCGACCTGCTGCGAACGCGCGGTGTCACCGGTCCCGGGCCTGACGCGTACCTCGCGCCCGACCTGGAGACGGTCGCCGGCCTCGTCGCGTCGGGCGAGGTCCTGGCCGCGGCCGACGGGGCGTCGTCGGCGGGTCCCGGTGCGGACGACCCGCACGTCACGTCGGGCGCCGCCGACTCGACGGCCACGTCGCCGGCCGTCACCCCGCAGGCGCCCGCGGCACGCCCCACCCCCGAGGAGCGCTCATGACCGCCGGTCCCCGACCCGTCCGCGCCCCGCGCGGCACGACGCTCACGGCCCGCTCGTGGCAGACCGAGGCGCCGCTGCGGATGCTCATGAACAACCTCGACCCGGAGGTCGCCGAGCGTCCCGACGACCTCGTCGTCTACGGCGGCACCGGGCGGGCCGCGCGGTCGTGGGACGCGTACGACGCGATCGTCCGCACGCTCACGACGCTGGGCGACGACGAGACGCTGCTCGTCCAGTCGGGCAAGCCCGTCGGCGTGCTGACGACGCACGAGTGGGCGCCGCGCGTGCTCATCGCGAACTCGAACCTCGTCGGGGACTGGGCGACGTGGCCGGAGTTCCGCCGGCTCGAGCACCTCGGCCTCACGATGTACGGGCAGATGACGGCCGGGTCGTGGATCTACATCGGCACGCAGGGGATCCTCCAGGGCACGTACGAGACGCTGGCCGCGGTGGCCGCGCAGCGGTTCGGCGGGACGCTCGCCGGGACCCTCACGGTGACGGGCGGGTGCGGCGGGATGGGCGGCGCGCAACCGCTCGCGGTGACGCTCAACGGGGGTGCGTGCCTCATCGTCGACGTGGACGGGTCCCGCCTGGCGCGCCGGGTGCACGACCGCTACCTCGACCGCGTCGCCGGCTCGCTCGACGAGGCGTTGTCGCTGGTCCTGGCCGCGAAGCGGTCCCGGACGGCGCTCTCGGTGGGCGTCGTCGGGAACTGCGCGGAGGTGCTGCCCGCGCTGCTGCGACGCGGCGTCGCGGTGGACGTCGTGACCGACCAGACGTCGGCGCACGACCCGCTCGCCTACCTGCCCGTCGGGGTCGCGCTGGACGAGTGGGCCGACTACGCCGCCGCCAAGCCCGACGAGCTCACCGACCGCGCGCGCGAGTCCATGGCCCGGCACGTCGAGGCGATGGTCGGCTTCCTCGACGCGGGCGCCGAGGTGTTCGACTACGGCAACTCGATCCGGGACGAGGCTCGTCGCGGCGGCTACGACCGCGCGTTCGACGTCCCCGGGTTCGTGCCCGCGTACATCCGGCCGCTGTTCGCCGAGGGCAAGGGCCCGTTCCGCTGGGCGGCGCTGTCCGGCGACCCGCGCGACATCGCGACCACCGACGCGGCCGTCCTCGACCTGTTCCCGGACGACGACCACCTGCACCGCTGGATCCGCGCCGCGCAGGAGCGCGTGGCGTTCCAGGGGCTGCCCGCGCGGATCTGCTGGCTGGGGCACGGCGAGCGCGACCGGGCGGGGCTGCGGTTCAACGAGCTCGTCGCGTCGGGCGGCGTCGCCGCGCCGGTCGTCATCGGGCGCGACCACCTCGACGCCGGTTCGGTCGCGTCGCCGTACCGCGAGACCGAGGCCATGGCCGACGGGTCCGACGCGATCGCCGACTGGCCGCTGCTCAACGCGCTCGTCGCCGCGTCATCCGGGGCGACGTGGGTGTCGCTGCACCACGGTGGCGGCGTCGGGATGGGCCGGTCGATCCACGCGGGGCAGGTGTCGGTCGCCGACGGGACCGACCTCGCCGCCCGCAAGCTCGCGCGGGTCCTGTCCAACGACCCCGCCATGGGCGTCCTCCGGCATGTCGACGCCGGGTACGCGCGCGCCGACGAGGTCGCGGACGCGCACGGCATCCGCGTCCCGATGCGCGAGGGCGACGCGTGAGCGACGTCGGGGCGGCGACGTTCCGGCGGGCGTGGGCCGACCTCGCGCCGGTCGGGCGGGCCGACGACGGGCGCGGGTACGCGCGGTTCGCTTGGACGCGCGACGACCACACCCTGCGGGAGTGGTTCGCCGGGGAGGCCACCGCACGCGGGCTCGACCTCGTCGTCGACCGTGCCGGCAACCAGTGGGCGTGGTGGGGCGACCCCGACGCGACGCCCGGCCTCGTCACCGGAAGCCATCTCGACTCCGTGCCCGGCGGCGGCGCGTTCGACGGGCCGCTCGGGGTCGTCAGCGGGCTCGCGGCGCTCGACGTGCTGGGGGCGCGCGGCGTGCAGCCGTCCCGCCCGCTCGGCGTCGCGTGCTTCGTCGACGAGGAGGGCGCGCGGTTCGGTGTCGCGTGCGCCGGGTCGCGCCTCATCACCGGCGTCCTCGACGCGGACCGTGCGCGCGGTCTGCGCGACGCCGACGGCACGACGATGGCCGACGCCCTGCGCGCGGCCGGGCGGGACCCGTCGACGGTCGGGCCGGACCCCGAGGCGCTCGCGCGCGTCGGCGCGTTCGTCGAGCTGCACGTCGAGCAGGGGCGCGGGCTCGTCCACAGCGGGGCGGCCGTCGGCGTCGGGCGCATGATCTGGCCGCACGGCCGTTGGCGGGTCGAGCTCCGCGGCGAGGCGAACCACGCGGGGACCACCCCGCTCGCAGACCGTCGGGACCCGATGCTCGACCTGGCAGCCTTCGTCCAGCACGTGCGGACGGCGGCCGTCGAGGCCGGCGCTCTCGCGACCGTCGGGAAGGTCCGGGTCGAGCCGAACGGCGTCAACGCGATCCCGTCGCAGGTCACCGCGTGGCTCGACGTCCGCGCCGAGGACGAGGCACGCGTCCGGGCGGTGCTCGCGGCGCTCACGTCCTGGGCGCTGGCGGAGGAGTCGTGGACGCCCGTCACGTGGTTCGACGCCGACCTGGCCGACGAGGTCGCGACCGTGCTGGGCGCGAGGGGCACCGGGCCGTCCGGCCCGACCGGCGGTACCCGGTCCGACGTGCGCGCGCCGGTGCTCGGGACGGGCGCGGGCCACGACGCCGGGATCCTCGCCGCGGCGGGCGTCCCGACCACGATGCTGCTCGTCCGCAACCCGACGGGCGTCTCGCACGCCCCCGCCGAGGACGCCGACGAGGCCGACTGCCTCGCGGGGGTCGACGCGCTCGCCACGACGCTCGAGCACCTGCTCGCGCGGGACCGCCCGTGAGCACGTCGCGGCCGACGTTCTGGGCCGCGCGGGCGTGGCTCCCCGACGGGCTCGCGCACGACGTCCGGATCACGACACGGTCCGGCCGGATCGCGGCCGTCGACGTCGGCGTCCCGGCAGCGGCCGGCGACCGCCACCTCCCCGGCGTCGTCCTGCCGGGGTTCGCGAACGCGCACTCGCACGCGTTCCACCGCGCGCTGCGCGGCCGGACCCACAGCGACGGCGGCACCTTCTGGACGTGGCGCGACCGCATGTACGCGCTGGCCGCGACCCTGACGCCGGACACCTACCTGGACCTCGCGCGCGCCGCCTACGCGGAGATGGTGCTGGCGGGCGTCACGGCGGTCGGCGAGTTCCACTACCTCCACCACGCGCCCGGCGGGACGCCGTACGACGACCCCAACGTCATGGCGGAGGCGCTGCGCACGGCAGCGCGCGAGGCGGGACTGCGCGTCACGCTGCTCGACACCGCCTACCTCACGGGCGGGTTCGGCCGTCCGCTCGACGGCCCGCAGCGACGCTTCGGCGACGCCGACGTGGATGCCTGGGCCGCGCGCGTCGACGCGCTCCGTCCCGACGACACGCTCACGGTGGGCACGGCCGTCCACTCGGTCCGCGCGGTCCCCCGCGACGCGATCGCCGCCGTCGCCGCGCACGCGCGCAGGAGCGGCCGACCGCTGCACGTCCACCTCTCCGAGCAGCGCGCCGAGAACGACGAGTGCCTCGCCGCATACGGCACCACACCCGCGCGGACGCTCGCCGACGCGGGTGCGCTGGGCCCGTCGACGACCGTCGTCCACGCGGTCCACGTCTCCCCGGCCGACGTCGCGCTCCTCGGTGCAGCGGCCGTCGGCGCCTGCCTGTGCCCGTCGACCGAGCGGGACCTCGGCGACGGCCTGGCCCCCGGCGCAGCCCTCCGCGCGGCCGGGTGCCGGCTGTCCGTCGGCTCCGACCAGCACGTCCGCACCGACCTGCTCTCCGAGGCCCGGGACGTCGAGCTGCACGAGCGGGTCGCCCGGGAGTCGCGGGGCGTGCTCGACCCGTCGTCACTCGTCGACCTGCTCACGTCCGGCGGTCACGCCGCGCTCGGCGACCCCACGGGCGGCCGCCTCGCCGTCGGCGCACCCGCGGACCTCGTCGCCGTCCGCACCGACACGCCCCGCACGGCGGGTGCCGACCCCGCGCAGCTCGTCCTCGTCGCCGGCAGCGCGGACGTCGACACGGTGGTGGTCGGGGGCACGGTCCGCGTCGACGGCGGGTGGCACGTCCTCGGAGACGTCGGCGCGCTGCTCACCCGGGCGATCGCGGCCGCCTGGCGCGAGTCGGAGGAGGCCCGATGACGTCGCACCTCGTCACCGGCATCGCCGAGCTGGTGACCCACGACGAGCGGTTCGCCGGCCCGCTGGGCGTCCTGCCCGACGCGGCGCTCGTCGTCGACGACGGGCGCGTCGCCTGGGTCGGCCCGGCGTCGTCCGCCCCCGACGCGGACCGTCGCACGGACGTCGACGGCCGCGCCGTGCTCCCCGGCTTCGTCGACTCCCACACGCACCTCGTGTTCGCGGGCGACCGCGCCGACGAGTTCGCGCACCGCATGGCCGGCGCCCGCTACACCGGTGGCGGCATCGCCCGCACCGTCGCCGCGACCCGCGCCGCCACCGACGACGAGCTGCGCACCCGTCTGGCCGCGCTCGTCGCGGAGGCGCGCGCGCAGGGCACCACGACGCTCGAGGTCAAGAGCGGCTACGGCCTCGACGTCGCGCACGAGGAGCGCCTGCTCCGGCTCGCCCGCGAGGTCACGACGGAGACGACGTTCCTCGGCGCCCACGTCGTGCCGCCCGGAGTCGACCGGGGCGAGTACCTCGCGCTCGTCACCGGCCCCATGCTCGACGCGTGCGCGCCGCACGCCCGGTGGGCCGACGTCTTCTGCGAGCCCGGCACGCCGCTCGCGTTCGACCGCGACGAGGCGCACGCCGTCCTCACCGCGGCCGCGAGCGCCGGTCTCGGCCTGCGGGTGCACGGCAACCAGCTGCGTCCCGGACCGGGAGCCCGCCTGGCCGTCGAGGTCGGCGCTGCGAGCGTCGACCACGCCACGCACCTCGACGACGCCGACGTCGCGGCGCTCGCCGACGCCGCCCGGCACGGAGGGCCCGTCGTCACGCTGCTGCCGGGTGTCGAGCTGTCGACCCGCTCGCCCTACCCGGACGCCCGCCGCCTGCTCGACGCAGGCGTCGAGGTCGCGCTCGCGACCGACTGCAACCCCGGGACCTGCTTCTCGACGTCGATGCCGCTCATGGTCGCGCTCGGCGTCGCGCACCTGCGGATGACCGTCGAGCAGGCGGTCCGTGCCGCGACGCTCGGCGGCGCCCGCGCGCTGAGGCGCGACGACGTGGGCCACCTGCGCGTCGGGGCGCGCGCCGACCTGTGCGTCGTCGACGCGCCGTCGGTCGCGCACCTCGCCTACCGCCCGGGTGTGCCGCTCGCCCGCACGCTCACGCTCGCCCGCACGCTCACGCTCGACTGACGCGCACCGCGCGAGTCGCGACCGGCACCCCACGGTCGCCGGACGCCGCGCCTCGGACCGTCCCGCTCAGCACCCGTCCCGCTCAGCACCCGCCCTGCTCAGCGCCCGTCCTGCTCGGTCCTGATCCGGCTCGGCGCCAGCCGTGCCCCTCAGTACCAGCCGTGCGACTCCGAGTGCGCCCACGCCCCGCACGGCGAGCCGTACCGCCCGTGGATGTAGGAGACGCCCCACCGGACCTGCGTCATCGGGTTCGTCTGCCAGTCCGCGCCGGCCGACGCCATCTTGGTGGCGGGCAGCGCCTGCGGGATCCCGAACGCGCCCGACGACCGGTTCTTCGCGGCCGGGTTCCACCCGGACTCGCGCTGCCAGAGCGCCTCGAGGCAGCCGAACTGGTCCGCCCCGACGAGCGACGCCGCGTACTGCTTGACCTCGCCGACGGGCGTGCGCGACGGGAGGACCGGCGTCGACCCGGCCGAACCCCGACGGGCCGCCTTGTCGCGCGCCGCCTTGGCCGCGGCGGCCTCGTGCTCCGCCTGCGCGGCGGCCGCGGCCGCGGCCTCGGCGGCGAGCCGCTCGGCCTCGGCCTTCTCGGCGGCGATGCGGTCGAC
>NZ_BHYL01000110.1 GCF_003851725.1 Cellulomonas algicola | reverse complement strand
GCGGTGCTCGACGCGCTCGGGCTCGACCGGTGCGCGGTGATCGGCCACTCCGGCGGCGGCCCGCACGCGCTCGCGTGCGCGGCCCTGCTGCGCGGCCGGGTCGTCGCGGCGGTCAGCGGCGCAGGGTTGGCACCGGCCGACGCGGACGGGCTCGCCTGGTTCGACGGCATGGCCGCGTCGGGCGTCGCGTCGCTGCGGGCGGCCGCGGCGGGACGCGCGACGAAGGAGGCGTACGAGCGGAGCGCGCACCCGTACGACCCCGAGTTCACGCAGGCCGACCTGGATGCGCTGCAGGGGCCGTGGGCATGGTTCGAGGAGGTCGTCGGCCCGGCGGCCGCGCAGGGGCCGGCGCCGCTGGTCGACGACGACCTCGCGTACGTCGCACCCTGGGGCTTCGAGCCCGCCGACGTCCGCGTGCCCGTCCTGCTGCTGCACGGCGCGGACGACCGCGTGGTGCCGGTCGCGCACGCGCGCTGGCTCGCCGCGCACCTCCCCGACGCCGAGCTGCGCGTCGTGCCCGGCACCGGGCACATCGCGGTGCTCACGGCAGCCGAGGACGCGTTGCGCTGGGTCGCCGAGCACCGCCCCGCGGGCTGACGGGCGGCACGCACGCGGGTCCGCCCCGGGAGACGCGCAGGTCCTCCCGGGGCGGCGTCGCGCGACCGTCGTCCGGCGGTGGTGGTCCGGCGGTGGTGGTCCGGCGGTGGTGGTCTGCTGCCGTGCCGTCAGGAGGCCGTCGTGGCGCCCGCGGGCGGGGTGATCGCGAACGGCTGCTGCGCGAGGAAGGCCTCGTCGGGCGTGCCCATCGGGAAGAAGTTCGGCTGCTGACGCGACGGCATCTGGTCGAGGACCTTGCGGTGCAGGTCCACGTAGCTGCCCGCGAACGCGCCCTCGTCCCACACGCGCAGCAGCGTGCCGGTGAACTCGCCGTTGACCGGACCGTCGTACGAGTACTGGTCGTCCTGGCAGCCCGAGATGAGCAGCACCGACGCCGAGACGTCCTGGTCGGTCGTCGCACCGGCGAGCGACTGCACGAACTCGTAGGTCGCGCGTCGCGCCTTGTCGTCCTTCTCGGCGACCCCGCGCGGCATGACGCGCGCCACTGCCGCGGGCGGCAGCACCGCGGGCGGGCCACCGCGCGCCCCGGTCTCCAGGCCCAGGTCGTGCTCACGCTCCTGCTGCAGCACCGCGTCCCGCTCGACGTCGCGGATCACCGTGCCGCTGTGGCAGCTGTCGCTGATCACGAGGACCCGGACGCCGGCCGCGAACTGCGCGTACATGCGCCGCAGCTCGTCGTCGAGGACCTGCCGGTCGAACAGCACCCACGTCTCGTCCTGCTGGTCCGGCTCGTCGCCGTCGATGTCGCCCACCTGGCCGCCGTGGCCGGAGTACGTGAGCAGCACGAGGTCCCCCGCGACCGCGGTCCGCGCGTAGGCGCCGATCTGCGTGATCACCGCCTGCGACGTGGCCGCGGCGTCGAGGAGCTGCACCGGCTGGAAGCCGGTCGCCGTCGCGAGCCGCAGCATCGCGTTCGCGTCGTTCACGCAGCCGTTGAGCTTGCCGTCCCAGCCGCCGTAGGCGTCGGGGTCGACCCGGTTGAGGCCGATGTGCAGCGAGTAGCCGGTCATGGTCGTCGTCCCCCTCGTCGAGTTCCTGCACCGGCCAGCGTCCCACCGTCCCCGGAGCAGGTCCAGACGCTTTGTCCCGATTTCGCCCACTTCTCGCCCGGGCGAAACCACGACAAGGTGAACTTTCTTCGTGACGGTTGTGCACGACACGGTGACACGCGCAGCATTCGGGGTGCGCCGGGGACCCGGGGGACACCGGGGACCTCCACGGCGCCACGTCAGGGGGAACCATGCCTCGTCCGGAGCCCACCGCGCTGCCCAGGACACCCGCACGGCGACAGCGCGCACGCACCGCGCTCGCCGTCGTCACGGCCGCGGTCGCGCTGGCCGTGACGCTGCCCACCGCCGCCGGCGCGACCCCTCCCGCGGTGCGCCCGCTCGGCGTCGACGAGTGCGCGGTCGACGTCAACGACCACGGTGTCGTCGTCACCGACACCCACCTCGTCGACCGCGGCCGCGTCCTGCCGCTGCCGGGCGGCCTGACCTCCGCCGCCGCGATCAACGACCGTGGCCAGATCGCCGGCCTCGTCGACGGCCACGCCGCGTTCTGGGACGGCCGACGGCTGCACCGCATCGGCGTCGCCGACCCCACCGACACGTTCGAGACCGTGTCCGCGGTGAGCGGCCGCGGGGAGGTCGTCGGCACGTCCGGCACGTTCGGCGGTGAACGCCACGCCTGGCGGTGGCGTGACGGCGTGCTCACCCCGCTCGCGTCCCTCGGCGGGTCGACCGGCGCCAACGACGTCAACGACGCCGGGCAGGTCGTCGGCGACGCGTGGGTCGAGTCACGGCAGGTGCCCGCGCGCTGGGAGCCCGACGGCACGCTCACGACGCTGCCGACGCTCGGCGACGGGACCGGCGACGGCCTCGCCGCGGCCCTCGACTCCCACGGGCGCTCCGCCGGGTACGCCTACACGGACGGCGTGATGCACGCGACCCGCTGGTCCGCGCGCGCCGCCGTGACCGACGTGACGCCCACCGGCACCTCGTTCGGCATCGTGACCGACCTCAACGACCGCGGCGTCGCCGTCGGCAGCACCGTGCCGGCCGGCCTCGCGCAGCACGCGTTCGTGCAGCACCCCGGGGCACCCGCACGCCTCGTGGCCCCGCCGGACGGCGCCGACGCGATCGTGCTCTCCGCCGTCAACGACCTCGGTCTCGCGGTGGGCTGCGTCGTCGACGAGATCGGGCTGCACGCCGTCAGCTGGCGCGGCTGACCCCGTCGGGCGGTCGTCAGCCCGACCGGCGGCTGCCGTCGGCCCTGCCCGCTGCCGTCGTCAGGCCGACCGGCGACCGTCGTCCGCCCGGCCGACGGCGCCGTCAGCCCGACCGGCGGCGCGGCAGCGGGACCCGGTCGAGGTCGTCGACGGTCCGCACCGCGACGCCCCCGGGACGACGCGACGACGCGGCCGCCGCGCGGGCCTGCTCGGCGAGCGGCCGCACGTCGGCGTACCGCGACGAGAAGTGCGTGAGGACGAGCGTGCCGACCCCGGCCGCCCCCGCGAGGGCCCCGGCCTGCCCCGCCGTGAGGTGCAGGTGCTCGCGCGCGAGTGCCGCGTCCTCGTCCGCGTACGTCGACTCCGCGACCAGCAGGTCGACGTCCTGCGCGAGCGCAGCCGCACCGTCGCACGGTGCGGTGTCCATGACGAACGCGAACGACTGGCCCCGCCGCGGGACGCTCACGTCCTCGAGGCGCACGTCGCGCCAGCGGCCCTGCGCGACGAGCACCCCGACGTCGGCGCCGCGCACCCCCGCCTCCTCGAGCAGCGCGGGGCGGAGCGTGCGGCCGTCCGGCTCCGTCAGCCGGTACCCGAACGTCTCCACGCGGTGGCGCAGCGGCTCGACGCGCAGACCCGGCGCGACCTCGCCCGCGGCGCCGTGCGGGTGCAGCCGGACGTCCACGCCCGGACGTGCGAGCGCCACGAGCGCGCGCACCACGGGGTCCGCCGACGCCGGGTAGTGCACCGGGACGGGGTCCGCGACACCGTCCAGCGACATGCGCGACAGGATGCCGGGCAGACCGAACGTGTGGTCGCCGTGCGCGTGCGTCAGGCAGATGCGTGTGACCGCCGACGACGCGACCCCCGCCAGGAGCAGCTGGCGCTGCGTCCCCTCGCCCGGGTCGAACAGGATGCCCTGGTCGTCCCAACGCAGCAGGTAGCCGTTGTGGTTGCGCGTGCGCGTCGGCGCCTGCGACGCGGTCCCCAGGACGACGAGCTCGCGCACCGCACCCTCCTTCGAGTCGGGCCCCGCCGCCGGGACGACGAACGGGCCCCGGAAGACCGGGGCCCGTTCGCGTCGCTCCTCGGCACCTGCGTGCCGTCGGGCGTGACGTCGCGTGCGTCAGGCGACGCGACCGCCCGGGTTCTCCTCGTCGCCGATCTTGTGCACGACGATCGAGTTCGTCGAGCCGACGACGCCGACCGGCGCACCCGAGACCACGACGACGTAGTCGCCGACCTCGGCGAGGCCGTTCGCCCGCAGCGTCTGGTCGACCTGCGCGACCATGTGGTCCGTGCTCTCGACCGTGGGCACCTGGTACGTCTGCGTGCCCCAGCTCAGGGACAGCACGTTGCGCACCGACTCGACCGGCGTGAAGGCCAGCAGCGGGATCGACGACCGCAGGCGCGACATGCGGCGCGCCGAGTCACCGGACTGCGTGAACGTCACGAGGTACTTCACGCCCAGCGTCTCGCCGATCTCGGCAGCCGCGCGGGTGATCGCGCCACCGCGCGTGTGCGGGGTCGAGCCGAGGGGGGCGATGCGCTCCCGACCGAGCTCCTCGGTCGCCTCGATGATCCGGGCCATCGTGCGGACCGTCTCGATCGGGTAGTCGCCGACGCTCGTCTCGCCCGAGAGCATGACCGCGTCCGCACCGTCGAGCACCGCGTTCGCGCAGTCCGAGGTCTCGGCGCGCGTCGGGCGGGGGTTCGTCGTCATGGACTCGAGGACCTGCGTCGCGACGATGACCGGCTTCGCGTTGCGACGGGCGAGCTCGACCGCGCGCTTCTGCACGAGCGGCACCTGCTCGAGCGGCAGCTCGACGCCCAGGTCGCCGCGGGCGACCATGATGCCGTCGAACGCGGCGACGATCTCGGCCAGGTTGTCGACGGCCTGCGGCTTCTCGATCTTGGCGACGACCGGGACGACCCGGCCCTCCTCCTCCATGATCCGGCGGACGTCGTCGTAGTCCGCGGCGTTGCGCACGAAGGACAGCGCGATGATGTCGGCGCCGATCTGGATCGCCCAGCGCAGGTCGGCCTCGTCCTTGTCGCTCATCGCGGGGACGGACACCGCGACGCCCGGCAGGTTCAGGCCCTTGTTGTTCGAGACGGGGCCGGGGACCTCGACGCGCGTGATGACGTCGTTGCCCTCGACCGCCGTGACGCGGACGAGCACCTTGCCGTCGTCGATGAGGATCGGGTCGCCGGGCGAGACGTCGCCGACGAGGCCCTTGAACGTCGTCGAGACGCGCTCCTTGGTGCCCTCGATGTCGTCCGTCGTGATCGTGAACACGTCGCCCACGGCGAGGTCGTGGCGACCCTCGACGAACCGGCCGAGGCGGATCTTCGGACCCTGGAGGTCGACGAGGACCGCGACCGAGCGGCCCGACGCCTTCGACGCCGCGCGCACGTTGTCGTAGACCTTCTTGTGCGCCTCGGTGTCGCCGTGGCTGCGGTTGATCCGTGCGACGTCCATCCCGGCGTCGACGAGGGCCTGGATCTGCTCGGCGGACTCCGTCGCAGGTCCGATGGTGCAGACGATCTTTGCTCTACGCATGGCTCGAGCCTATGCCTTCCTGGTGGGCGTGGTCGGACCAACGTCCCGGTGGAGGCACTGGCGCCGACCGGTACAACGTGGCGGTCCTGGTGGGGTCAGGGGCGCAGCGCCACGGTGCTGGCCGTGACCGGGGAGGGCAGCTCGGTGCCGCCCGAGAGGTAGGTGTCGACGGCGGCCGCGGCAGCACGGCCCTCCGCGATCGCCCACACGACGAGAGACTGCCCGCGACCGGCGTCGCCCGCGACGAACACGCCGGGGACGGTCGTGGAGAAGTCGTCCGACCGGGTGACCAGGCCGCGTGCGGTGAGCTCGACGCCCAGCTGCTCGGTGAGCGTCGCGGTCTCCGGGCCGGTGAAGCCCATCGCGACGAGCACGAGGTCGGCGGGGATCTCCCGCTCGGTGCCGGGCGTCGGGACGCGACGACCGTCGGAGAGGTACTCGGTGGTCGCGAGACGCAGGCGTGCGACGCTGCCGTCCTCGCCCGGGAGGAACTCGACGGTCGACGCGAGGTAGTCGCGCTCGCCGCCCTCCTCGTGCGACGACGACACCTCGAAGAGGATCGGGTCGGTCGGCCACGGCTGGTGCGCGGGGCGCTCCTCGGGCGGGCGCTTGCCGATCGCGAGCGTCGTGACGGACGCCGCCCCCTGGCGCAGCGCGGTGCCGAGGCAGTCGGAGCCGGTGTCGCCGCCGCCGATGATGACGACGTGCTTGCCGGTCGCGGTGATCTGGTCGGGCACCTCGCGGCCGGCGGCGACGGCGTTGGCCTGGTGCAGGAAGTCCATCGCGACGTGCACGCCGCCGAGCTCCTTGCCCGGCACCTGCAGCTCGCGCGGGACGGTCGCGCCGGTCGCGATGACGATCGCGTCGTAGCGGGCCTGCAGCTGCTCCCACGTGATGTCGCGGCCGATCTCGACGCCCGGGCGGAACCGGGTGCCCTCGGCCTCCATCTGCGCGAGGCGGCGGTCGATGTGGACCTTCTCGAGCTTGAAGTCGGGCACGCCGTAGCGCAGCAGGCCGCCGACCGCGTCGTCCCGCTCGTACACGGCGACCGTGTGGCCGGCGCGCGTGAGCTGCTGGGCGGCCGCGAGCCCGGCGGGCCCGGAGCCGACGACCGCGACGGTGTGCCCGGTGAGGCGCTGCGGCACCTGCGGCGTCACGTACCCGCGGTCGAACGCCTCGTCGATGATCGAGACCTCGACGTTCTTGATCGTCACCGGCGGCTGGTTGATGCCGAGCACGCAGCTCGACTCGCACGGCGCCGGGCAGATCCGCCCCGTGAACTCGGGGAAGTTGTTCGTCGCGTGCAGCCGGTCGATCGCGTCCGACCACTGCCCGCGCCACACCAGGTCGTTCCACTCGGGGATGAGGTTCCCGAGCGGGCAGCCGTTGTGGCAGAACGGGATGCCGCAGTCCATGCAGCGGCCCGCCTGCTCCTTGAGGTACGGCTGGCCGTCCTGCCGGTGGGCGTGGACGTCCTTCCAGTCGCGCAGACGCACCTCGACCGGACGGTTGGGCGGGAGCTCGCGCTCCCGCACCTTCAGGAAGCCGCGGGGGTCAGCCACGGGCCACCTCCAGGATCTGGTCCCACACGCCGGGCGCCGCGGGGTCGAGGCCGTCGGCCTCGGCCTGCGCGAGCGCACGACGGACGCGGGCGTACTCGGTGGGCAGGAGGCGCGTGAACCGCGCCCGGGTCGCCGTCGGGTCCTCGAGCAGCTGCGCGGCGACCGGCGAGCCGGTCTCCTCCAGGTGGGTGCGCAGCAGGCCCTCGACGAGCGCGGCGTCCTCGTCGTCGAGGGGGTCGAGGGACAGCTCGCCGGAGCGGACCGCCTCGAGGTTGACGAGCGGCACGTCGAGGTCGAGCACGTACGCCGTGCCGCCCGACATGCCGGCGCCGAGGTTGCGGCCGGTGCGGCCGAGGACCACGACGGTGCCGCCGGTCATGTACTCGAGGCCGTGGTCGCCCACGCCCTCGACGACCAGCGTCGCGCCCGAGTTGCGGACGCCGAACCGCTCGCCGACGCGGCCGCGCAGGAAGACCTGCCCGGACGTCGCGCCGTAGCCGATGACGTTGCCCGCGACCACGTCGTGCTGCGAGAGCACCGCGCTGCGGTCGGGGCGCACGACGATCCGGCCGCCCGACAGGCCCTTCGCGACGTAGTCGTTCGCGTCGCCGAACAGCCGCAGCGTGATCCCGCGGGGCAGGAACGCGCCGAACGACTGACCGGCCGAGCCCGTGACGGTCACGTCGATCGTGTCGTCGGGCAGGCCCGCGCCGCCGTACCGCTTGGTGACCTCGTGGCCGAGCATCGTGCCGACCGTGCGGTTGACGTTGCGGATCGGCAGGGCGATGCGCACGGGCTCCTGGCGCTCGAGCGCGTCGGTCGCGAGCGAGATCAGCTGGTTGTCGAGCGCGCGGTCCAGTCCGTGGTCCTGCGTCGCGGAGTTGTGCAGCGTGGAGCCCGGCAGCGGGTCCGGGACCGCGAGCACCGGCGTCAGGTCGAGGCCCTCGGCCTTCCAGTGGTCGATCGCGGCGCGCGTGTCCAGCAGCTCGACGTGGCCCACGGCCTCCTCGATCGAGCGGAACCCGAGCTGCGCGAGCAGCTCGCGCACCTCCTGCGCGATGAACTCGAAGAACGTGACGACGAACTCGGGCTTGCCGGTGAACCGCGACCGCAGCTCCGGGTTCTGCGTCGCGACGCCGACCGGGCACGTGTCGAGGTGGCAGACGCGCATCATGATGCAGCCCGACACGACGAGCGGCGCGGTCGCGAAGCCGAACTCCTCGGCGCCCAGCAGCGCGCCGATCACGACGTCGCGGCCGGTCTTGAGCTGGCCGTCGACCTGCACGACCACGCGGTCGCGCAGGTTGTTGAGGACGAGCGTCTGCTGGGTCTCGGCGAGGCCGATCTCCCACGGCGTGCCGGCGTGCTTGAGCGACGTCAGCGGGCTCGCACCCGTGCCGCCGTCGTGCCCCGAGATCAGCACGACGTCGGAGTGCGCCTTGGCGACACCCGCGGCGATCGTGCCGACCCCGAACTCGGAGACGAGCTTGGTGTGGATCCGCGCCGACGGGTTCGCGTTCTTCGCGTCGTGGATGAGCTGCGCGAGGTCCTCGATCGAGTAGATGTCGTGGTGCGGCGGCGGCGAGATGAGGCCCACGCCGGGCGTCGAGTGCCGCGTCTTCGCCACCCACGGGTAGACCTTGTGACCGGGCAGCTGACCGCCCTCGCCGGGCTTGGCGCCCTGCGCGAGCTTGATCTGGATGTCGTCCGCGTGCGTGAGGTACTCGCTCGTGACGCCGAACCGGCCGGACGCGATCTGCTTGATCGCCGAGCGCCGCTCGGGGTCGTACAGCCGCTCCGGGTCCTCGCCGCCCTCGCCCGTGTTCGACTTGCCGCCGAGGCGGTTCATCGCAATCGCGAGCGTCTCGTGCGCCTCCGCGGAGATCGAGCCGTACGACATCGCGCCCGTGTTGAACCGCTTGACGATCTCGCTGACGGGCTCGACCTCGTCGACCGGCACCGGCTGGCGCACGCCGTCCTTGAACGCGAGCAGGCCGCGCAGCGTCATGAGCCGCGACGACTGCTCGTCGACGCGGTGCGTGTACTCGCGGAACACGTCCATCTGGCGCGTGCGCGTCGAGTGCTGCAGGCGGAACACCGTCTCGGGGTCGAACAGGTGGTCCTCGCCGTCGCGACGCCACTGGTACTCGCCGCCGACGGCGAGCCGCTGGTGCGGCTGGCGGTTGCCGGACGCGGGGTACGCGTCCTCGTGCCGCGCCGCGACCTCGGCCGCGATGACGTCGAGGCCGATGCCGCCCAGCCGGCTCGTGGTGCCGGTGAAGTACCGGTCGACGAGCGGCTGCGACAGGCCGATGGCCTCGAAGACCTGGGCGCCGCGGTACGACGCGATCGTCGAGATGCCCATCTTCGACATGACCTTGAGGACGCCCTTGCCGAGCGCCTTGATGAGGTTCTTGACCGCCTTGTCGGGCGAGACGCCCGGCAGGTAGCCGTTGCGCGCGAGGTCCTCGACGGACTCCATCGCGAGGTACGGGTTGACCGCGGCCGCGCCGTAGCCGATCAGCAGCGCGACGTGGTGCACCTCGCGCACGTCGCCGGCCTCGACCACGAGCGAGATCTGCGTGCGGGTGTGCCGGCGCAGCGTGTGGTGGTGCACTGCGGACAGCAGCAGCAGCGACGGGATCGGCGCGAGCTCGGCGTCGGAGTTCCGGTCGGACAGCACGAGGAAGCTCACGCCGTCGGCGACCGCGCGGTCGACCTCGGCGAAGATCTCCTCGAGGCGCGACTCGAGAGCCGCTCCCCCGCCCGCCGCCCGGTACAGGCCGCGGATCGTCGTCGCGCGGAAGCCGAGCGACGGCTCCTTCTGGACGTGCACGATCTTCGCGAGCTGGTCGTTGTCGAGGACCGGGAACGGCAGCACGAGCTTGCGGGCGTGGCCCGGGCCGTCCTCGAGCAGGTTCGGCTCGGGACCGATCGCCCCGCCGATCGCCGTGACGAGCTCCTCGCGGATCGCGTCGAGCGGCGGGTTCGTCACCTGCGCGAACATCTGCGTGAAGTAGTCGAACAGCATGCGCGGCCGGTTCGACAGCACCGCGACGGGCGTGTCGGAGCCCATGGCGCCCAGCGGCTCCGCACCCGTCGCCGCCATGGGCGAGAGGAGGATCTTGAGCTCCTCCTCGGTGTAGCCGAACGTGCGCTGCCGACGACGCACCGACGCCGCGGAGTGCGCGACGTGCTCGCGCTCGGGCAGCTGCTGGAGGTACACGGAGTGGTCGCGGACCCACTCGGCGTACGGCCGCTGCGCCGCGAGCTGGGCCTTGATCTCGTCGTCCTCGACGATCCGGCCCTTGCCGGTGTCGACGAGGAACATGCGGCCCGGCTCGAGGCGGCCCTTCGCGACGACCGTCGCCGGGTCGAGGTCGAGCACGCCGGCCTCCGACGCGCACACGACCAGGCCGTCCTCGGTGACCCAGTAGCGGCCGGGGCGCAGGCCGTTGCGGTCCTGCACCGAGCCGATGAGCGTGCCGTCCGTGAACGTCATCGCCGCCGGGCCGTCCCACGGCTCCATGAGCGTCGAGTGGTACTCGTAGAACGCGCGGCGGGCGGGGTCCATCTGGGCGTGGTTCTCCCACGCCTCCGGGATCATCATCATGACCGCGTGCGGCAGCGAGCGGCCGGACAGGTGCAGCAGCTCGAGCACCTCGTCGAAGCTGCCCGAGTCCGAGCCCCCGGGGGTGCAGACGGGCAGCAGGGGCGCGAGGTCGCCGAGCGCCTCGCTCGCGAGGGTGCCCTCGCGAGCGGCCATCCAGTTGCGGTTGCCGCGCACAGTGTTGATCTCGCCGTTGTGCGCGACGAGGCGGAACGGCTGCGCGAGCGGCCAGGACGGGAACGTGTTGGTCGAGAACCGCGAGTGCACGAGCGCGATCTCGGACGCGTAGCGCGGGTCGGACAGGTCGGCGAAGAACGGCTCGAGCTGGCCCGTCGTGAGCATGCCCTTGTACGCGAGCGTGCGCGACGACAGCGACGCGAAGTACAGGCCCAGCTCTCGCTCGGCGCGCTTGCGCAGCCGGTAGGCGCGGCGGTCGAGGTCCA
Organism: Cellulomonas algicola; assembly: GCF_003851725.1. Lineage (GTDB taxonomy): Bacteria > Actinomycetota > Actinomycetes > Actinomycetales > Cellulomonadaceae > Cellulomonas > Cellulomonas algicola. The sequence goes on along the minus strand of NZ_BHYL01000110.1, from coordinate 7,376 downwards.
GGCCCGCGAGCTCGCGCGAGGGGTCGGCGACGACGAGCTGCCGGAAGACCGGCATCGACGCGCGCGCCGTGGGACCGACGAGGTCGGCCGTGACGACGACCTCGCGCCAGGCCAGGACGTCGAGCTTCTCCTCGGCGGCGATGGCCTCGACCGCGGCGACGACCGTGCGCTGCTCGGCCTCGTCGACCGGGAGGAACGCCATGCCGATCGCGTAGAACCCGGCGGGCGGGAGCTCGGCGTCGACGACGTCGCGCAGGAACGCGTCGGGGATCTGGGTGAGGATTCCCGCACCGTCGCCGCTGTCCTCCTCGGCGCCCACGGCGCCGCGGTGGTCGAGGTTGAGCAGCGCCGTCAGGCCGGCGTCGACGATGTCGCGACCGGGGGTGCCACGCAGGGTGGCGACGAAGGCGAAGCCGCAGGCGTCGTGCTCGGCGGCGGGGTCGTAGAGACCCTGCTGTGCCGCGCCCGACCGCGTGACGAGCGCGTCAGGGCTCACGTGCGACGTCGACATCTGCACCGTCCTCACGATCCCCGGGGGCCGGGGTTTGTCGAACATGGGGGGAACGCGGGACGTCGTCGGCCCAAACGTGGGGTGACGATACAACCCGGAAACATTGCGAGCCGCATCGCCACTTTGTGAGGTGGGTCACACCCCGCTCGCGGTCAGCGAGCGGCCTCGGACGTGCTCTCCTCGTCGTCCTGCACGGTCGGGGGTGCCAGCAGGAGGGTCGTGTCGCGCCCTGGATGACGGCGCCCGACCACCACGAACGCTACCAGCGCGCCGAGGCCCACGATGATGGACGTCCAGACGTTGACCCGGAGCCCCAGGATCGTGTTCGCCGGGTCGATGCGCACGAGCTCGATCCACAGCCGCCCGGTCGTGTAGATCACGACGTAGAGCCAGAACACGCGGCCGTGACCGAGCTTGAACCGGCGGTCCGCCCAGACCAGCACCGCAGCACCCGCGAGGTTCCAGAGGATCTCGTACAGGAACGTCGGGTGGAACAGCGTGCCGGACTCGAACCCCGCCGGCAGGTGCGCGTCGTCGATCTGCAGGCCCCACGGGAGCGTCGTCGGGCCGCCGAACAGCTCCTGGTTGAACCAGTTGCCGAGCCGGCCGATCGCCTGCGCGACGAGCAGACCGGGCGCGAGCGCGTCGGCGAACGGCGCGAGCCGCACCCCCTGACGGCGGCAGCCGATCCACGCGCCGACCGCGCCGAACGCCACCGCGCCCCAGATCCCGAGGCCGCCCTCCCAGATGAACAGCGCGCGCACCGGGTCGCCGCCCTCGCCGAAGTACGCCTGCGGCGACGTGATGACGTGGTAGATCCGCCCGCCGACGATCCCGAACGGCACCGCCCAGAACGAGATCTCCAGGACGGTGTCCGGGTCGCCCCCGCGCTCGGCCCAGCGGCGCCGCGTGAGCCACAGCGCCGCGACGATGCCCAGCAGGATCGCGATCGCGTACGCGCGGACCGGGAACGGCCCGAGGTGCCAGACGCCCTGCGACGGGCTCGGGATCGACGCGAGGACCGCGGCGCTCACCGCGCGCCCCGCACCGCCGAGCGGACGCCGTCGGCGAGGTCGGCGGTGACCCGCGCGAGCGCGTCGATGCCGCCGGTCGGGTCGCCGGACTCGTGCGCGTCGAGGAGCGGCCGGACCAGCGCCGACCCGACGATGACGCCGTCGGCGTACCGCGCGACCTCGGCCGCCTGCTCGCGGCGCGACACGCCCAGCCCCACGCAGACGCGCTGGGCGCCCGCGGCACGCGTGTCCGCGACGAGCTGCTCGGCCCGCGACCCGACGGTCGCGCGCTCCCCCGTCACGCCCATCGTCGACGCCGCGTACACGAAGCCGCGCGATGCGGCGCTGGTCGACGCGAGCCGCTCGGGCGTCGAGCTCGGCGCGACGAGGAACACGCGGTCCAGGCCGTGCGCGTCCGACGCGGCGACCCAGTCCTGCGCCTCGTCGGGGATGAGGTCCGGCGTGATGAGACCGGCACCGCCGGCCGCGGCGAGGTCGCGCGCGTACGCCTCGACGCCGTAGCGCAGGACGAGGTTCCAGTAGCTCATCACCAGCACCGGCGCGCCGCGGCCCGCGACCTGCTCGACCGCGGCGAGCGTGTCCCGCACGCGCGTGCCGCCGCCGAGCGCGACGTCGACCGCACGCTGGATGACGGGCCCGTCCATCACGGGGTCGGTGTACGGGACGCCGAGCTCGACGACGTCGACGCCCGCGTCGACCATCGCCCGCACCGCGTCGACCGACCCGGGAAGCGTCGGGAAGCCGACAGGCAGGTAGCCGACCAGCGCCGCTCGGCCGGTCGCCCCGCCGTCGCCCGCGCGCAGGGCGTCGAGCCGCTCCCCGGTCGCCGACCGGACGTCCACCGTGCTCACTGGCCCTCCTCGTCGCCCGACCGCGTGCGTCCCCGCCGCGTCGTCCTCGTCGTCCCGTCGCCCCGCGGCGACGTCACAGCTGCTCGTTCTCGTCGGCCAGCACGACCGGCTCGTCCTCGATCAGGCCGAACCAGGCGGCCGCCGTCGCGACGTCCTTGTCCCCGCGACCCGACAGGTTGACGAGCAGCACCGGGTCGTGGCCGTCGTCGCCCCGCCACGTCGCGGCCTCGCGACCGAGCTGGATCGCGCCGGCGAGCGCGTGAGCGGACTCGATCGCGGGGATGATCCCCTCGGTCCGGCACAGCAGGCGGAACGCCTCCATCGCCTCGTCGTCCGTCACGGGCCGGTACTGTGCGCGGCCGATGTCGTGCAGCCACGCGTGCTCAGGGCCCACGCTCGGGTAGTCCAGGCCCGCCGAGACGGAGTGGCTCGGGAGCGTCTGGCCGTCCTCGTCCTGCAGGAGGTAGGACTTCGCGCCGTGCAGGACGCCCGGGAGGCCGCCCGAGAAGCGCGCTGCGTGCCGGCCCGACGAGATGCCCGCGCCGCCGGCCTCGAAGCCGAACAGCCGGACGTCGGCGTCGTCGAGGAACGCGTTGAAGATGCCCATCGCGTTCGACCCGCCGCCGACGCACGCCGCGACGGCGTCGGGCAGGCGACCGATCTCCTCGAGGAGCTGCGCGCGCGCCTCCTCGCCGATGATCTTGTGGAAGTCGCGCACCATCTCGGGGAACGGGTGCGGGCCCGTCACCGTGCCGAGCAGGTAGTGCGTCGTCTCGACGTTCGCAACCCAGTCGCGCAGCGCCTCGTTGATCGCGTCCTTGAGCGTCCGCGACCCGATCGTCACGGGCACGACCGTCGCACCGAGGAGCTCCATGCGCGCGACGTTGAGGGCCTGGCGCTGCGTGTCCTCCTCGCCCATGTAGACGACGCACTCGAGGTCGAGGAGCGCCGCCGCGGTCGCCGTCGCGACGCCGTGCTGGCCCGCGCCCGTCTCCGCGATGACGCGCGTCTTGCCCATGCGCTTCACGAGGAGCGCCTGGCCCAGCACGTTGTTGATCTTGTGCGAGCCGGTGTGGTTGAGGTCCTCGCGCTTGAGGAACACCCGCACGCCCTCGCCGACGTGCCGCGCGAACCGCGGGACCTCCGTCAACGGGCTCGGCCGGCCCGTGTACGTGCGGTGCAGTCGCGCGAGCTCACGCCCGAACGCCGGGTCGCTGAGCGCCTTGTGGTACTCGGTGTCGAGCTCGTCGAGCGCCGCGATCAGTGCCTCGGGGACGTACCGGCCGCCGAAGTCGCCGAAGTACGGCCCGGCGTGCGTCGCGAGCGGACCGCCCGCGGTGTCCAGGTGCAGCGGGGTGTCCGACGGCCCGGCGCCGCGACGTGCGGTCACTGGCGCACCGCCCGCAGCGAGGGGTGCGCGCCCGCGGCGACCAGGTCGGCGACCGACTGGCGGGGGGCGTCGTCGGTGACGAGCGCCTCGCCGACGAGGACGGTGTCCGCCCCGGCCCGCGCGTAGTCCATGACGTCGTGCGGCCCGCGCACGCCGGACTCGGCGATCTTGACCACGTCGGACGGGATCGACGGCGCGACGCGGGAGAACGTCGTCCGGTCCACGTCGAGCGTCTTGAGGTTGCGCGCGTTGACACCGATCACGCGGGCGCCGGCGTCGACCGCTCGCGCGACCTCCTCGGTGTCGTGCACCTCGACGAGGGCCGTCATGCCGAGCGAGTGCACGCGCTCGACGAGGGACTCGAGGACGGTCTGCTCGAGCGCGGCGACGATGAGCAGGACGAGGTCCGCGCCGTGCGCGCGCGCCTCCCACACCTGGTAGGGGCTGACGACGAAGTCCTTGCGCAGGACCGGGATGTCGACGCGCGCGCGGACGGCGTCGAGGTCCGCGAGCGACCCCTTGAACCGGCGCTCCTCGGTGAGCACCGAGATCGCGGTCGCGCCGCCCTTCTCGTACTCCGCGGCGAGCGCGGCGGGGTCGGTGATCGTGGCGAGCGCACCCTTGCTGGGGCTGGACCGCTTGACCTCGGCGATGACCGTGACCGCGTCCTCGACGCGGAGCCGGCCGACGCACTCGATCGCGGACGGCCGCTTCGCGGCGAGCTCCTTGACGGCGGCGAGCGGCGTCGCCGCCTCCCGGACAGCAAGGTCCTCCTTGACGCCTGCGACGATGTCGTCGAGCACGGTCATCGAAGCCTCACCCCTTCCCCCGGTCGGCCCAGTCCGCTCGCGCCGACGTGGCGGGCGGGTCTGACCTGGCCATGGTACGGGGACCGTCGGGTGACCCCGACCACAGGCCGCTCCGTGGAACGGGCGCCTGACCCGGCGGACCGGTCAGGCGGACGCGGTCGTGAGCAGCATGACGACGACGAAGACCAGGTAGCCGACGACGACCAGCCCCGACCATCCCGTGCCGATCCAGCCGAGCACGACGCCGGCGGTCGCCATGCCCGGGTTGTCCGCCTCGCCGTTGGCGGCCGCCTTCTTGGCGTTGTTGCCGACGACGATCGCGGGGATCCCCGTGAAGAAGCCGCACGAGACGAGACCGAGGATGCCGAGCACGAGCGACCAGACCGCATAGCTGTTCTTGGGAAGGTAGCCGCCGTAGGCCGGGTAGCCGTACGCCTGCGCGGGCGGGTAGCCGCCGGGCACGGGGTGCTGCACGGGCGCGCCGTAGGTCGGTGCCGGCGGGTACGCCGCGCCAGACGGGTACGCCGGGCTCGACGGGTACGCCTCGCCCGACGGGTACGCCGGGCCGGACGCGTACGGCTGCACCGCGTCGGGCACGGGAGCGGGCGCGGCACCGCTCGTGCTGCCCGTCTCGGGCTTGCGCCACGGGTCGGGCGCCGGCGTCGCGGGGTCCTGCGGGTCGGTGCTGCTCATCGTCGGGCTCCGGAGGGCTGGCCGTGGCAGGGCCCACGGCGGGCACGGTCACGGGGGCGGCGCGGTCAGGGGGCGAGGTACGGCGCGAGCTGCGGGAGGTTGCGCAGGACGGCGAAGGACACGATCACGGCGAGGAAGGACCACGCCCAGGCCGGGTGCCGGGGCGCCTGCGTGCGGCGCCCGTGCACCGCACGCCATGTCCACACGGCCCACCCGGCGACCGCGAGCGGCAGCAGCACGACGAGCAGCGGGTTCATGCCCCACGCCCCCGCGAGGTCGCCGTGCGTGAGGTCGTGCACGGCGCGCATCCCGCCGCAGCCGGGGCACCACAGCCCCGTCAGCAGGTGCAGGGGGCACGCGCCCCAGCTGCCCGCGACGTGCGGGTCGCGGACGGCGACCGCGACCGTGGCGAGCAGCGTCCCCGCACCGACGAGCAGCGGCGTCCGGGCCAGGCCGGACGCCGCCACGACGTCAGTAGCTCGAGGAGTTGTAGCCGTCGACGAACGCGTCACGGAACTCGGCGTTCGAGAACAGGACGGCGAACAGGATGATGCCGAGGATCGACAGCACGGTGGCGATCCAGCCGAGCACGACACCCGCGGTCGCGAGGCCGCCGTTGTTCGCCTCGCCGCGCTGCACGGCCTTCTTCGCGTTGTTGCCGACGATGATGGCCGGGATGCCCGTCACGAGGCCGCACGAGAGCACGAACGACGCGATGCCGAGGACGAGCGCCCACACGCCGAGGCTGTTCTTCGGGTACGGGGTGCCGTAGGCCTGCTGGCCGCCGTACTGCGGGGCGCCGCCGTACTGCGGGGCCGACGGGTACTGCGGGGCCGACGGGTAGCCCTGCGGCTGGGACGGCTGCGGCGGCGGGGCAGCCGGGTAGCCACCCGCGGGCGGCGGCGGTGCCGCGGGGTAGCCGGGCGCGCCACCCTCGGGCTCAGAGCCCTTCTCGAACGGGTTCTGCGGCTCGTTGGGGGTCGACATCCATCCTCCAGGCGGAGTGGCGACCGGGTCACGGCCGGTCGCAGACGGGGCCCGCGTGCGGCCGCGCGCGGGATCGAGCTGCCCGCGGACGGGCCGGGCGTCAGTGCGCCCCGGGTCGTCCGTCCCGGGACTGCGTGTGCACGCCGCCCTGGCCGTAGCCCATGCCCTGCAGGACCTTGCCGAGCACGAGGGCGACGAGGGCGACACCGAGGCCGACCCAGAACAGCCACACGAGCGCGAAGACCACCGCGACGGACATGACGACACCGCCGACGAGGACGCCGTACGTGGTCGTCCAGCCGGCGACCGTCTTGCCGTGGTTGACCGGGGGGGTCGCGGGCGGGAGGTGGACCGTCTCGGTCCGGGTGACGTTCTGCGCGCGGTGCGCGAGGGACTGGTCAGACATCAGGTGGTGCCCTTCGTGCTCGGTTCGCGGCCCACCCTATCGGACCGCACGGCCCTCCGACCTGCGCAGGACATGCTCACGACCCGCGCACGGCGACCGCAGGACACGGTCAGGTCGGGTCGTCGCCGCGGCTCAGCGCGTCCCACGCGCCGCGCTCGTCGACGGGGCCGCCGCCCGCCCCGGGCGACTCGTGCCGACGGGACGGTCCCTGCCAGGTGCGCGAGGCGCGCACGAGCCAGCCCGCCGCGACCACGACGGCGATCCCGACGGCGACGCTCACCCACGGCCACGCCGTGACGCCCACGTCGCCGACGACCCGGCCGACCCCCGTCTCCTGCGTCACGACTGGCACCGCGGCGCCGTGCGGGTCCGCGAGGACGGCGGCGGTCGCGCCGACGACGACCGCACCGCTGAGCACCGTGACGGCCGCGACGAGCCACCGCCCCACCCGCCCGACGAGCGCGACGGCCGCGGCGGTCGCGAGCAGCACGACCGCGGCGCCGAGCACGGCGGGCGCGACCTGGGTGCCAGTCGCTGGGACGTCGACCGTGCCCCGCAGCGCCGTCACACCGGTCGCGGTGAGCCAGGTCGGGACCGCAGCGCCGGCGGACGCGGCGGCCAGCAGGACGAGCACGCCCGCCGCCCGGCCGCGACCCCGCGAGCGCGCGGCCGCAGGGGCCGGCGCGGTCGTCACT
>NZ_BHYL01000109.1 GCF_003851725.1 Cellulomonas algicola | reverse complement strand
GTTCGACGCCGCGCGCGACGGCCGTCTCCCACGCGTCGCGCGCATCGGCTCGGCCGGCGGCGGAGCGACGGGGCCCGTCGACGGCGGCGCGACGACCGTGCCCGCCGCGCACGGCCCGGAGGGCACCGGCCCGGACGACGAGGGTCCCGGCGGCCTTGTCGTGCCAGCCGCGCTGCGCGGGCTCGCGGTCCCACACGCCGGAGATCACGACGACGACCTGGCCGACGAAGCAGACCAGCACACCCGCGGCGACGACGAGGTTGCGCAGCAGGATCGCGAGCAGACCGGCCGGCAGGCCCGTCCGGACGGCGACCGTGCGGATGCCCAGCGCCGCACCGCCGATGGTCGCGCCGGTGATCGCCTCGGCGGCCCACTGGCCGACACCCACGAGGAGCGCGAGCACGCCCGGGAGGACCATGAGCCCCGGCGGGCGCCCGTCCGCGCCCGCGCCCGCGGCGAGGGCGATCGCGGTGCCGATCCCGTAGGCCGCACCGAGCACCGCGCCGTCGACGACGTACGCGAGGAACCGGCGCACGACCGGTGCGACCTCGTCCGGGGCGACCGGGACGCCGCCCGCGACCGACCGGGGCGCCGGCCCGCGCGCGGCGCGGGGCCGCTGGGGCTCGACCGGGGGTGTGCTCACCGTGACCTCCGTCGCGGCCTCGGGCGGGTCCGCGCCGTCATGCTGCCAGATCGCGCCGCGACCCAGCGTCGACGTCCCGCATGTCCCGACGTCGTGCCCCCGGACGGGTCAGCGGCCGGGCCGGTCCCGGCGGCCGGGCCGGTCCCGGCGGTCGGGCACGCCGCCGGGCGCCGTACCTCGCCGGTCAGGACACCTCGTCGGTCACGGGCACGGTCGGTCCGGACGCGCCGACGGGTCAGGACGCGCGGTCGACCAGCGCGTCCGCGAACGCGACGAGCGCGTCCTTGACGGGTCCGTCGGGCAGCGGCGCGAGCTCGGCGACGGCCTCGTGCGCGAGGGCCACGGCCCGAGACCGCGTCTCCTCGACCACGGGGTGCGCCCGCAGGGCCGCGACGGCCGCCGCGAGGGCGTCGTCACCGGTCAGGTCGGCGTCGAGCTGCTCGACGAGCGCGACGTCGTCGAGCGACGCGTCGGCTGCGGCGGCGCGGGCACGCAGGAGGAGGGCGGGCATCGTGGGGACGCGCTCGCGCAGGTCGGTGCCGGGGGTCTTGCCGGTCACGGCACCGTCGGAGGTGAGGTCGATGACGTCGTCGGCGAGCTGGAACGCGACGCCGATCTTCTCGCCGAAGGCCGTGACGGTCCGGACGACGTCGGGCCGGCAGCCGGCGAACATCGCGCCGAAGCGGGCGGACGTCGCGACGAGCGACGCAGTCTTGTCGGCGAGGACCTGGAGGTAGTGCGCGACGGGGTCCTCGTCGGGGCGCGGGCCGACGGTCTCGTGCAGCTGGCCCAGGCACAGCCGCTCGAACGTCGCGGCCTGGATGCGGACCGCGTCGGGGCCGAGGCCCGCGACGGTCGCGGACGCGCGCGCGAACAGCAGGTCGCCCGTGAGGATCGCGACGGAGTTGCCCCACACCTCGTGCGCACTGGGTGCCCCGCGGCGCAGCGGCGCGGAGTCCATGACGTCGTCGTGGTAGAGCGTCGCGAGGTGCGTGAGCTCGACGACGGTGGCCGCGTCGACGACCTCGCGCCGTGCGCCGTCGCCCAGCTCGGCCGTGAGGAGCGTGAGCAGCGGCCGCAGCCGCTTGCCGCCCGCGTTGACGAGGTGCCGGGAGGCGTCGTCGGCGAGCTGGTCGGCGTGCGTGACGGAGTCGCGCAGGCGTTCCTCGACGAGCGCCAGCCGGTCGGTGAGGCGCGCGCTCAGAGCAGGGTCCGCCAGAGCGATGGCGGTCGTCGTGGTCACGGCACGAACCTATCTTCCCCGCGCGGGTGGGTCGGACACCCCGCGCGGCCGCGTCACGGCAGGAGCTGGGCCACGTCGCCGATGAGGTCGAGGACGGGCGACGGGACGATGCCGAGCACGACGGTGAGCACCGCGCACACGGCGATCGCGACGACGGCGAAGCCCTCGCTCCCGACGACCGTCGTGGTGGTGGCCGTGGCCTTCTCGACGAGGGTCGCGGTCACGCTCGTCCCCGCGGGCGTCGGTGCCTCGACGGGCTCGTCCGAGACGGTCGCGGCCGCTCCCCCGGTCACCTCGTCGGCACCGTCGCCGGCGCCGCCGAAGAACATGAGCACGATGATGCGCACGTAGAAGAACGCGGCCGCGGCGGACGACAGCACGCCGACGACGGCGAGCGGCCAGGCGCCGCCCTCGACGGCGGCCGAGAACACCGCGAACTTCCCGATGAAGCCGGCGGTGAGCGGGATGCCCGCGAACGACAGCAGGAAGAGCGCGAACGTGACCGCGAGGAGCGGGTGGGTGCGTCCCAGCCCGGTCCACTGCGACAGCCGGGTCGCCTCGCCGAGCACCGGCCCGGGTTCCTCGCCGGCGCCCGCCGACCGCTCGCGCACGAGCCACACGATGCCGAACGCGCCGATCGTCGCCGCGCCGTAGGCCAGCAGGTAGAACAGCACGGCCGGGATGGCGGACTCGTCGAGCGCGACGATGCCCGTGAGGATGAAGCCCGCGTGCGCGATCGACGAGTACGCGAGGATGCGCTTGACGTCGGTCTGCACGAGCGCGGCGACGGTGCCGACGACCATGGTCGCGATCGCGACGGTCCACAGCACGACCGACAGGTCCCACTCGAGGTCCGGCAGCACCACGTAGACGATGCGCAGCAGCGCACCGAACGCGGCCACCTTGGTGCAGGCGGCCATGAAGCCGGTGATGGGCGTCGGGGCGCCCTGGTAGACGTCCGGGGTCCACGTGTGGAACGGGACGGCGCCGACCTTGAACAGCAGGCCGGCGAGCACGAGCACCGCGCCGACGAGCAGCAGCCCGTCCACCCCCGTGACCTGGAGCGCCTGGTCGGCGATCTCGGAGTACCGCAGCGAGCCCGAGTAGCCGTACAGCAGGCCGATGCCGAACAGCATGATCGCGGACGCGAACGCACCGAGCAGGAAGTACTTCATCGCCGCCTCCTGCGAGAGCAGGCGGCGACGGCGGGCCATGCCGGTCAGCAGGTACAGCGGCAGCGACAGGACCTCGAGCGCGACGAACAGCGTCAGCAGGTCGCCCGCGGCGGGGAAGATCAGCATGCCGCCCACCGCGAACAGCAGCAGCGGGTAGACCTCGGTCTGCTGGAGGCCGCGTCGACGCGCGAGCTCCTCGTAGTCCGAGCTCGGCACGGCCGCCGCGGACGGCGCGAAGGCGTCCTCGCCGGTGTCCGTGCGGTCGGCCACGACCAGGATCGACAGCAGCGCGAGCAGCGCGATCGTGCCCTGCAGCACGAGCGTCGGGCCGTCGACGATGATCGAGCCGCCGACGACCGCCGTGCCGCCGTCGGACGCGACGCCCGACCACAGCGCCGCGACGGCGACGAGGGCCGCCGCGGGAGCGGCGAGGCCGAGCGTGACCTGCACGGGCCGCCGCACGCGGGCCGGGACGAACGCCTCGACCAGCACGCCCGCGACGGCGGCGAGCAGGACGATGAGCGCCGGGCTCAGCAGCGACCACGGGATCTCGGGCGCGGTGAACGCGTTCACTTGTCGGTCCCTTCCTGGGCGCCGTGGGGTGCGACGTACGGCTCGACGCCGACCTGCTGGAGCGTGAGGTCCGCCGGCGGCCGGACGAGGTCGAGCGCGGGGCCCGGCACGAAGCCGAAGACGAGCATGAGCGCGATGAGCGGGCCGACGACCCACCGCTCGCGCGTGTCGAGGTCGGGCATCGCGACGAGCTCCTCGCGGACCGGTCCCGTGAACACCCGCTGGTAGGTCCACAGCACGTAGATCGCGGCGAGCACCACGCCGAAGGTCGCGACGATCGACGCGGCCGGGTGGCGCGTGAACGTGCCGACCAGCACGAGGAACTCGCTGACGAACGTCGACAGGCCGGGCAGCGACAGCGCGGACAGGCCGATGACGAGGAACGTGCCCGCGAGCACCGGGACGACCTTCTGCAGCCCGCCGAAGTCGGCGATCTGCTGCGACCCGCGCCGCGCCGCGAGGAACCCGACGAGGAGGAACAGCCCGCCCGTCGAGAGGCCGTGGTTGACCATGTAGAACGACGAACCCGCGATCGACGTCGCGGAGAACGCGAAGATGCCGAGCACGATGAAGCCGAAGTGCGACACCGACGTGTACGCGACGAGCCGCATCATGTCCTTCTGCCCGATCGCGAGCAGCGCGCCGTAGAGGATCGACACGACCGCGAGCACGATGATCACCGGCGCCGCCCAGCGGGACGCGTCGGGGAACAGCGGCAGGCACAGCGTGAGCATCCCGAACGTGCCGACCTTGTCGAGCACGCCGACGAGCAGCGTGGACGTCCCGGCCGGCGCCTGCTGCGCCGCGTCGGGCAGCCAGGTGTGCACGGGGAACATCGGCGCCTTGATGGCGAACGCCAGGAAGAAGGCCAGGAACAGCCACTTCTCGAGCGTCGGGTCGAGTGCCAGGCCCGTGAGGTTCTCGGTGAGGAAGCCGTCCGCGCCGCGCGGCCCGTTGAGGTACAGCGCGATGACGCCGACCAGCATGACGAGCCCGCCGGCGAGCGAGTACAGCAGGAACTTCACGGCGGCGTACCGGCGCTGCTCCCCGCCGAACATCCCGATCATGAAGTAGACGGGGATGAGCATCGCCTCGAAGACGACGTAGAAGAGGAACACGTCGCGCGCCGCGAACACGAGGACGATGAACGCCTCGAGCAGCAGGACCAGCGCGAGGTACTGCCGCAGGCGGTCCGTGGGCACGCTCAGCGAGCCCTGCTCACGCCACGCCGCGAGGACGACGAGCGGCACGAGCACGACGGACATGAGCACGAGCACGAGGCCCACGCCGTCGACGCCGACGGCGTACGAGACGCCGAGCGCGGGGATCCAGGAGTGCGTCTCGGTGAGCTGGTGCGCGGCGGCGTCCGCGGTGTCGAACGCGAGCAGCGCACCGACGGCGAGGACGAGCTCGGCGATCGCGAACCCGAGCGCCACCGCGCGGGTCCGGCCGCGCCAGCCCGCGGGCAGCGCCCAGAGGGCGACCGCTCCGAGGACGGGCAGCACGACCAGCGCGGTCAGCCAGGGGAAGGAGGTCGACATCGGTGGGGGCTCTCCCTCAGCTCTGGGTGACCAGGACGGCGACGACGAGCACGACCAGGCCGATCACGGTCGTCGCGGCGTAGGAGCGGACATAGCCGGTCTGCACCCGGCGGGCCAGGTCGCCGAGACCGACCGTCGCGCGGCCGACACCGGTCACGGTCCCGTCGACG
>NZ_BHYL01000108.1 GCF_003851725.1 Cellulomonas algicola | reverse complement strand
CGGGTGCGGCGACGGCGGGTGCGGCGACGGCGGGTGCGGCGACCGCGGGTTCGGCGACCGCGAGCGCAGCTCCCGCGGCTGCCGCCGCGCCCGGTGGGGCGTTCGCGCCGGTCGGATCGCGCGGGCCGGACCCGCTCGCACCGCGCATCGCGTCCGGGCCAGTCCCGCAGGACGAGGACGACCGCGCGGAGTCGCCGCTCGACGTGTTCGAGCCGGAGGACGGTCGTCGCCGCTGGGTGCGACCGGTGCTGGTGATCGCCGGCATCCTCGTCGTGCTGGGCGGGCTGTACGTGGGCGCGTCGTTCGCCCTCGCGGACCGGGTTCCGCGTGGCGCGACGGTCGCGGGCGTGGACGTGGGCGGCCTGTCGTCGCAGGAGGCGGTGGCCCGGCTGCAGGAGTCCCTCGCGGACGCGTCCACGCAGCCGGTCCCGGTCGAGGCGCAGGACGTGCAGGCGACGGTGGACCCGGCGACGGCGGGTCTGGTGTTCGACCCGCAGGCGACCGTGGACCGCATGACGGGCGTGGACCTGGCGGACCCGCTGCGGCTGTGGGACCAGATCGTGGGCGTGGGCGCCCGGCAGCCGGTGACGCAGGTCGACGACGCGGCGCTGTCCGCCGCGCTGGAGAACCTGGGCTCGTCGCTCGTGCTCGCGCCGGTCGACGGGACGATCGTCTTCGCGGACGGCACGGCGAACGCGACGCAGGCGGCGGACGGCTGGGAGCTGGACGTCGAGGGTGCGACGCAGGTGCTGCACGAGGGCTGGCTCGACGCCGCCCGCCCGCTCGCGCTGCCGACCACGACGGTCGAGCCGGCGATCACGCAGGAGAAGACGGACGCGGCGCTCGAGGTCGCGAAGAAGGTCGCGTCGGGTCCCGTGTCGGTCACCGTGGGCGACCGGTCGGCGACGCTCGAGCCGGCGGTCGTGACGGCGAACGCGTCGTTCGTGCCGGTGGACGGCGAGCTCGTGCTGCAGATGAACGGCGAGGCGCTGAGCGCCGCGGTCCTGGAGGACCTGCCGGACCTGCTGACGGCGTCGGAGGACGCGCACTTCGACCTGTCGTCGGGTGCGCCGGTGATCGTGCCGGGCACGCCGGGCACGACGCTGGACCCGGCGTCGCTCGCGACGGCGGTCGCCGACGCGGCCGTGGCGAGCGCGCGGTCGGCGACGGTCGAGCTGGTGCAGGCCGACCCGGCCGAGTCGACGGCGGAGCTCGAGGCGCTCGGCATCAAGGAGATCGTCTCGGAGTTCTCGACCCCGCTGACGTCGGAGCCGCGCCGGACGCAGAACATCGCGAACGGTGCGTCGAAGATCAGCGGCACGCTGATCCGCCCGGACGAGACGTTCAGCCTGACGGACGCGCTGGGCCCGGTGGACGCGGCGCACGGCTTCGTGCAGGCGGGCGCGATCGTCAGCGGCGAGCACGTCGACGCGTGGGGCGGCGGTCTCTCGCAGATCTCGACGACGACGTACAACGCGGCGCACTTCGCGGGGTTCGAGGACATCGAGCACAAGCCGCACAGCGAGTGGTTCGCGCGCTACCCGGAGGGCCGCGAGGCGACGATCTTCACGGGCACGCTCGACATGCGCTGGAAGAACAACACGCCGTACGGCGCGCTGGTGCAGTCGTGGGTCGAGGGCGGCCGCGTGTACGTCCGGATCTGGGGCACGAAGTACTGGACGGTCGAGTCGACGACGAGCCCGCGCTCGGGGGTCGTGTCGCCGACGACGGTGTACTCGCAGTCCGCGACGTGCGAGCCGCAGTCGGCGGGCAACCCGGGCTTCTCGGTGACGGTGACCCGCAAGCTGTACCTGAACGGCGAGCTCAAGGACACGGACACGAACTCGTGGCGGTACAAGCCGCAGAACAAGATCGTGTGCGGTGCGCCGCCGTCGGCGACCCCGCCGGCCAGCCCGTGACCTGACCGGCACGCGCGCGCGGAACCCGTCGAGGCCCCGGCCCGGCGGGTTCCGTCGTCTGCGGGTCCGCCCGTGAGCCCAGCCGCGCGCACGCCGCCCGGTCAGCGCGGGCGGCGCGGCGGCGGGGGAGGGACGCGCTTGGCGAGCACGACGTCGGCGCCGGGCACGTCGACGTCACCGCCGCGCGTGCGGACGGTGAGCCCGTCGTCGTCGCAGCGCACGACGTCGCCGAGGACGTCGGTCAGCTGCGGCTCACCGGGCGCGGGGTCGTCGTCGCGCCGACGCCGGACGACGACGCGCTCCCCGGGCCGCAGCGTGCGCCAGTCGAGGCTCACGCGGCGACCTGCCGGGCCCTGCGTGCGACGGTCAGGGCGTCCCGCGAGGTCGGCGACGGCGACCGCCGGTCCCGCCGCCGTGGACACGACCTCACGCCTGCTCGCATGTGGGGGATACTAGGCAGACCCCCTGCGCGTTGGAGGACGCACCGTGACCTATGTCATCGCCGAGCCTTGTGTGGACGTCAAGGACAAGGCGTGCATCGAGGAATGTCCCGTGGACTGCATCTACGAGGGCAAGCGGTCGCTGTACATCCACCCGGACGAGTGCGTGGACTGCGGGGCCTGCGAGCCGGTCTGCCCGGTCGAGGCCATCTACTACGAGGACGACGTCCCCGAGCAGTGGAGCGAGTACTACAAGGCGAACGTCGAGTTCTTCGACGACCTGGGCTCGCCGGGCGGTGCCGCGAAGATGGGTGAGATCGACAAGGACCACCCGATCATCGCGACGCTGCCGCTCCGCGTGCACGGCGACTGACGCCACCTGCGTGGGCTTCCTCACCGGCGCGCTGCCGGACTTCCCCTGGGACACGCTCACCCCGTTCGCGGAGCGGGCGCGCGCGTACCCGGGCGGCATCGTCGACCTGTCGGTCGGCACCCCGGTGGACCCGACGCCCGCGGTGGTGCGTGACGCGCTCGCCGCGGCCGCGGACTCGCCGGGCTACCCGCTCACGCACGGCACGCCCGACCTGCGCGACGCGGTGGTGCGCTGGTTCGCACGACGCCGCGGCGTGCCCGGCCTGGACCCGGCGGCGGTGCTCCCGACGGTCGGCTCGAAGGAGCTCGTCGCGCTGCTCCCGTCGCTGCTGGGCCTGGGCGACGGCGACGTGGTGCTGCACCCGGCGACGGCGTACCCGACGTACGACGTGGGTGCGCGGCTCGCGGGTGCGACGCCGGTCCCGACGGACGACCCGGCGGCCGTGCTCGCGGACCCGTCGAGCGGCGGTGCGGTGCGGCTCGTCTGGCTGAACTCGCCCGGCAACCCGGACGGCTCGGTGCTGGGTGTCGAGGACCTGCGTCGCGTGGTGGACGCCGCGCGTGCGGCGGCGGAGCGCGACGGCCGGCCGGTCGTGGTGGCGTCGGACGAGTGCTACGCCGAGCTCGCCTGGGAGGAGCCGTGGGCGTCGTCGGGCGTCCCGAGCGTGCTCGACCCGCGCGTCACGGGCGGCGACCTCACGGGGCTGCTCGCCGTGTACTCGCTGTCGAAGCAGTCGAACCTCGCGGGCTACCGGGCGGCGTTCGTCGCGGGCGACCCGGCGCTGGTGGCCCGGCTGCTCGAGCTCCGCAAGCACGCGGGCATGATCGTCCCGGGGCCCGTGCAGGCGGCGACGACTGCGGCCCTGGCCGACGACGAGCACGTCGCGGAGCAGCGCGAGCGGTACCGGCGGCGACGCCGGCTGCTGCGCGGTGCGTTCGAGGAGGCCGGGTACGTCGTCGACCGCTCGTCCGCGGGGCTGTACCTGTGGGTGCGTCCGGACGGCGGAGGTCAGGACTGCTGGTCGACGGTGGGCGACCTGGCCGAGCAGGGGATCCTGGTCGCGCCGGGCGCGTTCTACGGCGCGGCGGCGGCCGGGCACGTGCGGGTCGCGCTGACCGCGTCGGACGAGAGGATCGCGGAGGCGGCCGCTCGCCTCACCGGTGCATGACCCACGTCAGGGACGGTCTGTGAGGACCGTCACACCGGGACCCTGGTCCCGTCACGGATTGGTCACGGCAGGCTAGCCGCAGGTACCGTCAAGGCTGGCCAACGAGGGCCGGAGCAGCTGGCCGAGCAGGCCGCACGAACCGACCGCCGGACGCCCAGCGCATCCCCTGGGCCAGGGTCGTCGCAGGAAGGAACCACATGTCGGACGTCGTCACCGCGCCGGTCCAGCTGATCGTCGACGGCCAGTCCCGCGACCTGCCCGTCGTGACCGCGTCCGAGGGGAACGACGGGATCGTCGTCTCCTCGCTCCTGCGCGACACCGGTCTGGTCACGGTGGACCCGGGCTTCATGAACACCGCCTCGTGCGAGTCGAAGATCACGTACATCGACGGCGACGAGGGGATCCTGCGCTACCGCGGCTACCCGATCGAGCAGCTCGCCGAGCAGTCGTCGTTCCTCGAGGTCGCCTACCTGCTCATCCACGGCGAGCTGCCGTCGCCGTCGGAGCTCGAGGCGTTCGAGGAGCGCGTCAACCGGCACACGCTGGTGCACGAGGACTTCCGCACGTTCATGGGGACGTTCCCGCGCAACGCGCACCCGATGGCCGTCATGTCGTCGGCGCTCAACGCGCTGTCGACGTTCTACCCGGAGTCGCTCGACCCGCACGACCCCGAGGCCGTCGAGCTCGCGACGGTCCTCATCCTCGCGAAGACGCGCACCATCACGTCCTACGTGCACCGCACGTCGAAGGGCGAGCCGCTGCTCTACCCCGACTACTCGCGCGGGTACGTCGAGGACTTCCTCCGCATGACGTTCGCGGTGCCGTACCAGCAGTACGAGCCGGACCCGGTCGTCGTGCAGGCGCTCGACAAGCTGCTCATCCTGCACGCCGACCACGAGCAGAACTGCTCGACGTCGACCGTCCGCATCGTCGGCTCGTCGAACGCGAACCTGTACGCGTCGGTCGCCGCGGGCATCAACGCGCTGTCGGGCCCGCTGCACGGCGGGGCCAACGAGGCCGTGCTCAAGATGCTCGACGAGATCAAGGCGAACGGCGGCGACGCGACCGCGTTCATGAAGCGCGTGAAGGACAAGGAGCCCGGCGTCCGCCTCATGGGCTTCGGCCACCGCGTCTACAAGAACTACGACCCGCGTGCCGCGATCGTGAAGGAGAGCGCCGACGCGGTGCTCTCGGCGTTGGGCAAGAACGACGAGCTGCTCGACCTGGCCCGCGGCCTCGAGGAGATCGCGCTCAACGACGACTACTTCGTGTCGCGCAAGCTCTACCCGAACGTCGACTTCTACACGGGCCTCATCTACAAGGCGATGGGCTTCTCGGAGTCGATGTTCACGCCGCTGTTCGCGCTGGGCCGCATGCCCGGCTGGATCGCCCAGTGGCGCGAGATGATCAACGACCCGCAGACGAAGATCGGCCGCCCGCGGCAGGTCTACACGGGCGCCGTCGAGCGCGACTACACGCCCGTCGCGGATCGCTGACGCGACAGCACCGCCCGACGGAGGGGCCCGGCACGCTCGACGTGCCGGGCCCTTCTCGGCCCTCCGGCCCACTCGCGCGTCGACGACCCGGGCGGACCGATGCGCCCGGTCCGCCGTCGGGCATGGTCGGCATCAGGGTCCGAGCGTGAGCCGGACCTGGCCTGTCGCGGGGGAGTCGGCGGCCGTCGCGGCCGTCCACGACGCCTCGGTGCGGTCCCACGCCTGACCGCCGGCCTCGACGTGCGTGAGTCCCAGCGGTGCGGCGACGGCGACGGCCCACTGCGCCACGGCCCAGGTGAACCGGTCGGCGTTCGCCGGGTCGGACGCGGCGAGCGGCGCGACGTCGACGACGACGGTCGTGCCGCCGCCCTCGCGCGGCTCCGCCGTCAGGGGCAGCTCGCCGAGGTCACGGTGCAGCCGCGCGGTCACCGCGGCGACGGCGCCGGTCCCGGGGTCGGGATCGCGCAGCGTGCACGAGAGCGCGGCGGGGGACCAGCCGGTGAGCGCGGAGGCGTAGGCGCGGGCGCGGACCTCGTGCTGCGCGTACGCGTCGGGGTAGCCGGACCGCTGCACGGCCTGGGCCGCCTCGGTGATCGGCAGCTCCTCGTACCCGGCGACCTGGACCAGGTGGTCGTAGAAGATCCCGGTCGCGTAGACGGGGTCCTGCACCTGCTCGGGCGTGCCCCAGCCCTGCGACGGCCGCTGCTGGAACAGGCCGAGCGAGTCGCGGTCGCCGTAGTCGACGTTGACGAGCTTCGACTCCTGCAGCGCGGTGGCGAGACCGATCGTCACCGCGCGGGCGGGCAGGCCGCGGCGGACCGCGGTCGCGGCGATGAGCGCCGCGTTGTCCGCCTGCTCGGGCGAGAGGAACCACGTGGTGCCGTCGACGGTCGCGGCGCACCGCTGCACGACGGGCGGGGCCTCGTCCTGCAGGCGCAGCACGGTGACGACCGCGGCGACGCCGCCGCCGAGGGCGACGACGAGCGCGACGGCCAGGCAGCCGGCACGTCGTCCGCGGTGCCGCCGGGGGCGTCGGCCGGCCACGGTGTCAGTTCGCGTGCAGGGCGGCGTTGAGCTCGACGCCCGCGCCCGCGCGTGCGACGGCCTCGACCCCGCCCGTGAGCGAGTTGCGCCGGAACAGCACGCCGTGCGCGCCGGCGAGCTCGCGGGCCTTGACGACGCGCGGCTCGGCGGCCGGGTCGGGGGTGCCGTCGGCACCCCACCCGAGCAACGTGACCTTGGTGCCCGCGGTGACGTACAGCCCGGCCTCGACGACGCAGTCGTCGCCGAGCGGGATGCCGAGGCCCGAGTTCGCGCCGAGCAGGCTGCGCCGCCCGACCGACACGACGACGCGGCCGCCGCCGGACAGCGTGCCCATGATCGACGCGCCGCCGCCCACGTCGGAGCCGTCGCCCACGACGACGCCCCCGGAGATGCGGCCCTCGACCATCGACGTGCCGAGCGTCCCGGCGTTGAAGTTGACGAACCCCTCGTGCATGACGGTTGTGCCGCTCGCGAGGTGCGCGCCCAGGCGGACGCGGTCGGCGTCGGCGATGCGCACCCCCGACGGGACGACGTAGTCGACCATGCGCGGGAACTTGTCGACGCCGAGGACGGTCACCGGGACGCCCGTCGCGGCGCGCAGGCGGGCGCGCGTCGTCTCGAACCCGTCGACGGCGCACGGCCCGCGGTCGGTCCACACGACGTTCGGCAGCACGCCGAAGATGCCGTCGAGGTTCTGCCCGTGGGGCTGCACGAGGCGGTGCGACAGCAGGTGCAGGCGCAGGTACGCGTCGGCGGTGTCGGCCGGCGGGGAGTCGAGGTCGACGACGGTCCGCACGACCTGCATGCGCACGCCGCGCGCGTCGTCGACGCGCTCGCCCGCGACGAGCTCCGCGGGGGCCGTCGCGTCGGCCGGCGGCTCGCCGAGCGCGGGCGCGGGGTACCAGGTGTCGAGCGTCGTGCCGTCGCCGGCGACCGTGGCCAGGCCGAAGCCCCAGGCCGTGCGTGCTGTCATGCGGACAACCCTAGACAACGTGCAGGCGCTTACCGTCCGGTAGCCCCCGCGACGGGCCGGGACGGACCGGAGCGCGTCGTGCACGGCGGCTAGGGTCGCCGTGTGACCGCCACGACGCCTGCCGCCCTCGACCTGCGCGCCGACCTGCTGACCCTGACGCGCGCGGTGTGCGACGTCCCGTCGGAGAGCGGCGACGAGACCGCGCTCGCGGACGCCGTCGAGTCGGCGCTGCGCGCGTGCCCGCACCTCGAGGTGCTGCGCGACGGCGACGCGGTCGTCGCGCGGACCGCCCTCGGACGGCCGACGCGCGTCGTCGTCGCGGGCCACATCGACACCGTGCCGATCGTCGACAACGTGCCGACGCGGGTCGAGGGCGAGGGCGCCGACCGGGTCGTCTGGGGCCGCGGCACCGTCGACATGAAGGCGGGCGTCGCGGTGCAGCTCGCGCTCGCGGCCGAGCTCGACGCGCCGACGCACGACGTCACGTGGGTGTTCTACGACCACGAGGAGGTCGACGCCGACCTCAACGGCCTCGGCCGGCTCGTCCGGACCCACCCGGAGTGGCTCGCGTGCGACTTCGCGGTGCTGTGCGAGCCGACCGCGGGCGGCCTCGAGGGCGGCTGCAACGGCACGCTCCGGGCCGAGGTCCGGCTGACCGGTGTCGCCGCGCACTCGGCGCGCGCGTGGACGGGCCGCAACGCGATCCATGCCGCGGGCGAGGTGCTGCGGCGGCTCGCGGCGTACGAGGCCGCGTCGGTCGAGGTCGACGGGCTCGTGTACCGCGAGGGCCTCAACGCGGTGCTGATCACGGGCGGCACGGCGGCCAACGTCATCCCCGACGCGTGCGTCGTCACCGTGAACTACCGGTTCGCGCCGTCGCGCAGCGTGGAGGAGGCCGCGCAGCACGTGCGCGACCTGCTCGACGGCTACGACGTCGTCGTCACCGACGCCGCGCCCGGCGCGCGTCCCGGCCTCGACCACCCGGCCGCCGCTGCGTTCGCCGAGGTCGTGCTGGCCGTCACGGGTGGCGCGCCCGCGGCGAAGCTCGGCTGGACCGACGTCGCGCGCTTCTCCGCGCTCGGCGTGCCGGCCGTCAACTTCGGCCCCGGCGACCCGCTGCTCGCGCACAAGGTCGACGAGCACTGCCCCGTGGACCAGATCGAGGTCTCGCACGCCGCGCTGCGCGCCTGGCTCACCGCCTGACGACGGCGCCGCCGACCGGCCCGGACGAGGCACCGGGCGACGGACCGGCATCGCTGCGGCGACGGTCCGGTGACGGTGGCCGGTCCGGGCCGCGAACCCCCAGGGCCCACGCCTAGAGTCACCCCATGAGCGACGACGGTCAGCCCGCACCCGGCCAGGGATACCGCAAGGGACCGGTGATCCTGCGCGGCCGGCAGATCCCCTCCAGCACGTCCGACCAGCGCCTGCTGAGCCGCGGCGACGGCGCGTCCTGGCTGCACGGCGACCCGTGGCGCGTGATGCGCATCCAGAGCGAGTTCGTCGAGGGCTTCGGCGCGCTCGCCGAGGTCGGGCCCGCGGTGAGCGTGTTCGGGTCGGCCCGGACCCCCGTCGGCAGCGCCGAGTACCGGCTGGGCGTGGAGGTCGGGCGCCTGCTCGCGGGCGCAGGGTACGCCGTCATCACCGGCGGCGGCCCGGGGATCATGGAGGCCGCGAACCGCGGCGCGTTCGAGGAAGGCGGCCTGTCCGTCGGGCTCGGCATCGAGCTCCCGTTCGAGCAGGGCATGAACCCGTACGTCGACCTCGGCGTGAACTTCCGCTACTTCTTCGCCCGCAAGACGATGTTCGTCAAGTACTCCGAGGGCTTCGTCGTGCTGCCCGGCGGCTTCGGCACCTTCGACGAGCTGTTCGAGGCGCTCACGCTCGTGCAGACGCACAAGGTCACGAGCTTCCCGATCGTCCTCGTCGGCCGCTCCTACTGGCAGGGCCTCCTGGACTGGGTGAGCGGGCCGGTCCTCGAACGCGGCATGATCTCCGCCGTGGACCTCGAGCTGCTCAAGGTCGTCGACGACGCCGAGGAGGCCGTCGACATCGTCCGGGAACGCGGTGCGGAGCTGCGCGCCCAGGAGGAGGCCGCCGCGCGCGCGACCGCGGAGGCGGAGTCGTCGCCCGAGGCCGCGGGGTGACCGGCGGGGCCGCGCCACCCACCGGCCCGGTCGCACCGGCGCCCACCGCCGCGGTCGACGGGGTCCCGCCGGCGGGGGCACCGC
>NZ_BHYL01000107.1 GCF_003851725.1 Cellulomonas algicola | reverse complement strand
CCTCCTCGGCGCGTGCCAGCGCGGCCGCAGCCTCGTCGGCCTGACGACGCCCCTCGCTGCGCGCCCGGTCCGCGTCCGAGCGGAGCCGACGCAGCTCGCGCTGCAGGGCGGCAAGCGCGTCCCGGGCGTCGGCGGCCTCACGGCGCGCGCCGGTCAGGTCGTCGCGCAGCCGCTCGACCTCGGCCTCGCTGCGGCCGAGCCGCTCCGTGAGCCGCGCGACCTCCTGCGACGGCCGCGCGTCGGTGGTCGGCAGGAACGACCTCCAGTCGTGCCCGAGCAGCCACGCGCCGACCGCGGCGGACGTGCCGGGGGACGCGCCAACCGCACCCGCGGCACCCGCACCGTCGTCGGTGTCGTCGGTGTCGTCGGTGTCGTCGGTGTCGTCGGCGGCGTCGGTGCCGGTGCCGCCGGCGAGGGCACGTGCGAGGTCCGGGTGGTCCGTCGCCCACGCACGCGCCACCCGGGCCCGGAAGCCGTCGTCCTGGAGGGCCGACCACAGCGGCCCTGCACCCGCCGACGCGCGGCGCCGGGGCGCGAACTGACGGACCGCCCGCAGCGTCGTCGGCACGTCGGAGCCGTCGAGCGTGCCGAGCACGTCGGCCGCGACCTGCACGAGGGCCGCCCGCACGTCCGCCGGCACCTCGCCGGTGCGCAGGTCCTGCGCTCGCGCCGGCGGCTCCTCAGGTGCTCCGGCGCCGCTCATGGCAGCACCCTAGGTCCCGGGCGACCTCGCCTCGACCGCCGCTCGTCCGACGCGCCGCACCGACCACGGGGTGCGTCGGGCTGTCGGAGGGCCTGGGTACGGTCCGTCGCATGTCGCCCGACCGCCGTCTGCGCCCCGTCTGGGCCGACGCGTCCCCGGCGCCCGGCGCGGCACCGGTGCAGCTCACGCTCGACGACGTCGGCACGCCGCTGTCGGACGTCACGTTCGTCGTCGTCGACCTCGAGACGACGGGCGGCACGCCCGCCGACTGCGAGATCACCGAGATCGGCGCGGTCAAGGTCCGCGGCGGCGAGGTGCTCGGCGAGTTCCAGACGCTCGTCGACCCCGGCGGGCCCGTGCCGCCCTACATCCAGGTCCTCACCGGCATCACGACCGCGATGCTCGTGGGGGCCCCGCGGATCGAGACCGTGCTGCCGAGCTTCCTCGAGTTCGCACGGGACTCGGTGCTGGTCGCGCACAACGCCCCCTTCGACATCGGCTTCCTCAAGGCGGCCGCGGCCCGGACGGGTCACACGTGGCCGGGCAACAAGGTGCTCGACACCGTGCGGCTCGCCCGCCGGGCGGTCACGCGCGACGAGGTTCCCAACCACAAGCTGTCGTCGCTCGCCGCACTGTTCGGCGCGAGCGTGACCCCCAACCACCGCGCGCTGTCCGACGCGCGCGCCACGGTCGACGTCCTGCACGCGCTCCTCGGCCGCCTCGGTCCGCTGGGCGTCACGCACCTCGAGGACCTCGCCACCGCGACCGACCCGGTGCCCGCGGACGTGCGTCGCAAGCGCACGCTGGCCGACGGCCTGCCCGACGCGCCCGGCGTCTACCTGTTCCGCGGCCCGCACGAGGAGGTCCTGTACGTCGGGACCTCGACGACGTCGCTGCGCACCCGGGTCCGCAGCTACTTCACGTCCGCCGAGAAGCGGCAGCGCATCACCGAGATGGTGCGCATCGCGCACCGCGTCGACCCGGTCGTGTGCGCGACGCCGCTCGAGGCCCGCGTCCGCGAGCTGCGGCTCATCGCCGAGCACTCACCGCGGTACAACCGCCGCTCGCGCTTCCCCGAGCGCATGCCGTGGGTACGGCTCACGAGCGAGCCGTTCCCGCGGCTGTCGGTCGTGCGCGACGTCCGCGACGAGGACGGCGCCGCGTACATCGGGCCGTTCTCGTCGAGCGCCTCCGCGCAGCTCGCGCTCGACGCGCTGCACGAGTCCTTCCCCGTCCGCCAGTGCACCCGCCGCCTCCCCCTCGTCGCCCCCGCCGGCGCGGCGGCGTGCGTGCTCGCCGAGCTCGGCCGCTGCGGTGCACCGTGCCTCGGGCAGCAGTCCGTCGACGCGTACGCCGCCGTCGTCGAGCGCGTCCGCACGGCCATGTCGTCCGACCCGGCCGAGGTCGTCGCCGCGCACGCCGAGCGCATCACGTGGCTCGTGCGTCAGGAGCGCTTCGAGGAGGCCGCGACCGTCCGCGACCGTCTCGCCGCGTACCTGCGCGGCGCCTCCCGCGCGCAGCGCGTCGCACCGCTGTCCCGCTGCCCCGAGCTCGTCGCCGCGCGACGGACCGACGACGGCGGCTGGGAGCTCGTCCTCGTCCGGCACGGACGGCTCGCGGGGACCGCACGCGTCGACCGGCGCACCGACCCGCGACCCGTCGTCACCGCGCTGCAGGCCAGCGGTGAGCACGTCGCCGCGCCGCCGTCGCCCGCCCCCGCCGCGCACCCCGAGGAGACCGACCTCCTGCTCGCCTGGCTCGACAAGCCCGGCGTCCGACTGGTCGAGGTCGCCGGCGGCTGGTCGATGCCCGCCCGCAGCGCCGTCGCGGTCGTCGACCCGGCCGCGGCCGTCGCGGGCGCCGCGCGGCACGCGCAGGTCGACCCGGCCGGTGACCAGGGCGGCGGCACGACGCACCGGCCGCACCTGTCGCTCGTCGCCCCCGCGCCCAGCACGGCATGATGGGCGACATGCTGACCGCCATCGTGCTCATCGACGCCGACGCCGCGAAGGTCCCCGAGGTCGCCACCGCCATCGCCGACCTCCGCGGGGTCAGCGAGGTCTACTCCGTCACCGGCGACGTCGACCTCATCGCCGTCGTGCGGGTCCGCGAGCACGAGGCGCTCGCCGACGTCATCGCCGACAAGGTCGGCAAGGTCGACGGTGTCGTCCGGACGCAGACCTACATCGCGTTCCGCACGTACAGCCAGCACGACCTCGAGACCGCGTTCGCCCTCGGCCTCGAGGACTGACCACGCAGCGGAACGGTGAGCAGCGGATCGCCCCCGAGCCTCCGAGGCTGACCGACGACGCCCTGCTCGCGCTGCGCGCGCTGTCCGACCGGTGCGACCCGCCGCCGTGGCGGTCCTCGGTCGAGGGACGCGATCACGTCGCTGGTGACGACGTCATCCTCGTCGGAGCAGACGGCGACCGGCGTGAGGACCTCTACCTGCACCGCGACAGCGGCCCGGCGGACGCGGACTGCCTCGATCTGGTCGCGACGGCGCGGACCTACCTACCGGTGCTGGTGGACGAGGTGCTTGAGCTCCGAGGCCGGCTGCGCGAGCAACAGAAGGCGCGGCCGTAGACGTCGACCACGCCGTCGTCACGCGCTGGCGGCGCGCCACCTCTCGAGCGCCGCGGCCGCCGCGCCGCTGTCGATCGACTCCCGCGCGATCGCGGTCGCACGGTCGAGCCGCTCGAGCAGCGAGCCCTCGCCGATCCCGGGGAGCGTGCCGTCCGCGACGAGCGCCGCGGCGCTGTTGAGCACGACGGTGTCGCGCACGGCGCCCGGCTCGCCCGCGAGGAGTCGACGCGCGACCTCGGCGTTGTGCGCCGCGTCGGCGCCACGCAGGTCCTCGAGGTCGACGTGCACCTGCCCGAGGTCGCGCGCCCAGTCGACGAGGTGCTCGTCGACCTGGCCGGACCGGACCTCCCACACGCGGGTCGTGCCTGTGGCGGCGATCTCGTCGAGACCGTCCTCCCCGCGGAACACGACGGCGTCCTTGCCGCGGTCGGCGAAGACGCCCGCGATGAGCGGCGCCATGCGCTCGTCCGCGACGCCGATCGCCGACGCCGCGGGCTGCGCGGGGTTGGACAGCGGGCCGAGGAAGTTGAAGACGGTGCCGATGCCGAGCGCGCTCCGGGCGGCGGCCGCGTGGCGCATCGCCGGGTGGAAGCGGCCCGCGAAGCAGAACGTGATGCCGGCCTCGAGGGCGATGTCCGCGACGCGGCGAGGCTCGTGGTCGAGCCGGATGCCGAGCACCTCGAGCACGTCCGCCGACCCGGACGACGACGACGCGGCGCGGTTGCCGTGCTTCACCACGCGCAGGCCAGTGCCCGCGACGACGAGCGCCGACATGGTCGAGATGTTGACGGTGTGCGCGCGGTCGCCGCCGGTGCCGACGATGTCGACCGTGCGGCCGGGGACCTCGATGCGGATCGCGTGCTCGAGCATCTGGTCCGCGAGGCCGCGGAGCTCGTCGACCGTCTCCCCCTTGGCGCGCAGCACCACGAGGAACGCGGCGACGCGCGCGGGGTCGGCCTCGCCGCGCATGATCTCGTCCATCGCCCACGAGGCCTGCTCGCGGGTCAGGTCCTCGCGTCGGACGAGGGTCGCGAAGAGGTCGGACCAGGTGCGCGCGCTGGTCATCCGGCGAGCGTCCGTCGGCTGACGAGCGACGCGACGGCGTCGTGCAGCTGCTCGGGGTCGAGCGGCCGGCTGACGACCGCGTCGGCGTGCGACCACGACGCGAGCCACGCGTCCTGCGGGCGACCGGTGAGCAGCAGCACCGGGGGGCAGCGGTAGATCTCGTCCTTGAGCTGGCGCCCGAGGCCCATGCCGCCGACCTTGTCCGCCTCGCCGTCGAGCACGAGCAGGTCGATCCCGCCGGCCTCGGTGGTCGTGATGACGGCGTCGGCCGTCGCGACCTCGACCCAGTCGATGTCGGGCTCGCCCCGGCCCAGCCGGCGGCCGACGGCGAGCCGCACCTCGGCGCGCGTGTCGACGTCGTCGCTGTAGAGGAGGACCCGGGGTCCCGAGGCGGCGGTCTGTGCGTGGTCGGGCTGGGCCGTGCTCATGGTCGTCCCTCACTCGTCGTCGACGTGCGTCCGAGGGGCATCTTGGCACGACCGGGCTGCTCGCCGGGCCATCGTCGCGGCTCGTGCCGGCGCGAGCCCTAGCACGAGTCGCCGCGCCGTCCGCACGCCGCGAGACCTGGCGACGCGCGCGTGAGACGTCGTCCCGTCCGCGGTCGCAGGACGAGTTCCGCGTGTTGACGCGCGACTCTCGCTCCCCTGACCACGTGCGACGCCCCGAGGATCGTGACGGTGTGACATATACCGCGCGCCACGAGGTAGGCCCAATGACCCATGCACAGCGGCGATCAGCCATAATGACGACGTGTCGACCGCCATGGCTGCCCCTCGCACCGCGCCTCACGTGAGCGTCAACCGACCCAACCCGGTGTCGGTGGGGACGATCGTGTGGCTCGCCAGCGAGCTCATGTTCTTCGCCGGCCTCTTCGCCATGTACTTCACGCTCCGGGCAGCGGTGCCCGACGAGTGGGCGACGCAGACCGAGAAGCTCAACCTGACCTTCGCGTTCATCAACACCTCCGTGCTGGTGCTGTCGTCCGTGACGTGCCAGATGGGCGTGTGGGCCGCCGAGCGGTTCCAGCCCGTCCGGACGGGCTCGCTGCTCCAGGTGAACCGCTGGGGCATGAACGAGTGGATGGTGCTCACGTACCTCATGGGCGCCTTCTTCATCGGCGGCCAGGTGTTCGAGTACGCGGAGCTGGTCCACGAGGGCCTGACCATCTCCTCGAGCCCGTACGGCTCGGTGTTCTACCTGACGACCGGCTTCCACGGCCTGCACGTCGTGGGCGGCCTCATCGCCTTCCTCTTCCTGCTCGGTCGGTCGTTCGCGGCGAAGCGCTTCGGCCACCACGAGGCGACCACCGCGATCGTGACGTCGTACTACTGGCACTTCGTCGACGTCGTGTGGATCGCGCTGTTCGCGGTCATCTACCTGATCCGCTGACGCCCGGCGGCTCGCCCCGCCACCCAGTCCCCCATCCCCCACGTGCGAGACGAGGATCGATCCGTGAAGGCACTCGCAGCCCGCAGGCACGATCGGCGTGCGCCGATCGTGCTGCTCCTGCTGGCGCTGCTGCTCACCGGCGGCCTGTACGCCGTCCTGGCCCCGACGTCCGCGGACGCCGCGCCCAAGACGGCCACGGCCGACGACGTCGCCACCGGTGAGAAGCTGTTCCAGGCCAACTGCGCCACGTGCCACGGTCCCTCGGCGGGCGGCACCGAGGACGCGCCGTCGCTCATCGGCGTGGGCGCCGCGGCCGTCGACTTCCAGGTCGGCACGGGCCGCATGCCCATGCAGATGAACGGCCCGCAGGCGCAGGCCAAGCCGGTGCAGTTCGACGACGAGCAGATCGAGCAGCTCGCCGCGTACGTCGCGTCGCTGGGCGCCGGTCCCGCGATCCCCACGGACGACATGGTCGACCCCGCGCAGGGCGACGTCGCCAACGGCATGGCCCTCTTCCGCACCAACTGCGCCATGTGCCACAACGCGGTCGGCGCCGGCGGCGCGCTGTCGCAGGGCAAGTTCGCGCCCAATCTCTGGGAGACCTCGCCGCGTCACCTCTACGAGGCGATGCAGACGGGCCCGCAGTCGATGCCCGTGTTCAACGACGCGACCATCACGCCCGAGGAGAAGCGCGACATCATCGCCTTCATCAACGAGCAGGGCGACGTCTCCCCCGGTGGCCTCGACCTCGGCTCGCTCGGCCCGGTCAGCGAGGGCCTCTGGGCGTGGGTCGTCGGACTCGGCCTGCTCATCGGTTTGTCGGTCTGGATCGGAGCCAAGTCCTCGTGAGCACGCACGACCCCCACACCGAGCTGGACGTCCGCGGCGCGGACGGCGCTCCCCAGCGCTTCGAGGACCCGGGCGTCCACGAGCACGTCCACCGCCAGGCGGACATCGACCCGAAGGCGACCAAGCGCGTCGAGCGGCAGGTCCTCCTGCTGTTCACGCTGTCGATCCTCGCCACGATCGGCTTCATCGTCGCGTACTTCGCGCTCCCCCCGGGCGAGACGCCCGAGTCGATGCGCACCTCCAACCTCGCGCTGGGCCTCGGCCTCGCGATCTCGCTCCTCGGCATCGGCATCGGCGGCAGCCACTACATCAAGGTGCTGATGAGCAACCGCGAGTACGTCGAGGAGCGCCACCCGCAGCGCACCGACGACGCGACGCGCGAGATCGCCGTCCAGATGCTCAAGGACGGTGCCGAGGACTCGGGCCTCACGCGCCGCGGCGCGATCATCGGCGCGGCCGTCACGGCGATCGCGCTCTTCCCGCTCGCGATCGTCCTGCCCATCGTCGGCAACGTCGGCGAGGACTGGAACGTCCGCAAGTTCAAGCACACGATGTGGCGCAAGGGCACGCGGCTCGCGTACGACCCGACCGGTCGCCCCATCAAGGCCTCGGACCTCACCATCGGATCGGTCGCGCACGTCCAGCCGGCCGACCTCGACGAGGCCGAGCACCCGCTCGACGAGAAGGCGAAGGCGGTCGTCCTCGCGATCCGGCTCGACCCTCGGGACATCGTGTCCGAGCAGGGCGAGGGCTGGTCGTACGACGGCATCGTCGCCTACTCGAAGATCTGCACCCACGTGGGCTGCCCCGTCGCTCTCTACGAGCAGCAGACCCACCACCTGCTGTGCCCGTGCCACCAGTCGACGTTCGACGTCGCTGACAGCGCGAAGGTCGTCTTCGGTCCCGCGAAGCGACCGCTGCCGCAGCTGCCGATCACCGTGGACGACGAGGGCTACCTGATCGCTCAGAGCGACTTCCACCAGCCCGTCGGTCCGAGCTTCTGGGAGCGCCTGACGTGACGACCACGACCACCTCCAAGGCCACGACCCCGCCGTCGGCGGGTGCGCGGGCCGTCGGCGCGACCGCCGACTACCTCGACCAGCGGACCGGCCTCGGCCACGCGGTCAAGTTCTTCGCCCGGAAGGTCTTCCCCGACCACTGGTCGTTCTTCCTGGGCGAGATTGCGCTGTACAGCTTCGTGACGCTGCTCATCTCGGGCGTCTTCCTCACGCTGTTCTTCGTCCCGAGCATGGGCGAGACGCACTACGAGGGCCCGTGGGCGTCGATGAACGGCGTCGAGATGTCCGAGGCGTTCGCCTCGACGCTGCGCCTGTCGTTCGAGGTCCGCGGCGGTCTGCTCATGCGGCAGATCCACCACTGGGCCGCTCTGATCTTCATGGCCGCGATCGTCACGCACATGATGCGCGTGTTCTTCACCGGTGCGTTCCGCAAGCCGCGTGAGATCAACTGGGTCGTCGGCTTCGTGCTGCTGATCCTCGGTCTCGCCGCCGGCTTCTCGGGCTACTCGCTCCCGGACGACGTCCTGTCCGGCAACGGCCTGCGGATCACGGACGGCGTCATCAAGGCGATCCCGATCATCGGCAGCTACATGTCGTACTTCGTGTTCGGCGGCGAGTTCCCCGGGACCGACCTGATCCCGCGCCTGTTCACCGTGCACGTCCTGCTGGTGCCGGCGCTGATCCTCGCGCTCATCGGCCTGCACCTCGTGCTCATGGTCATGCACAAGCACACGCAGTACCCGGGCTCGGGCCGCACGAACAACAACGTCGTCGGCTTCCCCGCGCTCCCGGTGTACGCCGGCAAGCTGCTCTTCAACCTCTTCGTGGTGTTCGGCGTCATCGCCCTCATGGGCGCGACGATGTCGATCAACCCGGTGTGGAACTACGGCCCGTACGACCCGTCACCGGTGTCCGCGGGCGCCCAGCCCGACTGGTACATGCTGTTCCTGGAAGGGTCGCTCCGACTCATGCCGGGACAGGCCGAGTTCGTGCTCGGTCAGTACACGGTCAGCCTCAACGTGATCATCCCGGCGATGGTGGTGCCGGGGATCCTGTTCACGCTGCTCGCGCTGTACCCGTTCATCGAGGCGTTCGCGACCGGTGACAAGCGCGAGCACCACGTGCTCGACCGCCCGCGCAACCGCCCGTTCCGCACCGCGTTCGGCGTCTCGCTGCTCACGGCGTTCTTCATCCTGGTGCTCGCCGGGTCGAACGACCTCATCGCGACGCACTTCCACCTGTCGATCAACGACATCACGTGGGTCTTCCGCGTGCTGCTGTTCGTCGGCCCCTGGTTCGCGTTCTGGATCACCAAGCGCATCTGCCTCGGCCTGCAGCGCAAGGACCGCGAGCTGGTCCTGCACGGGCACGAGACGGGTCGCATCGTGCGGTTCGCGAGCGGCGAGTACATCGAGGTGCACAAGCCCCTCGACGCGCACGAGCGCTGGCTGCGCGTGCAGCACGAGGCCATCCGCCCGCTCGAGATCGAGCCGGCCGAGGACTCGCGCGGCGTCCGCCGCAAGGGCTACCGCCGCGACACGATCCGCCAGCGGCTCTCGCAGGTCTTCTACGAGGACCGGGTGGAGCCGGTGACCCCCGCCGAGCTCGAGGCCGCGCACGCGGCGCACGGGCACCACGGCGAGGTCGAGGCGGCCCCCGAGGCGCACGGCACCCCGGAGCTCGCCGGCGCGTCCGGCCGCACCGGTGGCGGCCAGCACCTCGTCGATCCGCAGGACGAGACGTCCCCCGAGACGCGGAATCGCTGATCAAGGACCAGAGTTGACCGTGGAGTCGGGCGGCTCGCCGTAACGGCGGGCCGCCCGATCCGTTTCGTACCCCGCCCGGCCGTACCAGAACGGTCGTGCACCGACGCAGGAGAGGTACTCACGCATGGCTGACTACACGCTTCCGGACCTGCCGTACGACTACGCAGCCCTCGAGCCGCACATCTCCGGCCGGATCATGGAGCTGCACCACGACAAGCACCACGCGGCCTACGTCACCGGTGCCAACACGGCCCTCGAGAAGCTCGCCGCGGCGCGCGAGGCGGACGACCTGGCCGCCGTCAACCTGCACGAGAAGAACCTCGCGTTCAACCTCGGCGGTCACGTGAACCACTCGGTGTTCTGGCAGAACCTCTCCCCCGAGGGCGGCGACAAGCCCACCGGCGAGCTCGCGGCCGCGATCGACGAGTTCTTCGGCTCGTTCGAGGCGTTCCAGAAGCACTTCGCCGCCAACGCGATCGGCATCCAGGGCTCCGGCTGGTCGATCCTCGCGTGGGACTCGATCGGCGAGAAGCTCGTGATCGTCCAGCTCTACGACCAGCAGAGCAACATCGCGCTCGGTCTCGTGCCCGTCGTCGTGCTCGACATGTGGGAGCACGCGTTCTACCTCGACTACGTCAACGTCAAGGCGGACTACGTCAAGGCGTGGTGGAACATCGTGAGCTGGGCCGACGCGGCCGCGCGCTTCGACCGCGCCCGGACGCAGACGCGGGGCCTCATCGTCCCCGCCTGACGCTCGCGTCGTCACGAGGCCGTCCGCTCCCGTCCGCGGGGGTGGGCGGCCTTCGTCGTACGCGGACGCCACCGGACGGCACGGTGGTAGGAAGGGGCGGGTGAGCGGAGACAACGAGGTACCCGTCGACGTGCGGCTCGTGTGGGGTCCGTCGGGCGCCCGCTCCCTGGGGACCGACGTCGACGTGGCCGTCGTCGTGGACGTGCTGTCCTTCACGACGACCGTGTCGGTCGCCGCGGACCGCGGCGTCACCGTGCTGCCGTGCGCGGCGTACGACGTGCACGCGGCGACGCTCGCCGTGCAGCACGACGCCGTGCTCGCCGTCCGTCGTTCCGAGGCGCGCCCGGGCGACGTGTCGTTGTCGCCCGGCTCCGTACGGGCGGCGGCCAGCCTGCGACGACTCGTCCTGCCGTCGCCGAACGGCTCGACGCTGAGCAGGCTGCTCGGCGCCGGCGAGCGTGCCGTGGTGGCAGCGTCGCTGCGCAACGCGGCGTCGGTCGCCGCGTGGATCGCTGCCACCGCGGCCGAGAGAGCGCGTCCCCTCCGCGTCGCCCTCGTGCCCGCAGGAGAGCGTCGGGCCGACGGGAGCGTCCGCCAGGCTCCGGAGGACGTCTGGGGTGCTGGAGCCGTCTTGGAGGGCCTCACGACCACCGCTCCTGCGGTCGCGTCGCCCCGCGCCGCCGCGGCGCTGACCGCCTGGCGAGAGGTCGCCCGTCGGCCCGGGCGCGCGCTGCGCCTGAGCCGCACCGGGGTGGAGCTGACCGACGCGGGCTTCGCGTCCGACGTGGCGGTCGCGGCGGAGGTCGGGACGAGCGTGGCGGTGCCGCTCCTGCGCGACGGCGCCTACGTCGACGTCACGCCTCTCGGGCGATGAGCGACGCGCGGGCGCCCCGCGCGACCACGTACCACGGAGCGATGAGCGACGCGCTGGCGCCCTGGGGAACGACGTGCCGCCCGGTGGTGACGTTCCCGCGCCTCGCGGGCCGCGCGCCGGTCGACGAGCGACAGGGCCGACGTGCCGGGACGTGCGACGGCCCCCGCGGTCGCGCAGAGCGAGGACCGAGGGGGCCGTCGTGCGGTCAGGGACCGGTCAGTGCGCGTGCTGTCCGCGGGAGAACTCGAACACCCAGCCGACCAGGCCGATGACGCCGAGGATCGCGCCGATGATCGCGACCCAGAAGCCGATCGCGAGGCCGAGGAACATGACGGCCGCCGCGGCACCGATGACGAGCGGCCACCAGCTCCACGGGCTGAACACGCCCTGGTCGCCGGCGCCCTGCTCGATCTCGCCGAACTCGTCGTCCTCGGGACGGGCGTCGATGCGCCGCGCGAGCAGCGCGAAGTAGGCGCCGATCATGCCGACGAGGCCGCCGACGAGCGGGATGCCGACGGTGCCGACGGGCTCGCCGTCGCTCCACAGCGCGTAGATCAGGCCGACCGGGATGAAGAACAGCAGGCCGTAGAGGAAGAGCTTCGCCTCGAACCTCACCGGTCACCCTCCTTGTCGCTGCCGGGACGGTCCTGCGGACGGTCCTCGACGATCGTCGTGGACGACTGCTCGGGCTCGCCCTTGCCCTCCACGACGCGGTCGACCGCGACCTCGGTCTCACCGCGGCGGTCCGCCTCCCAGTCGAACGGACCGGGGTTGGGCTCGACGTGGTCCATCGCCGCGACCTCGGGGTGGTGCAGGTCGAACGCGGGACGCTCGGAGCGGATGCGCGGCAGCGACGTGAAGTTGTGCCGCGGCGGCGGGCAGGACGTCGCCCACTCGAGCGAGGCGCCGTACCCCCACGGGTCGTCCACGGTCACCTTCGGCGCGTTGCGCCACGTGACGTAGACGTTCCAGAGGAACGGCAGCGTGGACGCCGCGAGCACGGCCGCGCCGATCGTGGAGAGCTGGTTCATCCACGTGAAGCCGTCGTCGGGCGAGTAGTCCGCGTACCGGCGGGGCATGCCGATGACCCCGAGCCAGTGCTGGACGAGGAACGTCGTGTGGAAGCCGATGAACAGCAGCCAGAAGTGGATCTTGCCGAGCCGCTCGTCGAGCATCCGGCCGGTCATCTTGGGCCACCAGAAGTAGAAGCCCGCGAACATCGCGAACACGACGGTGCCGAAGACGACGTAGTGGAAGTGCGCCACGACGAAGTACGAGTCGGAGAGCTGGAAGTCGAGCGCCGGGCTGGACAGGATGATGCCCGTCAGTCCGCCGAAGAGGAACGTGACGAGGAAGCCGATCGTCCAGAGCATCGGCGTCTCGAAGGTGAGCTTGCCGCGCCACATCGTGCCGATCCAGTTGAAGAACTTCACGCCGGTCGGCACCGCGATGAGCATCGTCATGAACGCGAAGAACGGCAGCAGCACCGAGCCGGTGACGTACATGTGGTGCGCCCACACGGTCACGGACAGGGCGGCGATCGCGATGGTTGCGTAGACGAGGCCCTTGTAGCCGAAGATCGGCTTGCGGCTGAAGACCGGGAGGATCTCGGTGACGATGCCGAAGAACGGCAGCGCGATGATGTAGACCTCGGGGTGCCCGAAGAACCAGAACAGGTGCTGCCAGAGGATGGCGCCGCCGTTCTCGGGGTTGAAGACCTGCGCGCCGAGGCGGCGGTCGGCACCGAGCGCGAACAGCGCGGCGGCCAGCGGCGGGAACGCCATGAGCACCAGGAGCGACGTCACCAGGGTGTTCCAGGTGAAGATCGGCATCCGGAACATCGTCATGCCGGGCGCGCGCATGGTGACGATCGTGGTGATGAAGTTGACGGCACCGAGGATCGTGCCGAAACCACCGAGGGCGAGGCCGAAGACCCACAGGTCACCGCCGACACCGGGTGAGTACACGGTGTTCGACAGCGGTGCGTAGGCGAACCAGCCGAACGACGCGGCGCCCTGCGGCGTGAGGAAGCCCGCGGCGGCGATGAGGCCGCCGAAGAAGAACAGCCAGTACGCGAACATGTTGAGCCGCGGGAACGCGACGTCGGGCGCGCCGATCTGCAGCGGCATGATCACGTTGGCGAAGCCGGCGAACAGGGGCGTCGCGAATAGCAGCAGCATGATCGTGCCGTGCATGGTGAACGCCTGGTTGTACTGCTCCTTGGAGGAGAACACCTCCATGCCGGGCGTGAACAGCTCGGCGCGGATGAGCAGCGCGAGGATCCCGCCGATCGCGAACCACACGAACGACGTGATCAGGTACATGTACCCGATCGTCTTGTGGTCGGTGGAGGTGATCCACTTGATCACCGTGCGCCCGAGCGTCTGGCGCGAGGGCGCCAGTCCGGGGATCTTCTCCACGGCGGTGGCCATCAGTGGTCGCTCTCTTCCTGCGTGGTGCTGCTGCTGACGCTGTCGACGTCCTGCAGGCGGCTGTACTCGAGCCCCAGCGAGCCCTCCTGGCCCTTGTCCTTGAGCTCCTGGATGTGCGCGTCGAACTCCTCGCGGGACACGACCTTCACGTTGAACAGCATCGACGAGTGGTACTCGCCGCAGAGCTCGGCGCACTTGCCGAGATAGGTGCCCTCCTCGGTGGGGGTCACCTGGAACGTGTTGGTCTTCCCCGGGATCATGTCCATCTTGTAGAGGAACGAGGGGATCCAGAACGAGTGGATGACGTCACGCGAGTCCAGCGTGAACTCGACCCGCTCGTCGACCGGCAGGTACAGCGTCACCTGGTCCGCCAGGGCGCCTGAGCTGCCGCCCACGTCCTGCGCGTGCTGGCCCGTCTCGTACGCGTCGTCGTCGAGGTAGTTGAAGTCCCAGCTCCACTGCTTGCCGATGGCCTGCACGTGGATGTCGGCCTCCGCGGAGGTGTCCTGCAGCGCCGTGACGTCACGGTTCGTGTAGTAGAAGAGCACGCCGACCATGAAGATCGGCAGGATCACGTACATGACCTCGAGCGGCACGTGGTAGCGCAGCTGCACGGGGAGCACGTCGTCGTTCTTGCGCTTCCGGTAGACCGCGACGCACCACAGGATCAGGCCCCAGGTGATGAGGCCGACGATGAGCGCGGCGATCCACGAACCGCGCCACAGGCTGACGATCCGGGCGGTCTGGTCGGTGATCTCGGCGTCCGACGAGCCGGGCAGCCAGCCACGTTGGACCTCATCGGAGCAACCGCTCAGGGCGACCACGACGACGGCCGCGAGTCCTGCCGTCAGCAGGGCCGGGCGGCGCGTCCGGCGGGGGTGTTCCGGGTGCACGGGGGACCTCTCACTCACGTCCCGTCAGCGCCCGACCCCGCTGCTGGCGGTCGTCACCCGGGACCTTCGTCCTCGACCTGTGCAGCCTAGCGCGCCGACCACGACGTTTCGTCCTCGCGACGCCGGATGACGACACGGTGTCAGCACCGTCACACCACGTCTCCTGCGCACGTCCACGACGTGCGGCCGGGCCGCGCACGGCGGACGACCGCGCCGGTCAGGGCTACGGTGCACCGGTGAGCCCCCGTGACGACGCCCCCGCGGTCCCGGCCGTCGACGACCGCGGTGTGACGCACACCACTGCCCCCGCAGCGGTCCGTCGGGTGGTGCTCGACGCGGGCGGGCGCGCTCCCCTGCTGCCGCAGGCGCGGGCCGCGTTCGTCGAGGCGCTGGACCAGGGCTGGGCGGACCCGCGACGTCTGCACGCCGAGGGTCGACGTGCCCGCCTGCTGCTCGACGGCGCGCGCGAGGCGATCGCGGCCGTCGTCGGCGCGCGCACCGAGGACGTCGACCTCGCACCGTCGCACACCACGGCCCTCCACACGGCCGTGCTCACGGTCGCGCGCGGACGCCGGCGCGCGGGCGGCGACGTCGTGGTCCCGACCGTCGAGCGGGCCGCCGTGCTGCACGCGGCCGACACCGCGGTGGCGTCGTCGGGCGGCCGGCGCGTCGACGTCCCGGTCGACGGGCTCGGGCGCGTCGACGTCGCGCGCATGGTGGACGCCGTCGGGCAGCCCGGGGTGGCGCTCGCCGCGCTCCAGCACGCGAACGGCGAGGTCGGGACGCGGCAGCCCGTCGCGGAGGTCCACGCGGCCGCGCGCCGGGCCGGGGTCCCCCTGCTGGTCGACGCCGGTGCGAGCCTCGGGCACGCCGACGTCGGCGACGCGTGGGACGTGCTGGCCGCCGACGCGGGCGACTGGGGCGGGCCCGCGGGCATCGGCGTGCTCGTGACGCGCCGCGGTGTCCGGCGCTCGCCGGTCGCGCCCGAGGACGAGGACCGCTGGTTCCCCGGCGGTGTCAGCGTGCCGGCCGCGCTGGCCGCCGCGGTCGCCCTGCAGGTGGCGCACGCCGACCGGGACGCCGCCGACGCCGCTCGGCGTGCGCTCGTCGACCGGGTCCGCGCGCGCGTCGCGGCCGAGGTGCCCGACACCGAGGTCGTCGGTGACGCCGACGACCGTCTCCCCCACGTCGTGACCTTCTCGTCCC
Source organism: Cellulomonas algicola (assembly GCF_003851725.1). Taxonomy (GTDB): domain Bacteria; phylum Actinomycetota; class Actinomycetes; order Actinomycetales; family Cellulomonadaceae; genus Cellulomonas; species Cellulomonas algicola. Next base: position 16,945 of record NZ_BHYL01000107.1, on the reverse strand, counting down.
TGTTCGTGGACGGCGAGGCCCTCGTGACCGCGCTCGACGCGCTGGGCTTCGCGGTCGCGTCCGGCTCGGCGTGCACCTCGAGCTCGCTCGAGCCGAGCCACGTGCTGGCCGCCATGGGGGTGCTCACGCACGGGAACGTGCGGCTCGCGCTCCCCCGCGGCACGCGCGCCGAGGACGTGGAGCGGTTCCTCGACGTGCTGCCGGGGGTCGTCGCGCGCGTGCGCGCGGCGGGCGGGGTGGACGGCCTGTGACCGAGGACCCGGACCCGCTGGTGGTCGACGCACGCGGCCTGCGCTGCCCTGCGCCCGTCATCGCGCTCGCGAGGGCCGCGCGCGCCGCGGCGCCCGGGAGCGAGCTCACGGTGCTCGCGACCGACCCGGCGGCGCGGCACGACGTCCCCGCCTGGGCCCGGATGCGCGGCCACACGATGGTGTCGAGCACCGACGGCGAGGGCGTCTGGCGCCTCACGGTCCGCCTCGGGGACGCCCCTGCCGCGTGAGGTTCACGCGCGAGGCCTGACGACGGAGCCCTGACGCACGAGGGCCCGGCACCGAGATCCGGTGCCGGGCCCTCGTCAGGGCGTCGGTTGTCAGCTGAACGAGCCGCCGCACGCGCAGGCCGAGCCCGCGTTCGGGTTGTCGATCGTGAAGCCCTGCTTCTCGATCGTGTCGGCGAAGTCGATCGTCGCGCCCTCGAGGTAGGGGACGCTCATGCGGTCGACCACGACCTCGACGCCGTCGTAGTCACGCGTCACGTCGCCGTCGAGCAGGCGCTCGTCGAAGTACAGCTGGTAGATGAGGCCCGAGCAGCCGCCGGGCTGGACGGCGACGCGCAGACGCAGGTCGTCGCGGCCCTCCTGCTCGAGCAGGCTGCGGACCTTGTCCGCCGCCACGTCCGTGAGCAGGACGCCGTGCGTCTGGGTCTGCGTGGTCTCGCTCATCGTCTCTCCTGGTGCCGGGGAACTCACGTCAACGGTGCGCAACAGCGTCGCGCGCCGCGTTGTTCCCGTCCAGGGTACGACTGTCCGCGGGCGTCGTCGTACGCGGCCCGCCCGCACCGCCCGGGCGTCAGCGCGACCACGTCCGGGCGACCCGCTCGGCGCGTGCCCGCAGGGTCCGGACGGGGTCGGCGAGCGCAGCCTGCACCTCCTCGGGCGTCTCCCCCACCGCGTACGCCGCCGTGATCCCCGCGGCGGACAGCTCGCGCCGGCCGACCTGCACGTCACCCGCCAGGACGACGGTGGGGATACCGTGCCGGAGCGCGCGCTCGGCGACCTGGGCGGCCACCTTGCCGTGCAGGCTCTGCCAGTCGAAGCGGCCCTCACCGGTGACGACGAGGTCGCTCGCGGCGAGCCGGTCGTCGAGTCCGACGTGGTCCGCGACGAACGCGGCGCCCGGCACGACGCGCGCGCCGAGGAGCGCCAGCCCGAACCCGAGCCCGCCGGCCGCGCCGGCACCGGGGGCCGCGGTGAGGCGTACGGCGGCCGACGACGGGCGTGCACCGGCGAGCAGGTCGGGACGCAGGTCGTCGGCGAGCGCGGTGGTCGCGGCGTGCGCGAGGTCGGCGAGCGCGCGCTCGAGCGCCTGGGCCTGCTCGGGCGTCGCGCCCTTCTGCGGTGCGAAGCCCGCGCTCGCGCCCTGCAGCCCGAGGAGCGGGACGTCGACGTCGGTCGCGGCGACGAGGTCGACGTCCGCCCAGGCGGCGCGGAGCGCCCGCAGGCCGCCGAGCTCCTCCGGACGCAGCCCCGCGAGAGCCCCGCCGCCGGCGTCGAGCCGCCCGGGTGCCGCGTCCAGGCCCGCGCCGACGAGCATCCCGGCACCGCCGTCGTTGGTGGACGAACCGCCGAGGCCGACCACGACGCGACGCGCCCCGGCCTCGCGGGCGGCGACCAGGAGCTCGCCGACGCCGCACGTCGTGGTCCGCGTCGGGTCGCGCCGCTCGGGCGGGACGAGCGGGAGGCCGATGGCCTGGGCGGACTCGACGTAGGCGGTGCGCCCGCTCGAACCGTCGACCAGGAGCAGCACCGCGGGCGCGGGCTCGCCGAGCGGGCCCGTGACGGTCACGGGCACGGTCTGCCCGCCGAGCGCGGCGTGCAGCGTGTCGACGAACCCGGGGCCGCCGTCGGCGAGCGGGCAGGCGTCGACGTCGTCGTGCGGCGCGGCCGCGCGCCACCCGTCGGCGATCGTGGCCGCGACCTCGCGGGCGGTGAGGACGGAGCCGAAGGTGTCGGGGGCGACGAGGACACGCACGCGGGCATGGTGGCACGCGCGACGGCCGTGCGTTCGCGCGGCACGACGGGGGCCGTCGCCCGGCACGGCGGCCCGCGCACCGACCGGGGTGCCCGGGTGCGGTTCGACCGGTCGGACGTCCCGGGCTCGCGCGCACGCCCGTGTGCGAGGATCGGTCCCGTGACGCTGACGACCTCCGCCGCCTTCACGGAGCCCGCACCCTCGGCCCTGCTGCTGCTGGGCCGCGGCGTCGACCTCGCCTCGGAGCGCGGGGTCGAGTGCGTCGGGGACCTGCCGGCGCCGAGCGACCCGGACCTCGTCGAGCGGGCGCGCGCCGCGCGTGCCGCGCTCGGTGACCGCGCGTTCGTGCTCGGCCACCACTACCAGCGCGACGAGGTCATCGCGTTCGCCGACGTGACGGGCGACTCCTTCAAGCTCGCGCGCGAGGCCGCGGCCCGCCCCGACGCGGAGTTCGTCATCTTCTGCGGCGTGCACTTCATGGCCGAGTCCGCGGACATCCTCACGTCGAACAGCCAGCAGGTCGTGCTCCCGGACCTCGCGGCGGGCTGCTCGATGGCGGACATGGCGGCGATCGACCAGGTCGAGGACGCGTGGGACGTGCTCGTCGACGCGGGTGTCGCCGAGGACACCGTCCCGGTCACGTACATGAACTCGACGGCGGCCATCAAGGCGTTCACGGGGCGCCACGGCGGCACGGTGTGCACGTCGTCGAACGCGCACGTCGCGCTGCGCTGGGCGTTCGACAAGGTCGGCGGGCTCGACGGCACCGGCAAGGTGCTGTTCATGCCGGACCAGCACCTCGGCCGGAACACCGCGGTGCTGCAGCTCGGCCTGTCGCTCGACGACTGCGTCGTGTTCGACCCGCGCAAGCCGAACGGCGGCCTGACGGCGCAGCAGCTCAAGGACGCGCGCATGATCCTGTGGCGCGGGCACTGCTCGGTGCACGGCCGCTTCTCGGCGCGCAACGTCACGGACATCCGTGCGGCCGTCCCGGACGTCACGGTGCTCGTGCACCCCGAGTGCAAGCACGAGGTCGTCACCGCGGCGGACATGGTGGGCTCGACGGAGTACATCATCAAGGCGCTCGACGCGGCCGAGCCGGGAACGTCGTGGGCGGTCGGCACCGAGCTCAACCTGGTCCGCCGCCTGGCGAACGCGCACCCGGACAAGCAGGTCCACTACCTCGACTCGACGGTGTGCTTCTGCTCGACGATGAACCGCATCGACCTCCCGCACCTGGTGTGGGCGATGGAGTCGCTCGCCGCGGGCCGCGTGCCGAACCGGATCGTGGTCGACGCGGACGACGCGCACTGGGCGCGGGTGGCGCTCGACCAGATGCTGGCGCTGCCGGGCTACTGAGCTCCCGTGAACACCGGCCACCACCTGCGGATCGGCATCTTCGTCTTCGACGGAGCCGAGGAGCTCGACGTCGTGGGGCCGTTCGACGTGCTGTCGTCGTGGGCGGCCCACTCGCCCCTGCACCCCGAGGTCGTGACGTTCTCGGCCGACGGTGCGGGCGTGCGCTGCGCGAAGGGCCTGGGCCTGGTGCCCGACACCTCTGCCGAGGAGGTCGGCCCGCTGCACGTGCTCGTGTACCCGGGCGGTGCGGGGACGCGCCCGCTCGCGGCCGACTCCGAGCACCTCGAGTGGCTGCGCGGCGTCCGGGCGACGACCCCGCTGGTCACGAGCGTGTGCACCGGTGCGCTGGTGCTCGCGGCCGCCGGGCTGCTGGCCGGGCGGCCGGCGACGACGCACTGGGCGGCGTTCGACGAGCTCGCGGCGATCGACCCGAGCGTCCTGCCGGACACCGAGGCGCGGTTCGTCGACGACGGCGACGTCGTGACGTCGGCGGGCGTGTCGGCGGGCATCGACATGGCGCTCCACCTGGTGGCGCGGCTCGACTCGGTGGAGGCCGCCCGAGGCGTCCGGCGGGGCATCCAGTACGACCCTGCTCCCCCGGTGTGACCGGCGTCCGGCACCCGACGACCGGCTTTGCTACTCATGAGTAACATCGCGTCGTGACCCGGACGCTCCAGCTCGCCTTCGCCACGTTCCGCCCCCGACCCGCGGTCCCGGGGCAGACGCTGTTCTCCCCGTCGGTGACGACGATGCGCGTGCACCCGGGCGACCTGGACCTCTACCGGCACGTCAACAACGGCGTCTACCTGCAGATGATGGACGTCGCGCGCGCGAACTTCATCGCCGACCTCGGCGGATACCGGCTGCTCGCCGAGCACGGCTGGTACCCGGTCGTCGCCGCGTCCACGGTCAAGTACCGGCGGTCGCTCACGCTCGGCCAGCGGTTCACCGTCACGACGCGCGTGCTCGGCTGGGACGAGCGCGTCTGCTACCTCGAGCAGTCGTTCGCGCGCGGTGACCAGCACATCGCGCGGGGCGTCGTCGCGGGGCGGTTCCTCGCGCGCGACGGCCGGCGGATCCCCGCCCCCGACGTGGTCGAGCTCCTCGCGGGTGAGCACGTCGAGGCACCCGAGCTGCCCGACGACGTCGCCGCCTGGGCGGCCGCGGTCGACGTGGCCCACCGCGCCTGACGCGGCACCCGTCCCGACGTCCCCCCACCCGCAGCCCTCGCACCGCGGCGCCGCGACCTGCTGAGGCCCGTCCCGGTGCCGTCCGTCCGGTGACGCCCCGATCAGGGCGTCTCCGGACGGGCGTCGCGTGTCAGGACGCGCCGCGGGCCAGGTGGTCGAGCAGCAGCGCCTCGGCCAGGACGACCTTCTCGAGCTCGCCGAGGTGCACCGACTCGTTCGCGCCGTGCGCGCGGCTGTCCGGGTCCTCGACGCCCGTGACGAGGATCTGCGCGTCGGGGTAGACCTCGAGCAGGTCCGCGATGAACGGGATCGACCCGCCGACGCCGATGTCGACCGGCTCGGTGCCCCACGCCTCGCCGAACGCCCGACGCGCGGCGCGCATGCCGGGCGTGTCGGCGGGCGCGAGGAACGGCCGCCCCTTCTCCCCGTCCGTCACGGTGACGCGCGCCCCGAACGGCGCGTGCTCCTCGAGGTGGGCGCGCAGCGCGGCCATCGCCGCGACGGGGTCCTGCCCGGGCGCGATGCGCATCGACAGCTTCGCGGCCGCGCGCGGCGTGATGGTGTTCGACGCGGTCGCGACGGCAGGCGCGTCGAACCCGATGACGGAGATGGCCGGACGCGTCCACAGGCGCGCGGTGATCGGACCGGTGCCCGCGAGGCGCACACCGCCCAGCACGCCCGCGTCGGCGCGCAGCTGCTCCTCGTCGAGCTCGACCGCCGGGTCGGGCGCGTGCACGAGGCCCGCGACCGCGACGTCGCCCGCGTCGTCGTGCAGCGTCGCCACGAGCCGCGCGAGGAGCGTCACGGCGTCGAGCACCGGGCCGCCGTACATGCCCGAGTGGACCGCGTGCGTGAGCACCTCGACCTCGACCGTGCAGTCGACGAGCCCGCGCAGCGACGTCGTGAGCCCCGGGACGCCGACCGACCAGTTGGTCGAGTCGGCGACGACGATGACGTCGGCCGCGAGCCGGTCGCGGTGCGCGTGCAGGAAGTCCGCGAACGTCGGCGAGCCGATCTCCTCCTCGCCCTCGACGAACACCGTCACGCCGACGCCCAGCTCGTCGCCGAGCACGCGCAGCGCGCCGACGTGCGCGACGACGCCCGCCTTGTCGTCCGCGGCACCGCGGCCGAACAGCCGCCCGTCGCGCTCGGTGGGCTCGAAGGGGTCGGTCTGCCACGCGGCGGCGTCACCGGGTGGCTGCACGTCGTGGTGCGCGTAGAGCAGCACCGTGGGGGCACCGGCGGGCGCGGGCCGGCGGGCGACGACCGCGGGGGCGCCGGTGCGGCCGTCGGCGGTCGTGACGGTGAGGACGTCGACCTCGTCGAGCCCGGCACCGCGCAGCAGGTCGGCGACCGCGTCGGCGCTCGACCGGACGTGGGCCTGCTCGAACGCGGCGTTCGAGACGCTCGGGATGCGGACCAGCGCCTCGAGGTCCGTGCGGATCCCCGCGAACGCGGACGCGGTGCGCGTGCGCAGCTCGTCGAGGCGGGCGGTGGGGTCGGTCGGGGTCTCGGGAGCGCGCTGGTCGGTCACGGATCGCCACGGTACTCGACTACCCTGAGGGGGTGTTCGGACGCAGCAAGGAGCCCGTGAACGAGATCCCCGGCCTCGTGGAGTCGGCTCCGACCCCCGACCTCCCCGGCGGCAAGGGACGCCCCACGCCCAAGCGCAAGGAGGCGCAGGCCGCCAACAAGCGTCCCCTCGTGCCGCAGGACCGCAAGGCCGCGTCGAAGGCCGCCCGGGCGGCGCAGCGCGAGCAGCGCGACCGCGAGTACAAGGCCATGCAGACCGGCGACGAGCGCTTCATGCCGGCCAAGGACCGCGGTCCCGTCCGTCGCTACGTGCGCGACTGGGTGGACGCCCGGTGGAGCCTCGGCGAGCTGTTCCTCCCCGTCGCGGCCGTCGCGCTCGTCGCGCAGTTCGCGCTCGCGCAGACGGCGCCCGTGTTCGCGTTCTACGTGATCGTCGCGCTGTACGTGTACGTGCTCGCCGCGATCGTCGACGGGTGGCTGCTGTGGCGCGGCCTCAAGAAGCGGCTGATCGCCAAGTTCGGCGAGAAGGCCGTGGTCCGCGGCACCGCGATGTACGGCGTCCTGCGCGCGTTCCAGATCCGGCCGTCGCGCATGCCGAAGCCGCAGGTCAAGCACGGGCAGAAGCCCGCCTGACGCGTCGACCCGGCCGCGACCGGCCCGCGCGGCAGGGTCCGGTGACGGACGTAGGGTTGATCGCATGGTCAACTACCGCCACCTGGGCCGATCCGGCCTCAAGATCACCGAGATCACCTACGGCAACTGGCTCACGCACGGCTCGCAGGTCGAGAACGACACCGCGACGGCCTGCGTGCGCGCCGCGCTCGACGCGGGCATCACGACGTTCGACACCGCCGACGTCTACGCGAACACCGTCGCGGAGTCGGTCCTCGGCGAGGCGCTGAAGGGCGAGCGCCGCCAGAGCCTCGAGATCTTCACCAAGGTCTACTGGCCGACGGGTCCGCGCGGCGCCAACGACTCGGGCCTGTCGCGCAAGCACATCCTCGAGTCGATCGACGGCTCGCTCGAGCGGCTGCAGACCGACTACGTCGACCTGTACCAGGCGCACCGCTACGACCACGCGACGCCGCTCGAGGAGACGATGGAGGCGTTCGCGCACGTCGTCCGTCAGGGCAAGGCGCTCTACATCGGCGTGAGCGAGTGGACCGCGGACCAGATCCGCGCCGGGCAGGCGCTCGCGCAGGACCTCGGCTTCCGGCTCGTGTCCAACCAGCCGCAGTACTCCGCGCTGTGGCGCGTCATCGAGGGCGAGGTCGTCCCGGCGTCGCAGGAGCTCGGGCTGTCGCAGATCGTCTGGTCGCCCGTCGCGCAGGGCGTGCTCACCGGCAAGTACAAGCCGGGTCAGCCGGCCCCCGCGGGGTCGCGCGCGACGGACGAGAAGGGCGGCGCGCGCATGATCGGGCGCTTCCTCGAGCAGGAGGACACGCTCGCCCGCGTGCAGGACCTGCGGCCCGTCGCCGACGAGCTCGGCCTGACGATGGCGCAGCTCGCGATCGCGTGGGTGCTGCAGAACCCGAACGTGGCGTCCGCGATCATCGGTGCGTCGCGTCCCGAGCAGGTCGCGGAGAACGTCAAGGCCTCCGGCGTCGAGATCCCCGCCGAGCTGATGGCCCGGATCGACGAGGTCCTGGGCGACTCGGTCGTCACCGACCCCGCGGAGACCGCGAAGTCGTCGCCCGCGTCGCGCTGACGACGCTGCGCCGACGCGAGCCGGCACGCACGGTGCCCCGTCCTCCCCGGTCTCCGGGCAGGGCGGGGCACCGTCGCGTCAGGCGGGGACCGGCTCCGCGGTCGGCTCGGGTGCGGGGTCGTCGAGCGGGACGGTGAACAGGCGCAGGAAGACCTGCGCGAGCGGGCCGACGCCGAGCGCGTAGCCGAGCGTGGCCCAGCCGACGGTGCCGCCGAGCACCCAGCCGACGGAGACGACGGCCACCTCGATGCTGGTGCGGACGAGCCGGACGGACCTCCCGGTGCGCGCCACGAGCCCGGTCATGAGCCCGTCGCGCGGGCCGGGGCCGAGGCGGGCGCCGACGTAGAGACCCGTCGCGACGCCGTTGAGCACGATGCCGGTCACCGCCATCGCGATCGCCACCGCGAGCGGCAACGGGTCGGGCAGGCGGTCGAGCAGCGCGAGCACCGGGTCGACGAGCAGGCCGATGACGAGGACGTTCGCCACGGTCCCGATCCCGGGCCGCTGGCGCAGCGGCCACCAGCACAGCAGCACCGCGACGCTCGTGAGCAGCGTGATCGTGCCGAACGACAGGCCGGTGCGGTGGGCGATCCCCTGCGTGAGGACGTCCCACGGCATGCTCCCCTGCCCGGCGTGCACGACGAGCGCGATCGACACCGCGTAGAGCACGACGCCGGCGAACAGCTGGACGAGGCGACGGACGGGCCGGTGCGCGAGGTCGCGCAGCACGCCGCTCACAGGCCGGTCCGCACGCTCGACCGGACCTCGAGCATGCTCCCCGCGGCCCAGTCCGGACGGCAGGGCGGCGGGGGCCGGTGCCCGAGTCCGTCGCCGCGCACCAGGCGGGCGAGCGCGACGACGAGGCCGGCGAGGAGACCGAGACCGACGAGACCCCACACGAGGGTGAGGCCGAGCACGTGCGACATGGCCTCATCCTCTCGACCCAGTGGCTATGTCGAACATAGCCACTTGTGGGAAAGTGGCTCCATGACGGTCTCGGACCTCCCCACCGACCGCCGCGTCGCCGGCGCCCGGGTCGCACGCCTGCTCGGCGCCTGGCAGCAGGGCGGTCCCGCCTACACCGCCCTCGCCGACGCGCTGCGCGCCGCGATCCTGTCCGGCACGCTCCCGATCAGCACCCGGCTCCCGGGCGAGCGCGAGCTCGCCGACGCGCTCGGCGTCTCCCGCACGACCGCGACCGCCGCCTACGGCCTGCTGCGCGACGAGGGCTACCTGGTGAGCCGGCGCGGCAGCGGCACCGTCACCACGCTCCCGTCCGGTCCGGGCGCACGCCGGCCGATGCCCGTCCTCGGCGGCGTCGACGACGACTCGCTCACGGACCTCTCCATCGCGGCTCCCTCGGCACCGTCCGCGCTGCACGGCGCCTACCTCGCCGCGCTCGACGCGCTCCCCCGCCACCTCGCGGGCAGCGGGTACGCGCCGCTCGGCCTGCCCGTCCTGCGCGAGGCCGTCGCGCGCTGGTACACCGAGCGCGGCACGCCGACCTCGCCCGACCAGATCCTCGTCACCACCGGCGCGCAGCAGGCGATCCACCTGCTCGTCGCCGCGCACGCCGGTCCCGGCGACCGCGTCGTCGTCGAGCAGCCGACCTACCCGCACGCGGTCGACGTCGTCCGGGCCGCCGGTGCCCGGCCCGTCCCCGTCCCGTCCGGCGCCGACGGCCTCGACGTCGACCTGCTCGAGTCGACCGTCCGCCAGGTCGCGCCGCGGCTCGTCTACCTCATCCCCGACCACCGCAACCCGACCGGCACCAGCCTCGACCCCGACCAGCGCGCGGCCGTGCGGGCGGTCGCGCGACGGCACCGCACCACGGTCGTGGGCGACGAGGTGCTCACCGAGCTCACGATCGACGGCGACGCGCCCGCGTCCTTCCCCGGCGACGGCAGCGCGTCGCACGTGGTCGTCGCGATCGGCTCGGCCTCGAAGTCGTTCTGGGGCGGCCTGCGTGTCGGCTGGGTGCGCGCGCACCCGGACCTCGTGTCCCGGCTGGCGTCGGTACGTGCGCACGTCGACATCGGCACGCCGCCGCTCGAGCAGCTCGTCGTCGCGGAGCTCCTCGCGTGCGCCGCCGACGTGCTGGCCGCCCGCCGGGCCGTGCTGCGCGAACGTCGGGACCTGCTCGTCGGGCTGCTGCGCGAGCACCTGCCGACCTGGGACGTGCCGGTCCCGGCCGGCGGGCTGTCGTTGTGGGTCGACCTCGGCGCACCGGTGTCGTCCGCGCTCGCCGCATCCGCGCTGCGGCACGGCGTCCGGCTGGTCCCCGGCCCCGCGTTCGGCGTGGACGGCGGCCTCGAGGACCACGTGCGCGTGCCGTTCGCGGAGGCGCCCGACGTGCTGCGTCGGGGCGTCGAGGGGCTCGCGGCCGCCTGGGGCGACCTGGGCTCGGTCACGTGGGAGCCGGTCGCACCGATCCGGGCCGTCGTCTGAGGGTCGTCAGGCCGCCGGGATCGAGAGGGTCGGCGTCGCCTGGACGCCCTCGTGCACGAGCCGCGCGGCCTGCACGCCCTGCGACGACAGGACGCGCCACGTCTCGCCCAACCACTGCTCGGCGTCGAACTGCGTCGTGAAGACCGGGCTCACGGGCCGCTCGAGCGGCGCGCCGTCCGCACCGTCGAACCGCCACTCCCACTGCGGGCGCACGACCATCACGCCGCCGTCGCCGTCTTCGAGCCGCGCCGGCCCGCGTCCGCCGCGAGCGCCCGGCCGATCCGCCCGGCCCAGCCCGGTCCCTGGTAGATCAGGCCCGTGTAGCCCTGCACGAGGGTCGCGCCGACGGCCAGGTACTCGCGCGCGTCGGCCGGGGACGTGACGCCGCCGACGCCGACGATGACCACCTCGTCTCCGAGGCGGTCGCGCAACCGCGCGACGACGTCGAGGCCACGGGCGAGCACGGGCGGCCCGGACAGGCCGCCGGGGCCGAGGTCGTGGCCGATGGTCGTGTTGACGGCGACGACGCCGTCGAGCCCGAGCTCGGCGACGAGCTCCGCGACCGCGTCGACGTCGTCGTCGGACAGGTCGGGGGCGATCTTCACGAGCAGCGGGACGGGCCGGCGGCCGGCCTTCGCGGTGGCCTCGTCGGCCGCGACGCGCGTCGCCTCGAGGATGGGGCGCAGCGACTCGACGGCCTGCAGGTCGCGCAGGCCCGGCGTGTTGGGCGAGGAGACGTTGACGACGAGGTAGTCGGCGTACGGCGCGAGCCGCGCGGCGCTGGTCGCGTAGTCGACGGGCGCCTGCTCGGCGGGCGTCACCTTCGTCTTGCCGATGTTGACGCCGACGACGTAGCGGCGGCCGGCGGGCGTCGCGCGCAGCCGGCGCAGCCGCGCCGCGACCGCGGCCGACCCCTCGTTGTTGAAGCCCATGCGGTTGCGCAGGGCACGCTGGTCGAGGACGCGCCACAGCCGCGGGCGCTCGTTGCCGGGCTGCCCCTGCGCGGTGACCGTGCCGACCTCGACGAACCCGAAGCCGAGCATCGTCATGCCGGGGACGCCGACGGCGTTCTTGTCGAAGCCTGCGGCGAGACCGAACGCCGAGGGGAAGGTCCGCCCCCACACCCGCACCGCACCCGTCGACGGCGGCGCGAGCACCCCGCGCACCACGTCGCGCAGGACCGGGACGGCGGCGACGACGCGGATCAGGCGGAAGGCGAGCTCGTGCGCGCGCTCCGGGTCGAGCCGGCGCAGCACGAGGTCGAACAGGAGGCGGTACACGACATCACCCTAGGGGCTGGCGGGCGGCCTCACCGGTGCCGTCCACCGGACGCCCGGTGCGCCACAGCCACCACAGGCCCAGCAGCGGCAGGACGAGCGGCACGTACCCGTAGCCCTGGCCGAACCCGGACCACACCGTCTCGTCGGGGAAGTCGCCGACGTCGACCCGCGACAGCACGCCGACGGTCAGGACACCCACGAGCTCGACGCCCACGGTGACCCACGCGAGCGTGCGCCGGCCGGTCGCGAGCGCGAACGTCGCCACGACGTACACGAGGCCCGCGGCGAGCGACAGGAGGTACGCGACGGGCGCCTCGTCGAGCTTCGTCGCGACCTGGTAGACGCCGCGGGCGGTCGCGGCGAGCGCGAGTACGCCGTAGACCGCGACGACGAGGCGGCCCGGGCCGGCGCCGGTCGGTCGCGGGCCGGCACCCGGGCGCGGGCCGGTGGCGGCGGCGGTGCGGTCGGTCACACGGACCCCCAGATCTGCAGCAGACGGAACTCCAGGAACGCGACCGTGAGCGCGGCGACGAGCAGGACGACCGAGCTCCACCGCGTCCGCTCGGCGAACGCCCACGCGGCGGCGAGCGGCAGGACGATCGCCTGCGTCACGACGTACCCCCAGAAGAGCGCGGCGTCGATGTCGGGCGTCCCGGTGAGGGCGAGGACGCCCGCGACGACGGCCTGCACGACGAGGAGACCCTCGACGACGGACGCGCCCCAGAGCTGGCGCAGGACCACCGCGCGGTCGCGGGCCACGAACCACCCGGCCCAGCCGGCGAGGACGACGCAGACCGCCACGACGAGCAGGGCGAGGGGCACGATCACGGTGCCCCACCGTACCGGCGACGCAGCGTCGCGCCCGACGCCCGGCCGCGCGCCGGTCCCCCGACGTCGCGAGGGCGACGAACTACGATCGAGCGCGTGACCGTCACCCTCACCTCCGCTGACCCCGCCCGTCTCACCGTCGACGCCGTCGTCGTCGGCGTCGCCCAGAACGACGGTGCGCCGTCGCTGCTCGGTGCCGCCTGGTTGCCGAAGGACCTGCGGACGTCGCTGACCCGGGACGCGGTCGCGCTCGGCGTCACGGGTGCGACCGACGAGGTGCGCCGCGTGCCGGGCATCGGCACCAAGGCGCCCGTCGTCGTGCTGGTCGGCGTCGGGTCCGCGGACGCCCTCACGCCCGAGGCGCTGCGCCGTGCGGCGGGTGCCGCGACGCGCGAGCTGGCCGGGACCGCGTCCGTCGCGCTCACGCTGCCCGCCGAGGACGAGGAGCGGCTCGCCGCCGTCGTCGAGGGAGCGCTGCTCGGGGCGTACGCGTTCCACCGCTACCGCGCGTCCGACGCGGCGAGCAAGGCGCCCGTCGCCGACGTGCAGATCGTCACGTCGCTCGGACGCTCGAAGGCCGCGAAGGACGCGGTCGCGCGGGCCGAGGTCGTCGCCGCCGCGGTGCACGCGACGCGGGACCTCGTGAACACCGCGCCCAACGACCTGTACCCCGAGGCGTTCGCCGACGCCGCGAAGGCGGCCGTCAAGGAAGCGGGCGCCAAGGGCCTCAAGGTGTCGGTCCTCGACGAGAAGGCGCTCGCGTCGGGCGGGTACGGCGGACTCGTGGGCGTCGGTCAGGGCTCGGCCCGCGGCCCGCGCCTCGTCCGCGTCGCGTACGCGCCGTCGCGCCCGAAGGCCACCGTCGCGCTCGTCGGCAAGGGCATCACGTTCGACTCGGGCGGCATCTCGATCAAGCCCGCCGCCGGCATGGAGGCCATGAAGTCCGACATGGCCGGTGCCGCCGCCGTGCTGCACACCGTGATCGCGGCGGCCCGCCTGGGTCTGCCCGTCGCGGTCACCGGGTGGCTGTGCCTCGCCGAGAACATGCCGTCGGGCACCGCGCAGCGGCCGTCGGACGTCATCACGATCCGCGGCGGCAAGACCGTCGAGGTCCTCAACACCGACGCCGAGGGGCGGCTCGTCATGGCCGACGGCCTCGTCGCGGCGGTCGAGGAGAAGCCCGACGTCGTGCTCGACATCGCGACGCTCACGGGCGCCCAGCTGGTCGCGCTCGGCCACCGCGTGTCCGCCGTCATGGGCACCGACGACGTGCGCGGCGAGGTCGTCTCGGCCGCCGAGACCGCGGGCGAGCAGTTCTGGCCCATGCCGTTGCCGGCCGACCTCAAGGCCGGGCTGCGCTCGAAGGTCGCCGACCTCGCGAACATCGGCGACCGGTTCGGCGGCATGCTGACCGCCGGGATCTTCCTGCAGGAGTTCGTCGGCGCGACGCCGTGGGCGCACCTCGACATCGCGGGACCCGCGTTCAACGAGAAGGCCGCGCACGGCTACACGCCCGTCGGGGGCACGGGCGTCGGCGTGCGGACGCTGCTCGCGCTCGTCGAGGGCCGCGCGACCGCCTGACCCGTCCGACGCCGAGCGGCGCCGCCGTGCCTGTCAGAGGGCGCGGCGGCGCCGTTCGCGCTCGATCCGCTGCCGCGCGTTCCAGTCACGGACGCGCTGCGGGTAGCCGGTGCGCTGCACGTCGTACACGGGGATGCCCAGCTCGCGGGCCAGGTCCCACCCGACCTTGGGGTCCGGGACGCGCCGACGCGTCCACTCGCCGTCCGTCGCGACCAGCATCATCGTCGTCTGCGTGACGTTCGTGGGCGGCTCGACGTACGCCTCGACGCCGACGCGCGTCGTCACGAACTCGCGCAGGTGCGCGAGCGTCGCCTCGCGCGCGGCGCGGTCCGACGGCACGGCGTCGGGCGTGCGGTGGCGGCGTCGCGAGAACCAGGCCATCCGGGGAGCGTATCGAGGCACCCTGGGGGTTCGCTGGGACCGCGCCGAGCGGCAGTCATGGGACGACTGTTCCGAGCATCACACGCCGCGCCTGGTCGCCGAGGTCGTTCGGACCTTGACGGGATGACAAGATGGTCGGCGAGCTTCGAGACCCACACGCCTGCGCATAGGAGTCTGCACGTGGCCGACACGAACGGCACCGCTTTCGACATCGTCGTCCTGGGAGCGGGGAGCGGTGGCTACGCCGCGGCTCTGCGCGCCGCCCAGCTGGGCAAGAACGTCGCCCTCATCGAGGCCGACAAGGTGGGCGGGACCTGCCTGCACAACGGCTGCATCCCCACCAAGGCCCTGCTGCACGCCGCCGAGCTCGCGGACAACGCGCGCGAGGGTGCGCACTTCGGCGTGCACAGCACGCTCGACCGCATCGACATGGGCGGCGTGAACCAGTACAAGGACACCGTGATCGGCGGCCTCTACAAGGGCCTGCAGGGGCTCATCAAGTCCCGCAAGATCACCGTGGTCGAGGGCCACGGCAAGCTCGTCGGCCAGAACGCCGTCCAGGTCGGCGACACGACCTACACGGGCGACCACGTCATCCTCGCGACCGGCTCCTACGCGCGCTCGCTGCCGGGCCTCGAGATCGGCGGCCGGGTCATCACGTCCGACCAGGCGCTGACGCTCGACTTCGTGCCGAAGTCCGCGATCATCCTCGGCGGCGGCGTCATCGGCTCCGAGTTCGCGAGCGTCTGGAAGTCCTTCGGCGCGGACGTCACGATCATCGAGGCGCTCCCCCACCTGGTCCCCAACGAGGACGTCGCCCTCTCCAAGGCGTTCGAGCGCGCCTTCCGCAAGCGCGGCATCGCGTTCAACCTCGGCGTCCGCTTCCAGGGCGTGACCCAGAACGACAACGGCGTGCACGTCACCCTCGAGGACGGCAAGTCCTTCGACGCGGACCTCCTGCTCGTGGCCGTCGGCCGCGGTCCCCGCACGTCGGGCGTCGGCTACGAGGAGCAGGGCATCACGCTCGACCGGGGCTTCGTCATCACCGACGAGAAGCTGCACACGGGCGTCGGCAACATCTGGGCGGTCGGCGACATCGTCCCCGGCCTCCAGCTCGCGCACCGCGGCTTCGCGCAGGGCATCTTCGTCGCCGAGCAGATCGCCGGGCTCAACCCGCAGCCGATCGTCGAGTCGGGCATCCCCCGCGTCACCTACTCGCACCCCGAGGTCGCCTCGGTCGGCCTCACGGAGGCCGCCGCGAAGGAGGTCCACGGCGAGGACGCCGTCGAGACCCTCGAGTACAACCTCGCGGGCAACGGCAAGAGCAAGATCCTCGACACCCAGGGCTTCATCAAGCTCGTGCGCCAGAAGGACGGCCCCGTCGTCGGCGTGCACATGATCGGCGACCGCGTCGGCGAGCTCATCGGCGAGGGCCAGCTCATCGTGAACTGGGAGGCGTACCCCGAGGACGTCGCCTCGCTGATCCACGCCCACCCGACGCAGAACGAGGCGCTCGGCGAGGCCCACCTGGCGCTCGCCGGCAAGCCGCTGCACGCCCACAACTGACCCCCACGATCGAAGGAGACACGAGCGGTCATGTCCGACAACGTGCAGCTTCCCGCTCTCGGTGAGTCCGTCACCGAGGGCACCGTCACCCGCTGGCTGAAGAACGTGGGCGACCGCGTGGAGGTCGACGAGCCCCTGCTCGAGATCTCGACCGACAAGGTCGACACCGAGATCCCGTCGCCGTTCGCCGGCGTGCTCGAGCAGATCCTCGTCCAGGAGGACGAGACCGTCGAGGTCGGCGCGACGCTGGCCGTCATCGGCACGGGCGAGGGCGGCAGTGCGTCCGCGCCCGCCGAGGAGGCCCCGGCCCAGGAGGAGCCCGCGCAGCAGGCGCCCGCCGAGCAGCCCGCCGCCGAGGCGCAGCCGGTGCAGGAGTCCGTCGAGGAGCACGAGGAGCCCGCCGAGGCCCCCGCGCAGCCCGCGCCCGCCGCGCAGGAGCCGTCCTCGGGCAGCCAGGGCGGCGGCGATGGCCAGGAGGTCACGCTCCCCGCGCTCGGCGAGTCCGTCACCGAGGGCACCGTCACGCGCTGGCTCAAGCAGGTCGGCGACAGCGTCGAGGTCGACGAGCCGCTGCTCGAGATCTCGACCGACAAGGTCGACACCGAGATCCCGTCGCCGGTCGCCGGCACGGTGCAGGAGATCCGCGTCCAGGAGGACGAGACCGTCGAGGTCGGCGCCGTCCTGGCGATCGTGGGCTCCGGTGCCGCGGCCGCTCCGGCTCCCGCCGCCGCGCCCGCCCCCGAGGCGGCTCCCGCGTCTGCTCCCGCCGAGCAGGCGCAGCCCGCGCCGGTCCCGGCCGCGGCTCCCGCGCCGGCCCAGCAG
>NZ_BHYL01000106.1 GCF_003851725.1 Cellulomonas algicola | reverse complement strand
GCCCTCGAGCACGACAGCGGTGATCACCAGGCGGGCACGCGACATGCCCGAGCATCACCGAGCGGTGTTGCCGATGTCCTGAGACATGCGTTGCCCATGTCCTGAAACAGGACACCCCCTCGCGCACACAGGGGTGGTTCCCGAGAGAACCGCCCGAGCAGTACGAGACTCCCGGTCAGGGTTCCTGGCCGGGAGTCTTCGTGTTCGTGGGGGCGTCGACGCGGGGCCGCGGGCCTGTTCGGGACAGCGAGGAGCCCCGCCGAGTTGCTCGACGAGGCTCCGGGCTGAGGTGTCGACGGTGACCGGGCGCGTCCTGGCCCGGCGTCGTCCCACCTCAGGGCGAGGTGCGTGCCCGGCGCCGCAGCAGGACGAGGGCCCCACCGACCAGGATCAGGCCGAGCGCGGTCGGGACGATCCAAGGGTCGGAGAAGCCCGTCGCGGGCAGCCTCCCGCCCCAGGCCGCGCCGGTGCGCTGGGCGACCGTGCGGCTGCCGGAGCCTCCCGACGGAGCGGCGGGGTCGGCGGGAGCCTGCGCGCCGGCCCCGGAACCCGGCGGGTTCGCAGGCACGGGCCCTGGCGGGTCGACCGGGCCGGGGTCCGGCGGGTCGGTCGGCTCGGGTGCGATCTGGACGATCGGACCACCGCCGAGCCACGCCATGCTCTCCGTGCCCTCGGCGAAGGTGCCGACGACGTCGCCGGCCTGGGCGGCCTGGGCGGCGAGAGGCACGCTCACCGCGTCGTAGAGGGAGGACTGCACGGTCGCCGGCAAGGTCGGGTGCGCCTGCTGGAACTGCTCCGCGGGCATCGCCTCGCGTGGCGTGTCCGGGAGCGTGACACCGCCGACGATGTCCATCCAGTACTCCATCTCCCCGAACGTCCACTCGTACCGGAACAGCGGCGTGCTCAGCTGCTCGAGGTACTCGTCGAAGACGTCCTGCGGGTCCCACGCCGTGCGCGCCGGCCACGCCGAGACGTCACCGGAGCCGATCACGTCGTGGAACGCGCCCGGACGCTCGGCGTCGCGCTCCGTCAGCCACTGGGCGGCCACCCGGGACGTGTACACGCGACGCAGGTCCGCGTACTCCGGGGCGGTGTTCACCCGCTGCTCGAGCAGTGGCGCGAACGTGTCGGCGATCCGCTGCGTGTTGCGGTCCACGACGTCCTGCGGCGCGTCCTCGCACAGGTCCTCGCCCTGGCCCGGCGGGCGCCAGTCGATGTCCATCGGCTCGTACCGGGCCGCCAGGGGCGCGTCGAGGATGTACAGCTGGTCGCCGTCCTCGCGGACCGTTGCAGGCTTCGGCTCGACCCACATCCGGTACGACCCGTGGCAGATCAGGCCGTCGGAGGTGCGCTCCATCGAGTCCCAGAACGCCTTGCCGTGCTCCGTGGCCGGGTCCATGTACGCGTTCTGCGTCTCCTTGAACCGCAGGTCCGCCTGCAGCAGCACCCGCCCCGCGTCGGTGGTCGCGAACTGCGGGTCGATGATCGACTCCGGCGTGTCCGGGTTGAGGTTGACCCAGAACTGGCTCTGGTCGAGCGACAGCCAGGTGAACAGGGCGTCCGAGGACAGGTCGAGCGCCGCCTCGCCCCCGTACCCGGGCTCGGCCTCGCCGTCGTCCGGCAGCTCGGCGGCGGAGAAGGCGTACCCGAAGTCCTTGGTCTGCGGGTCGTCCGACACGTAGTGCAGCTCGAGGGACGTCCAGTCGATGCCGCCCGGACGCCGCGGACCGAAGCCCTGGCGGCGCTGGTCGTTCGCGAAGTCCTCCGCGAGGCGCCGGGCCTCGCGCGCGTCGGCGGCCGTCCGGCCCGAGCGCTGGGCGAGGTCCTTGGCGGCGCCGCCGGTCGGCCTGCTCTGGTCGGGGCTCATGGAGGTGTTGCCCGGGTTCGACGCCGGGTTCTGCAGGCGCGCGGTGGACTCGAGCACGACGTACCGCACGCCGTGCTGGTTCATCAGCCGGACCTGCCCGGGCAGCGGCTCCTGGCTGAAGACGTAGTACACCTTCCAGCTCGACCCGCGCATCAGCGCCTGGTCGGCCCGCAGCTGCTCGAGCTTGAGCGGTGAGCCGCCGGACTTGAGCTCGTAGGCGACCTGCCGGTTCCGGTTCACGGAGTCGTACCGGCGGTCGTACCCGAGGTTCTTCTCCTTCGCGAGCTGCGTGTCCTCGCACATCCAGTCCGGGCCGCCGAGCTTCAGGCGCCGCCCGACGTTGCGGTGGAAGCCGTCGCCCCGCGAGTCGTTCGCCATGTTCGGGATGTACGTGTTGCGCCAGCGCTCCCACTCCCACTCGCCGCCGCTGGTCGTGTACTCCTTCCAGCGTCGGAGCATGTGGTCCTCGGACCCGGCGGGGAAGTTCTTGTACTCACCCTGCAGCGCGTCGAGCTCCGCACCGGTCGGCGCCGCACGGTTCCGGTACGCCTCGGCGGCGTTCTCGTACGTGTAGTCCGGGATCTTCTCCTTGTGCCCCACCGGCACGTTCTTCCCGCCGGGCAGGTCGTCGTCGCCCGCGATGCCGTCGATGCCGTCGATCAGCTCGTCGCACTGGATGTCGAAGCGGGGTGCGGCCCCCACCTCGCCGACCGGGACGAGCACGACCGTGACGGCGAGCGCGAGCCCGGCGGCAAGACCGAGCAGGCCTCGGAGCCGGTCACGGCGCCGGTCCGGGCGCGGGAGGTTGCTTCGTGGCACGTCCATCTGGGCCCCCTGAGACCAGCGACGACGCAAACCCCGCCAGGCTGTCGCAAACCGCTCAGAACGGTCAAGGAGTGACGGGGACCGCTCCCGCTCGACCCGACGTCAGCGGGCGTCGACGGCGGCCGTGGTGCGCGGCGCCGCGTTGGAGGCCGGGGGCCGGTCGACGCGCAGGCCGGCCGCGAAGGCGGCGACGGCGTCGTGCAGGTCGTCCGCGTACTGCGGTGCGGACGTCGTGCCGGTGACGACGGCGAGCCAGATGCTGCCGGGCACCGGTGCGGCGACCTGCGACGTCGAGCTGAGAGCGCCCGTCACGGTGCGCTCGACGCGGCGCGCGACCAGGCCGGGCCCGATGCCGGTGTCCACGCGCTCGTCGCTCTGCACGACGAGCCGCGCCAGGGTGAGGTCCGCCCGCAGCGGGGCGGTGCGGAGCCACGTCAGGGAGATCGTGCTGACCTCGGGCTCGGAGGTCACCTCCCCCGCCGAGCCCAGACGCAGCAGCGTCACCACCGCACCGCTGCCCGCGCTGGCCCGGGCCACCGACACCAGCACCGCGGCCGCGCCGCGACGACGACGTTCGTCGAGCGCCGCCCACAGCGGGGTCCGTGCGACGAGGCCGACGAGGTCGTCGCGCATCGACGGCGCGTCTCCTCGCAGGGCGTGCCAGCCCTCGGGCGCGGTCACACCGAAGCCGAACGGGGGCCGTGAGGGGACGCCCGGCAGACCAGGTCCCGGGGAGGTGCGCTCGACGCTAGGGTGCACACCCGGACGATCCCATACGAATCGACCCGCGACGCGCAGGGGGTGACGACGTGACCGACGATCTGACCCGGGCCCAGGGCCGCGTCGACGACCTGCGCCTGCTGCTGCGACAGGTGCGCGAGGCGCGCGAGGGCGTCCCGTCCCTGCACCGCGCCGCCGAGGCCGTCGGGTCCGCCGGCACCTGGACGGGGACGGCGGCCGACCGGCTGCACCGCGACGAGCTCGCGCCGGCCGCCGCCGCGCTCCCGCGGACGCTGGTACGGATCGAGGAGGCCGTGGCGGACGAGCTCGCGCACGCCGAGCGCGCCCTGGGGCGGGCACGCGAGGACGCGGAGGGCGTCGCGTGACGCGTCTCGTCGAGGTCTGCCCGGAGGCGCTGTCCGGGGTCCGCTCGGACGTGGCGGCGACCCGCGACGCGGTGCGCGACACGGTCGGGCCGTTGCGGCACCGGATGGTCGCGCTGGGTGTGCCGACCGGGGCGATGGACGAGGCGCAGACCATGGCGGACCGTCTCGGGACGCACGTGCTGGGCACGCTCGACCCGTACGTCGCGCGCGCACGGGACCTGGCGGCGATGCGCTACGACGGCGCCTTCGGCGCGACCCTGCCGGTGGTCGACGACCCGGACCCGTTCGTCCCCGCCAGCCCGTTCACCCAGACCGCGCTCGCCGGCGGGGGATCGGCCCTGACGTGGAGCGCGGCACCCGTCGAGGAGCAGGAGGCCGACGAGCGCGACACCGAGAGGTCCCGCGGGATCGGCGACTGGTTCGGCGACCGCTGGGACGACCTGTCCGGGGCGGTGTCGGACGGTGTCGACCGGTTCGCCGACGTCGCCACCGACGCCTGGGACGGCGTGCTGGACGCTGGTGGGCAGGTCGCCGACTGGTGGGACCGGACCAGCGGCGATCTCGGCGGCTGGATCGACGAGAACCTGGACGGGCTGCGCGACTTCATCGGCGAGCACGTCGCGGTGTTCCGCGTCCTCGCGACGGTGTGCCGGGTGGTCGGGTGGGTCGTGGTGGCCGTCGGGGCGGTGCTCATGATCGCGCTCGCGATCATCGGCGGCATGGGCGGGGCCGCGATCGGCGGCGTGTTCGGCTTCGGGGTCGGTGCCGTCCCGGCCGGAGGCGCGGGTGTCGTCGCGGGACTGTCCTTCGGGCTCAAGGTCGTCGGCGTCGGCTTCACCCTCGTGTCCGTCGGTGACTTCCTCGACGTGGCGGCCGACTGGGGCGAGGGCACGGTCGACGGGCAGCAGCTCGTGCAGCAGGGCAGCCTCGAGCTCGCCCTCGCCGTGACGTCGCTGCTGGGTGCCGGCGCCGTCGGGAAGATCCTGCAGAAGACCCTGCGGCACCTCCCGGCGTCGTGGCGTTCGGCGCTCGACGACCTCTTCTCCCGCCCGGCGCCGACGCGGCCCCGCGCCCCGTTCACGTCGTCCGACCCGTTCGTCGCCGACGCCGCCAACGCGATCGAGGCCGCGTTCCCGGGACAGGTCCGGGACATCAACAACCTCGTGCCGATGAGCAACGGGCTCTCGCGCGAGGTGGACGTCGACCTGGGCGATATCGTCGTCCAGGTCAAGGAGGGCAACGCGCGAGGGCTGACCGGCCAGATCCTCAAGACCGAGCAGACGACAGGCCGCCGGACGATCGGGTTCGCCCCGGACATGCCCGACGGGGCGTGGCAGGCCGCCGCGAGGCAGGGCATCCCGATCGCGCGGTCGCTCGACGAGCTCGTCGCCATGGTGGGAGAGATGCGGTGAAGGGTGCGCTCGTGCTCAGCGAGGACGCGGGCCTGTTCGAGGTGGCCCGTGACGTGATCGTCGGCCGGGGCGGGACCGCGGTCGAGGACACGGCCCAGCTCCGGGGGCCTGACGGCTTCCTGCTGACGCTCTTCCGCGACGAGTACCCGGGCGACGACTTCCGCGAGCAGCCCTTCACCGCGGCCGGCGGGGTCGACGACGTCCCGTCGATGGCGCAGGTGCACGGTCTGCCCGTCGAGTGCCGGTCCGAGGTGCTGTTCGTCGACGTCGTCCGTGCGATCTCGGCCGCCGCCGCGGGGCCCGTGTGGGTCCTGGACAACGAGTCGGTCCTCTGGGCCGCGGAGCAGCTGGACCCCACGACGATCTCGCTCTGAGTGCCGACAGGCAGACCGCGCCCGAGCCGCAGGGACGAACGTCCGTCGGAGGTCAGCGGCCCGTCTGTCGCGTGTCAGCGGATCGAGGCCATCACGCGCGTGAGGGCGGCGACCTTGTCGAGGCACGCCTCGAGGCCGGCGGCCGACAGGCCGCGTGACGCCTCGGTCGCGTAGCCGCGCTCGGTCACGGTGATCCGCGTCGCGTCGTCGGCGGTCTCGAACGTCACGACGTGCGGGACGGGATCGGGGACGCCGTCGAGGCCGGAGGCGGCCGGGCCGACGTGGTGCCCGTCGGCGTCGACGAACCGCACGTCGTAGCGCAGCTCGTGCGGCTCGTCGACCGGCGTGCACGTCCACGCGGTGTACGTCGTCGCGCCGCCCATCTCCGCGGGTGCGCGCATCCCGAGCAGCGACGTGCCGCCCTCGCGGACGTCGAGCACGGCGACGGGACAGGTGAACGGGCCCGGGCACCACCACTGGCGGACCAGGCCGGGCTCGGTCCACACGCGCCACGCGTCGCGCGGGTCCACCGGGACCGTCCGCGCGGCGACGACGTCGTGGAGGTCGTCGTCACGGACGTGCCGTCCACCGGGACCGTGCCTGCGACCGAGGACGGGACCGACCCCGGCACCCGGATCTGACCTCAGCTCAGGGATGAGCACGACGGCCGCCCGTCGGACGCACCACGGCCCGCGACCGCTGCCCGTCAGCGTCGGAGCAGGGTGTCCTTGATCTGGACGCCGGTGGACGTGATGGACGCCGTGAATGCGCCGCCCAGCTGCTCGCTCGAGCAGGCGATCGCCACGAGAAAGCCGTCGTGGTGCGACGACACCGACACGGTGTCGACCGATTCCCGGGTGATCTCGACGATCACGGTGCCCGCGGCGTCTCTCCAGACGACGTGCACCGATCCGGCGATCTCGTCCCACGTCAGCTCGACGGACGCGACGCCCGCGGCGTCGAAGGTCACCGTGCGCACCCACGGCTCGTCACCGACCTGAGCGTCCAGCCCGAGCTCGGCGAGCTCGAGCGCGGTCGGTGCGGTCAGGGGCGACGCCATCATCTTCCTCCCATGGGGATGATCGGGGTCAGACGATAGCCGTCGTCGGTGACCTACCGGGCCGTCTCCAGCGTGAGCGACCCTCCCGGTCCGACCAGGGGGCTGGACGTGCGGACGGCCGCCGGTCACGTGGACCGGCGGCCGCCGTCGCACCGCGGGAGGTCGCGCCGTTCACGGCGCGCGACCCGTGCGCGTCAGGCGCAGGGCGTCCCGTTGACGGTGAACGCCGTCGGGGCGGTGTTCGTCCCGCTGTACGAGCCGTTGAAGCCGATGCTCGTCGAGCCGCCGGCGGGCACGGTGCCGTTCCACGGCGCGTTCGTCACGGTCACCGCGGCGCCCGTCTGGCTGTAGGTGGCGCTCCACCCCTGCGTGACCTTCTGGTCGCCCGGGAAGGTGAACCCGAGCCGCCAGGACGTCCACGCCGACGACGAGGTGTTCGTGACGGTGATCGACGCGGTGAAGCCGGTGCCCCACGAGTTCGCCGTGTAGGAGACGCGGCACGCGCCCGGCGGCGGGGTGGTGACCTCGGGGAGCGTCCGGAAGGTGACGCTGGGGGACAGCGCGGAGAGCTGCCCGGCGGTGTCCTTGGCCCGGACCGTCAGCACGTGGTCCGTCCCCGGCGTGAGACCGGTGAGCGTGACCGACGGGGTGCTCGACGTCGCCACGACGGTGCCGTCCTGCGCCCGCAGGACGTCGTAGCCCGTGACGCCCGTGTCGTCGGTCGACGCCGACCACGTGAGCGTGGCGCCCGTCTGCGTGATCGTCGACGCGACCGGGAGGCCCGGCGTGCTGGGCGGCAGGTCGGTCGTGGAGCCGGTGGTCCGCACGGTGACCGGCGACGAGTCGGAGGACAGCCGGGCGTTGTTGCGGGCGCGGACGACGAACGTGTTCGAGGTGCTCGGCGTCAGGCCCGTCACCGTCGCCGAGGTCGTCGTCGTCGACGCCACGACCTGCAGCGCGTCGCCAGCGACGCGGATCACGTCGTACCCGGCGATCCCGCTCTCGGGGTCGCTCGACGCGGTCCAGGTGAGCGTCACCGACGTGTCCGTGACGGCGCTCGCGGTCGGCGTGCCGGGCACAGTCGGCGGTGTGGTGTCGACGGCCGGCGTGCTGCCCGCGTGCTCGGCCGCCCAGCTCGCGAGCCAGGCCAGCGCCGAGTTCCAGTTGATCGCGACCTCGTTCACCGAGTACGCCTCGATGTGGTCGACGAAGCACTTCTGGGCCGCGCAGCCGCCGAGCTGGGCCGCGGCGATCGGGTCCTGCAGCTCGCTGTTCGGGCCGCCCGAGAACGACCCCGGCGGCGCGATCGGCAGCGACGCGTCGGCCTGGTGCGCCCAGAACCGGTGGTGCACGTTCTGCACGGCGCGCTCGCCGTAGCCTGCGATGTACGACTGGTTCAGGGGGTTGCGACCCTGGAAGTAGTCGAGGGCCGCGTAGACGCCCGTGCGGTACTTCGCCTGGCCGGTGAAGTCGTAGGCCAGCGCGAGCGCGTTCGCGTTGTTGGCGACCTGGCCGTTCGAGCCCCAGTAGTAGACGGACCCGGCGTTGTTCGGCGCGGGGTACGCCTGGGCGTTCGCACGGGCGAGCGCGGCGTCGGCGAACGACACGATCGCGGCGCGGGTCGCGGCGACGTCGGCGGCGGGAAGACCCGTCGGGACCAGCGCGAGCGTGGTGTCGCCGAGCCCGCCGGTCCAGCCCCAGTCGTACCCGCGCTGCGCGAAGCTGCCGCCCTTGTACAGCGACGAGCCGGCGACGTCGGCGCGGTAGGTGTCGGAGCCGGTCGTCGCGTAGAGCTCGGCGGCGGCCCAGTAGAACTCGTCGGTCACCGAGCTGTCGCTGTACGCGCCCCCGCCCGTCCCGTCGGTGCTCGAGGCGAGCCGGTTCGGGTTGGCCTTGGCCGCCGCGTACGCGGTCTGCGCCGCCGCGAGGGCCTTCGCGGAGAACGTCGGGTCGATCGTCTTCCACAGCCGTGACGCCTGCGCGGCCACCGCGGCCATGTTGAGCGTCGCCGCGGTGCTCACCGGGGACAGGAGCCGGCGCTGGCTGTCCCGCGCGGGGATCGTCGGCAGCGCGGTCCAGTTCTCGTCGTGGATCTTGTGGTGCACCATCCCGGCGTCCGCGCGGCCGGCCGGCACCTGCATGCGGAGCAGGAACTCGACCTCCCAGCGCGCCTCGTCGAGCACGTCCGGGGCGCCGTTGGCGCGCTCGGGGATCGCCATCGTGCCGTCCGCCAGGGCCGTGGCGTCGGCGCCCGCGACGTGCAGCGTGCGCTCGTACGCGTTCTGCAGCTGCCACGTGGCGATGCCGCCGTTGACGACGTACTTCCCCTGGTCACCGGCGTCGTACCAGCCGCCGCGCACGTCGAGGCTGTAGCCGCAGGACTGCCGGCACGGCACGCTCGTGTCGCCCTGGTTCGGCGCGACGCCCAGGTGCCCGGCGGCCCGCGCGTACGTGCTGCCGACGTACTGCGACTCGATCGCGATGCCGCTGCGCTGGTGGTAGAAGAACGCCAGCGCGTCGTAGCGGAGCTTCTTGACGGGGTCCGCGGAGATGCCGAACGGCAGGCTGCTCGCGCCACCGGCGGACAGGACGTAGCCGGAGCCCGGGGTGTCGAACGTCGAGAAGTCGATCAGGTGCGTCGAGTCACCCGAGAGCGCGTCGGCGCCCCGCACGGTCGACTGCCCCGAGGCGACGGTGGTCCCGGCGGCGTTCCGCAGCGTCCACGCGACCGGCGACGACGAGGTGCTGACGAGCGTCGCGACCTTGGCGACGCCCGGGACGTAGGCGACCTGGTTGACCTTGACCTGCGAGCCCGGGTCGGGGGCGGCGAACGCCGCCTGCGGGGCGACGACGCCGCACACGGCCAGGGCGGCGGCGACCGCGACGGCGGCGACGCGGGCCCGGCGCGGCCCTCGGGGGTGGGTGTTCCGTGACATGACGGTCCTTCGTTGGACGGACGACGGGTGGGCGGTCACCCGCGAGGAACCGGCCGGCCAGGCGGTCGTCGCAGGCACGCTCCGCCCACGCTAGGGCGCGCCCGCAGCCCGTCAGCGGCCGTCCGACGGCGGAATCGATTAGGCCGTCACGGGCCCCGGTTCCCGTGCCGGGGCACGTCACGGATCTCGTGGTGCCCACCACGATGTGCGCCGGCGCCGTGGGGCGAAGGCGCGTGCGTACGGAGGCGACCAGCGCCTCGGCAGGCACACCGGGAGACGGAGCATGCCCAGCATCACCAACCCCGACCTGACCTTGAGCGAGTCCGAGGGCAAGGTCACGCTGCGCGTCGAGCACGACGCGACCTGACGACCGGCGCGGCGGCACTCGCCGGTCGACGAGAGGGTCGGCGGGGGCGGTCGACCTCCCGTCCGCGCGCACTTAGCGCGTCGAGGGCCGGCCGCACAGCGCTCGGTCGCCGCGACGAACCGGCCCCGGCCGACGGCTCGGTGTGCACGCCACCGTCGCGCGACGCTGACGATCCGCGCAGAGCCTTCACGACACCTCGACGCCGACCCGGTCCGGGCCTCGGTGACCGCTGGGTACGGTCGGCCCGGCGCCGGACCCGGTGGCCGCCGAGCGACGGACAGGAGACGGGATGCCCGACGGGGCACGCTTCGAGACCGTGCGGCGTGCCGGTGCGGGCGCCGTCGCCGTCGTGGGGGTCTGGACCGCCGCGGCGCTGGTCGGCGGCGGGACGTGGGCGACGGTCGGCGACGGGTTCCGCGCGCTGCTCGGGGAGGGCGCACCGTCGGACGCCGTCGAGGCGCTGTGGGCGCTGCGCGGGGACGCGCTGCCGCTGCTGGTCCTGGTGCTCGGGCTGGTCCCCGCGGCCGCGCTCCTGCTGGGTGGGGTGGCGCGGCGGTCGCCCGCTGGGCCGGGCACCGCGAGCGTCGCGTCGCCGGTGGACGGGTCGACGTCGGTCCCGCCCGGAGCGCGCCGTCTGACGTGGCGCGGGGCCGGTGTCGTCGCGGGTGTCGTGGCGGCCGGCCTGGTGGCGGTCGTCGCCGGGGCGCTCGTCGTGTCGGCGGACCCTGCGTCTGCGCCCCTCACGTCCCGGCCGTGGATCTGGCTGCTCGTGTCGTCGCCTCGCACGCTCGCGGGCGTGTGGCTCACGCGCGTGGGGGCCGGGCTGGGCGCGGCCGGGGTGGGCGTCCTGCTGCGGCGCCGGGGTCCCGTCGTCGGGGGTGCGCTGGCCGTGGCCGTCGGTGCGGCGGCGATCGCCCTCTCCGTCGCCGCGTGGACCGCGCGCACGGTCGCGTCGGTCGCGCGGAACCGCGGCGGACCGTCGTCGCTCACGACGGTGCTGCAGGACGGGGTGGTCGCAGCGGGCCTGGTCGCGGCCACGGCAGCGGTCGTCGCCGGGTGGTGCGCCGTGGTCGCGTGGCGCCGGCTCGGGGGCGGGGAGTCGTCCGCCCGGACGGTCGGACCGGAGGAGCGCAGGGCGACCCTGCGGCCGCGACGGCTGGTCGCTCTCGGCGTGGCGGCCGTCGTGGTGGTCGCCGTCGGGACCGCGTCCGGCGTGCGGGTGGCGGAGCGGCGCGTCGTCGACGAGGTCGTGGCTGATCCCGTCCTCGCGGCGTGCCTCGAACGGGCCCTCGGCGCGGGCCGGGGCGACGGGCTCGCGCCGCACCGGTTCGACGAGGTGTTCACGGTCGACTGCCCGCGCGGCAGCAGCGGTGCGCAGGTCCGGTCGCTCGACGGCCTCGAGCGGCTCACCTCGGTGCAGCAGATCGACCTGACCGGCCAGGACGTCGCCGACCTGCGGCCGCTCGTGGCGCTGACCCGGCTCACGTCGTTGCGCCTGACGAACAACCCCCGCGTCGCGGACCTGTCACCGCTGGCGGGGCTGCCGCTCGACGACCTGGGCCTGTCGGGAACCGGTGTGCACGACCTGGGTCCGCTCGCGGGGACGACCTCGCTGCGGTTCGTCGGCCTGGGCGGCACGGGGGTGTCGGACCTGTCGCCGCTCGTCGGGTCCACCGGGCTGATCGAGCTCGACGTGTCGCACGCCGCCGTCGTCGACCTCTCGCCGCTCGCGGGCGCTGCGAGCCTCACGAAGATCGACGTCCGCGACAACGACGTCGTGGACGTCGCGCCGCTCGCGCGGATGCCCGCGCTCGACGAGCTGTGGATCGGCGGCAACCCGGTGGCCGACCTGCGGCCGCTCGTGGACGCGCCGGCCCTGCTGGGCGTCGACGTCGAAGGGCTGCCGGGGACGACGCCGGGGATCGCCGAGCTGCGGGCGCGGGGCGTCTACGTCGGCGGGCTGGCCTGACCCGACGTCACCCGCGCGGTGGGGGGTGACGCCGGGCGCGCGGCGACGGGCTCGGACCGTCGGGTCCGGCGACGGACGGTCCTGCTCAGCGCAGGGCGTCGGCCGTCGGCTCCGCCTTCTCGGCCCGTCGCCCCGTGCGTCGTGCGAGAGCCAGCGCGACCGTTGCGAGGCCCGCACCCAGAGCGGCGCCGAGCGCGTTCGAGAGCCAGTCGTTCGTGTCGCACGAGCGGCCCAGGACCGGCAGCAGCGCCTGCACGGCCTCGATGCCCGCCGACGCGAGGACGCCGCCCAGCAGCGCGAGCAGCGGGCGACGGGTCGCGACGGCCGCGAGCAGCACGGGCGGGACGAGCAGCAGGACGTTGGCGAGGAGCTCGACCCGGCCGAACGTCGGGAGCACCCAGCCGACCGCGCAGCGCTCGAACACCTCGCGCTGCGTCGGGACGAGCGTGAGGAGCACGACGGGCACGAGCGAGAGCGCGCAGAGGATCCACGACAGCCGGGGCGGGCGGCCGAGGAGCCACCAGCCGAGCAGCGGGCCGACGACGACGAGGACGGCGAGCACCGTCGGGCCGAACCACGGGTGGGCGACGAGCAGGGTGGAGATCACGGGGGCAAGGGCTCCGGGGGGCGGACGACAGGGCTGGGGCGGGTAGGTACGGGCTACGACGCGAGGCGCGCGCCGCCGCCGGGCGACGTGCGGTCGAGCGCATCGCCGGGGTCCTTGACCGCGTCCCACACGGCGTCGAGCGAGAGGCTGAGGACCTCGGCGATCGCGGCGATCGTGGGGAAGGCGGGGGTGGCCACGCGGCCGGACTCGATCTTGCGCAGCGTCTCCGGGGAGACGCCGGCGTCGAGCGCGACGGTGAGGATCGACCTGTCGGCCCGCGCGCGGCGCAGCAGCGCGCCGAGGCGCTGTCCTCGGGCGACCTCGTCGGGCGTCAGCGGCAACCGGACCATGCGACCGATTGTAATACCGGGATAGTATGGCCGGGATAGTTATCCGAACCGCGGAAGGGCCTGGCCCGATGATCGAGATCCTGACGCTCACCGAGGTGCTGCGTGCCCGTGACACCGGCGCACTCGTCGCCGAGATCCTCCACACCCTCCGCGGCCGCGCGACCGTCGGCACCAACCTGCTCGACATCGACCGCTGGGCCCAGCGCATGATCGCCGACGCGGGCGCCGAGTCCTGCTACGTCGACTACGCGCCGTCGTTCGGGCGCGGGCCGTTCGGCCACTACGTCTGCACGTCCGTCAACGACGCGGTGCTGCACGGCCTCCCGCACGACTACGCGCTCGCGGACGGCGACCTGCTCACGCTCGACCTCGCGGTGTCGCTCGGGGGAGTGGTCGCCGACTCGGCGATCAGCTTCGTCGTCGGCGACGGCGCGCGGGCCGAGGACGTCGCGCTCATCGAGGCGACCGAGCGCGCGCTCGCCGCCGCGATCGCGACCGTCGGGCCCGGCGTCCGGCTCGGCGACGTGTCGCACGCGATCGGCACCGTCCTCACCGACGCGGGTTACCCCGTCAACACCGAGTTCGGCGGGCACGGCGTCGGGACGACCATGCACCAGGACCCGCACGTCCCGAACACCGGCCGGCCCGGGCGCGGGTACACGCTGCGCCCCGGCCTGCTCCTCGCGCTCGAGCCGTGGGTCATGGCCGACACCGACGAGCTCGTCACCGACCCCGACGGCTGGACGCTGCGCAGCGCGACGGGGTGCCGCACCGCGCACTCCGAGCACACCGTCGCGATCACCGACGACGGCGCGGAGATCCTCACGCTGCCCCGCTAGCCCGACCGCGTCGCTCGTGGCCGCCGGGACCCTCACGGCCCGGTCTCGTTCGACCCTGCGCGCCGACGTGCCGATCGCGACGCAGCGACGGACCCGGAGACGCCGAGAGGCGCACGACCCCGAGCGGGGCCGCACGCCTCTCGTGCCCTGAGCAGGGTCAGGACGTCCGACGCCGCGCCAGCGTCGCCACGCCGATCCCCCCGGCGAACAGCGCGATCGCCGCGACCAGCCGGCCGATGTTCGTCGCCCCGGCACCGTCGACACCGGCGATCTCGATCGAGTACGCGGTTGCGCCGACCGCCCCGTCCGGTGCGCCGTACGCCATGCCCTCGGACTGCGCACGCTCGGCGCCGGCCGCGAGCACCGCGTACTTCACGCCGAAGTCCTCCGCCGTGGCCTGGCCGCTCGCGACGACCTGCGACGTGCCCTCGTCGGACAGCTGCTGCGTCCCGTCGACGAGCTTCGGCGCGCCCTCGGAGGCGGAGCCGAGTCCGTCTGACAACGCGCGTGACCCCTCGGCGGCGCGCGCGATACCAGCGGAGAGCTCGTCGGCACCGTCGTCGAGGCGGCTCGCCCCCGCGCCGAGCTGCGCGAGGCCCGAGGCGAGAGTCCCCCCGCCGGCGCTGAGCTGGTCCATGCCTGCCTGGAGCGAGTGGACGCCGCCCCGCAGGGTGTTGTCGGCTCGGGTGTCGTCGGCGTCGCCGACGCCTGCCCGGACCTTCGTGATGACGCCCGAGATCAGCTGGCTGACGCCGGCGTCGACCGCTGCAAGACCGTGGACGACGTCCGGCCGGCTCGTGTCGCAGGTGCCGGGGATCGACGTGCTGTCGAGGCCGCACTCGATCATGGCGAGCGTGCCCGCGGCTGTCGCGAGCCCACTGGCGAGCGCCGAGGCCCCACCGGCGATGGTCGCGGGGTTCGTCGTGTCGGTGAGGACGGGGACGCCCGCGGAGAGCTGGGCGACGACGTAGTCGTACTGCGGGAGCAACGCTGGGTTCATGCCGGCACGCAGTCCTCCGAGCCCTGTCACCGCGTCCTGCAGCTGCCCGCCGAGGGCGACGGCACCCGAGGAGAGCTTCGTCGCGCTCGTGGCGGCGCCCGCGACTCCCGTACGGACCTGGTGGACCGCGCCGGTGAGTGTCGCCGCCGCCGTCCGGAGCTTGGTGATCCCTGCCTGGAGCTCCTTCACCTTCGGATCCTGGTCCAGCGCGCCGATCTCGCCGTACATCTTGACGAGTCCGGCGTCGACGAGCGCGAGCCCTGAGTCGACCTGCGCGAGGCCGTCGAGGAGCTGTGGAGCCTTGGCGCGAGCCTGCGCGAGCCCTTGGTCGAGCTGCTCGGCACCCGCAGCGAGCCGCGCGGCGCCCGGGGCGGCGGAGTCGTTGAGGCCCGCGGAGAGCTCCGCCGCGCCGTCGCGGAGCTGGAGGAGGCCTGCGAGGAGCTGCGCGGCGCCGTCGTGGAGCTGGAGGACGGAGTCGTCGATCTGCGTCGCGCCCGCGGTGAGGTCGACGCCCTTCTGCGCGCCGGAGCGGTAGCTCTCCGCGCCGCCCTTGAACGACGGGTAGTCGAGCGGGGAGACGGGCATCGACGTGAGGGTCGCGGGCGGGACGACGGCGCCGCGGACCTGCGCGGTGTAGCCGAACTCGGCGGTCGCCGAGCCGATGGGCGGGAAGAGCGTCATCTGGAACTGCAGGCGCGTGCCGCCGCGGCCGTCGCCGGCGAGGCCCGCCTCGTCGGACCGCACGTCCGTGAACGTCGACGGGAGGACGGTGACGAGCTGGCCGATCATCGGCACGACGGTCTTGGCGGAGGCGGTGGCCTCGGTGCCGGTGCCGTCGTCGTAGGTGACGTCCTGCGTCTTCCCGGTGGTGTTGGTGACGGTGTAGTGGACGCCGAGCGTGCCGGAGCGGCCGACGACGGCGCCAGGCTGCACGGGCTCGCCGTCGAGCGTGTACTCGACCTCGACCGCGAGGGGCAGGTCGCGGTCGTAGGTGCTGACGGTGCGGGCGCGGCGCTCGCCGTCGACGTCGACCGTCGCGACGAGCCGGCCGTCGACGACGCGGTACCCGCCGAAGCCGTCGAGGTTCCGCAGGCCCTTGGTCGACACGGGGTTCTCGACGGTCGCGCTGCCGTGGCCGGTGAACGCGAGCTGGTCGTAGACGCGGGCCTCCTGGACCGCGCCGGTCGCGGACAGACGGGCCTGCACGGTCTCGGTGTTGGTGACGGTCACGTCGCCGGAGCCCGAGCCGGAGCCGGAGCCCGAGCCCGCGGCGAGCGCGGGGGACCCGGCGGTGCCGACGAGGAGCGGGATGAGCACGACGGCGGCGGCCGCCGCGGTGGTGGTGGAGCGGCGCACGTCAGGCCTCCGGCTGCGGGTCGAACGGACGGGTGGCGGGCGCGCCGCGGCGGGCGGGGTCGGGGGCGGCGTACGGGCGGGCCGGCGCGTGCGTGCCGGCGGCCTCGTAGCCTCCGGCAGGCTCGGGC
>NZ_BHYL01000105.1 GCF_003851725.1 Cellulomonas algicola | reverse complement strand
CGCGGGGGCCGCCGTTCGCCCGCGCGCGCGTGCCGGGCTCAGTGCCGCGGCGGGTGGACGAGCCGTGCGTGCATCTCGGCGGCCGACACGTCGGTGAGCGACGCCACCTGGTCGACCACCACGCGCAGCCGCGCGGCGTCGTCGGGGGCCTGCGCCCAGTCGGCCGCGAACGGCGGCTCGAGGGCCAACGGCGCGCGGTCCGACATCACGCGGACGAGGTCGGTGAGCACCTCGCGCTGCCGGTGGTAGAGCGGCTCGAGCTCGCGCGGCGCCATGACGTACGCGACCGCGAGCCCCTTGAGCACGAGGATCTCCGCCGTCGTGCCGATCGGCACCACGAGGTTCGCCGCGTACCGGGTGAGCGGGCCGTCGCCGTACTCGGCGCGCGTCGCGGTCTGCGCCGCCTTCGCGAACCGGCCGATGAGCTGGCTCGTCGCGTCCTTGAGCATCGCGAGCGCCCCGCGGGACCCGTCGAAGCCGGGCGTGGCCCACAGGTGCGCCGCGACCAGGCGGTCCATCGCGTCGTGCAGGCCGTTCTCGTCGACCGCGTCGCCGTACCAGGTCTGCACGGCCTCGACGACACGCGCGCGCTCGTCGGGGCGGGTCAGCACCCCGAGGTCGAGGCGCCCGCCGACGACCGCGTCCTCGACGTCGTGCACCGAGTAGGAGATGTCGTCCGCGAGGTCCATGACCTGCGCCTCGAGGCACTTGCGGCCGTCCGGCGCGTCCTCGCGGAGCCACGTGAACACCGGCAGGTCGTCCTCGTAGACGCCGAACTTGTGCGTCGGCCGGCCGCTCGCGGCGCTCACCGGGCCCTGGAGGTGCCGCCACGGGTACTTGACCGAGGCGTCGAGGCTCGCGCGCGTGAGATTCAGCCCGACCGTCTGCCCGTCCGGCCCGACGACCTTCGGCTCCAGCCGGGTCAGCAGGCGCAGCGTCTGCGCGTTGCCCTCGAACCCGCCGATGCCGCGCGCGAGGTCCGCGAGCGCGCGCTCGCCGTTGTGCCCGAAGGGCGGGTGGCCCAGGTCGTGCGCGAGGCACGCGGTGTCGACGACGTCCGGGTCGCAGCCCAGCACCTTGCCGATCTCGCGACCGACCTGCGCGACCTCCAGGGTGTGCGTGAGGCGCGTGCGCACGAAGTCGTCCGACGACGGCCCGAGCACCTGCGTCTTCGCGCCGAGGCGCCGCAGCGCCGACGAGTGCACGATGCGGGCGCGGTCGCGCTCGAACGCGGTGCGCTCGCGCGACTTCGGGGCCTCCGGCACCCACCGCTCCCGGTCCGCGTCGACATAGCCGTCGAGCTCGAGCACGTCAGGGGCGGTCACGGGTCCAGGGTAACGAGTGGGGCGTGCACGTCCGGCGCCGTGCACAGCCGGTCGCTCACTCGACCTCGGGCGTCGGACGAGCGGCCTCCGCCCTCCACGGGTCGAGCGTGCGGACGCCGAGAGGCTCGACGTGCCTGACGTCGCGCGTGACGAGGATCGACCCGTGAGCTTCCGCGACTGCCGCGACCTGCGCATCGTCCACCGGCGCGGCTTCGGGAACCGGGTAGCGGGTGAGGATGCGGGCCGCTGCGAGATCGAACGGCAGCACCCGATCCGCGAAGGCAGGGAGGACGTGCCCGGCGAACCATCGGCGCAGGACGGCACCCTGCGCCGGATCGGTCCGCTCCTTGCGGAGCACGCCACGCTCGATCTCGGCGACGGTGAGCACCGAGACGTACTGGTCGGCGACCGGGACGGTGCCGGCCCACGCGGCGACCACCGGGTCGCCGCCCGGCACCCGCAGGGCGGAGACGGCGTTCGCGTCCAGCAGGTACGTCACAGGTCGGCGACGCGCGCCGTGGCGCCCAGGCGCTCGGGCTCGAACTCGATGTCCACGCTCTCCGGCATCGCCAGCAGGTCGACGAGGGTGGCCGGCTCACTTGGTGCCGTTCGCCATGGTGCGGATCACCATCAGCTCCACCGCGCCACCTCCCGTTGTCGGATCGACGACATCAGTCCCGTCGATCGCGGGTGCGGGCGAACCAGTCGGCGGCGAGGTCGACGAGGGCGCGGACGCGGGCGAGGCGTGCGGTCGCGGCGCCGACGGTGCCGACCGTCTCGTGGCCGGTCGCGGAGAACACCGCGCCGACGGTCTCGAAGTCGGCGTCCTCGACCACGGGCTCGTCGAACCAGACCCACTCGCGGTGGCCGTCGACCAGGACCGGGGCGCCGTTGCGCACGGTCGGCGGGACCAGACCCGAGCGGGCCTCGGCGAGGTGCAGTGCGGTGCACTTGTCGTAGCCGACGCCGAGGAGCAGGACCTGCGCGTCGAGCGCGTGGAGAGCCGCGAGCGGGGAGCCCTCGCCGACGGGGTCGTCGAGGTCGTGCCGCGCCAGCACCTCGGCGGCGCGAGGACCGTGCGCGACGAACGACCGGTGCGGGTGCGACGAGCGCACGGTGCCGGGCAGGGTGCGCAGCGCCTCGACGACCAGCCCCATCGTGCGGGTCGGCGTCCAGGCGGGGTCGTAGACGGGCAGCGCGGCGCGCACGTCGTCGTACCGGGACGGCGGGACGGACGGGTCCGCCAGGTAGGCGGGGTCGCAAAGCTGCCACGACTGCGACGGCATGACGAGCGTGCCGTCCTCGCCGAGCGCGTCGAGCAGCGCGCGCACGACGGCCTGCTCACCCCCGACGACGGTCCCGAGCCGCGACAGCGAGACGTGCGC
This sequence comes from Cellulomonas algicola, assembly GCF_003851725.1. Lineage (GTDB taxonomy): Bacteria > Actinomycetota > Actinomycetes > Actinomycetales > Cellulomonadaceae > Cellulomonas > Cellulomonas algicola. The sequence goes on along the minus strand of NZ_BHYL01000105.1, from coordinate 4,602 downwards.
GACGAGCACTCCGCCGGGCTCGACCCCGAGCGCGCGCAGGTCGCGCTCGAGGTCGGCACGGAGGACGAGGGGGCGGGTCACGCCAGGCGCCACACGGAGACGCCGGGCCCGTCGCCGCCGACGCGCAGCGCGTCGGGTGCGATGTCGAGCGTGCCCTCGCCGTACAGGCGCTCCACGGCAGCCCCGGCAGGCACGAGGTGCCGGGGCAGGTCGACGCCCGCCCACGGGGCGCGGGCGGCGACGACGAGCACGCGCTCGTCGACCGTCTCGCGCAGGTAGGCGACGGCGTCGTCGGAGACGACGGCCCACCGCAGCCCGCCCTCGCGCAGCGCACGTGACGAGCGGCGCAGCGCGATGAGGGACCGGTAGACGTCGAACGTGCGGCCGTCCCAGCGGTCGCCGCCACCCGCCTCGATCTGGTCCCACGGCATGGGCACGCGCGCGTGCTCGCCGTTGGTGCCGGTCGCGCCGCCCTCGTCGCCCGCGAACAGCGCGGGGGTGCCCGGGTAGGTGAACAGCAGCCCGGCAGCGACCTCGACGAGGCGCGGGTCGCCGACGACCGTGCGCAGGCGCGGGGTGTCGTGCGAGCCGAGCATGTTCCACTGCCGCGCGGTGACCTTCCACGGCACGGTCGCGTCGAACTCGCGCATAGTCTCGACGACGGACACGCCGCCGCGGCGCGGGATCGTCGTCGGGATGCCGAGGAAGTCGAGCGTCGTCGCGGGGTCCACGAGCCAGGTCCACAGCGGCTTGGTGAACGCCGAGTAGTTCATGTTGACCTGCCAGCCCTCGCCGGTCAGGTCGCCCGCGGCGTCGTGGAAGTGCTCGCTGACCAGGACCGCGTCGGGGTTGAGCTCGGTCATGGTCGCGCGCACCGTCCGGGCGACGTGGTGCGTGAAGTCGTCGGACGCGTACCGGCCGGTCATGTTGGCGACGTCGATGCGCCAGCCGTCGAGCGCGAACGGCTCGCCGAGCCAGCGGCCGATGACCGAGCCGGGGCCGTCGACCATCCGGCGGGCCAGCGCGGACGAGCCGTAGTTGAGCTTCGGCAGCGACGGGACGTCGAGCCACGCGACGTAGCCGAGGTCGGACTCCTTGTCCCAGTAGTAGAACTCGGCCTCCTCCGACGACCGGTCCCGCAGGGCGTGCTCGAACCACTCGTGCGCGACACCCGTGTGGTTGGTCGTGAAGTCGCCGACGAGCCGCATCCCGCGGCCGTGCAGCGCGCGGCGGAGCGAGACGAGCGCCTCGTCGCCCCCGAGCAGCGGGTCGACGTGGTCGAACGTGCGCGCGTCGTAGCGGTGGTTCGACTGCGACGGGAAGACGGGCGTCAGGTAGACGGTGTCGACGCCGAGCCGCTGCAGGTGGTCGAGCCGCTGCTCGATGCCGAGCAGGTCGCCGCCGTACAGCTGCACGGGCGTCGACGGCCCGCGGCCGATCGGCTCGTCGTCCCAGTCCGCGGGCTCGGCCCAGTCGGGGAACGTCCGCTCGACGCCCGACCGCGCGAACCGGTCCGGGAAGATCTGGTAGACGACCGCCGACGACGTCCACGCCGGAGCGGGCTCGTGCACGGTGAGCCGGAAGTCGGCCGCGTCGGGCACGTCGCGCGAGAACAGCCCGCGCCCGTTGAGCCAGCGGTAGCCGCCGGGCTCGTCGAGCAGCGCGCGGTACGACGTGACCGGGTTGTGCACGGGCACGTCGGCGACGTACCAGCGCTCGTGCGCGTCGGCGCGGTCGAGCCGCGCCTGCACCATGCGCGGCTCCGCGTCGCGGACGGTCCGCACCCACAGCGCGCGCTCGGTCGCGGAGGCCGGCACGCGGAACCGCACCGGGACGACGTCGCCGAGCGCGGGCGTGCCCGCCGGGACGTAGAGCTCGGAACCGTCGTGGTGGGGCTGGTCGAGCAGGTGCCGCACGGTCATCCCTTCACCGCGCCCTGGGTCAGGCCGGAGACGATGTAGCGCTGGAGGAACTGGAACAGGAGCACGACGGGGATCGCCGCGAGCACGGCGCCCGCCGCGAACACGCCCCAGTACTCGGAGAACCGCTGGCTCACGTACTGGTAGAGGCCGACCGCGAGCGTCTGGGACTCGGGGTCGACGAGGACGATCGACGCGATGAGGAAGTCGGAGAACACCCCGACGAACGACAGCAGGCCGACGACCGCGAGGATCGGCGCGACGAGCCGCAGGATGATCGAGAAGAAGATCTGCGCGTGGCTCGCGCCGTCGATCTTGGCGGCCTCGTCGAGCTCCTTCGGGACGGTGTTGAAGAACCCGTACATGAGGTAGGTGTTCACGCCGAGCGCGCCGCCCAGGTACACGAGGATCAGACCGAGCGGCGAGCCGAGACCGATCGCCGGGAAGACCTCACGGAGCGTCACGAGCAGCAGGAAGATCGCGACGTAGGCGAGCACCTGGGGGAACATCTGCAGCAGCAGCAGCGAGAGCAGCCCGCCGCGGCGGCCGCGGAACCGGAACCGCGAGAACGCGTACGCGGCCGCCGCGCCCAGCAGGACCGTGCCGATCGACGTGGTCGTCGCGATGACGATCGTGTTCGCGAACCAGCGCACGTACGGGTGCACCGGGTCGCTCAGCAGGTCGACGTAGTTCTGGAACGAGATGCTCGAGAACAGCTTGTTCGAGCCCGTGAGCGACCCCGTCGGGTTCAGCGACGACGACAGCACGTACAGGATCGGGATGAAGCAGAAGACGAGCACGGCCCAGGTGACGACGTGGCGCCAGCCGAGCTCGCGCCACCAGCGCACGCCGCGCGGGGTGGTCTCGTTCTGGTCCGGGCGCAGGCCGGCGTCGGTGGTGCCGGCGGGGAGCGTGGTGGCAGCCATCAGTGCAGGTCCTCCAGGGCGCGGGTCTTGCTGAAGGTGGCCGCCGAGATCGAGGCGACGATGAGGAAGATGAGGATCGACACCGCGCACGCGAGGCCGTACTGGCGGTTCACGCCGCCGAACGCGAGCCGGTAGACGAACGTGATGAGGATGTCCGTCGCGCCGACGTCGACCGGTGCCGACAGGTCGTCCGGCCCACCCTCGGTGAGCAGGTAGACGACGTTGAAATTGTTGAAGTTGAACGCGAACGACGAGATGAGCAGCGGCGCGGTCGAGACGAGCAGCAGCGGCATCGTGAGCGACCGGAACAGGCGCAGCGGCTTGGCGCCGTCGATCTTCCCGGCCTCGTAGATCTCGTTCGGGATCGACTGCAGCGCGCCCGTGCAGATGAGGAACATGTACGGGAAGCCGAGCCACAGGTTCACGACGAGCACGGAGATCTTCGCGAGCCACGGGTCCGTGAGCCACGGGATGCTCGCGCCGCCCAGCAGCGTCGCGTTCACGAAGCCGAAGTCGCGGTTGAGCATGCCCTGCCACACGAGCGCCGTGAGGAACGCCGGGAACGCGTACGGCACGATCAGCAGCGACCGGTAGATCTTGCGGCCGCGCACCTTCGGGTGGTTCAGCACGACCGCCATGAACAGGCCCAGCCCGAACGTGAGGACGACCGACAGGATCGCGAACGCGAACGTCCACAGCAGCACGCCGACGAACGGCCCGGCGAGCTTCGAGTCCGTGAAGACGCGGCTGAAGTTCTCGAAGCCGACGAACACCTTCCACCCGGTGCCGAGCTGCGAGCCGTCGGCGGCGACGAACGCCCCCTGCTCCTCGTCGGCGGTGTAGACGTCGCCGGTCGCCGTGTTGGTGATCGTGCCCGCGGCCTCGTCCCACTCCATCGTCGAGACGTAGACGTACCCCGTCGAGCCGTCGGGCGTGCGGACGCTGCCGTCGTTGGGGTCGTCGGAGATCGGGACGCGCAGGGCGAAGATCTCGTCCTGGCGCTCGAGCACCTGGGTGAACTGCAGCGTCTCCCAGCCGTCGACGGACGCGACGCGGCCGTTCTCGAGCGTCGCGTCGACGGGCTCCAGCGGCTGCTCGGCGGTGCCGAGCTCCGCGTCGCCCTCGCCGTCGACGACCGCGAAGCCGAGCTCGTCGCCGTTCACGACGACGGTCAGCGGGTAGGTGGGCGAGTCCGGGAGGCGCGCCTCGTTCTGCACGAGGATCGCCTCGACCGCATCCGCCTGCGTCGAGTTGTGGCCGTCGCCGTAGTTGGTGAAGGCCGTGAAGCCCGTGTAGAGGACGACGAACACCTGGTACACGAGCAGGAAGACCAGGCCCGGCACGAGATACTTCGCCGGGAGCATCTTCTTGGAGAAGTAGACGACGTTCACCGCGACGAGCGCGACGACGAGGAACGCGACGATCCCCCACTGGCCCAGCGCACCGGCCGCGAGGATCCCGTAGACGCCGAGCGCGTCGACGAGCGCGACGAGCACGGTCTTGACCCAGAAGCCGCGGGTCAGGTCCTGCCGGCTCCACCAGCTCCCCGTGGGCCGGCGCGGGCCGGTCGACGGTGGCGGCGCGGTCGCGTCCGTGCGGTCAGGGCGGGTCGACGTGTCCGTCATGGGGTGCTCCGGAGATCGGCGGTGATCGGCGCGCACGGCGCGCGGGGGCTGCTCGGCGCGCGAGGGCGCGCGTGCGGTGGCGCACGCGTCCTGCGGCGCCGGGGTGCGCGCGGGTGCGCGCGGTCCGGCGAC
>NZ_BHYL01000104.1 GCF_003851725.1 Cellulomonas algicola | reverse complement strand
GCCGTCCCGACGCCGCGCGTCGTCGGTACAGTGCTGACGAGTGCCTGCCGGAGGGGAGGCGACCGTGCGAGCGCACGGCGTCGGGACACCGCGAGTGCCAGCAGGTGACCAGGCGAGCGCACCGCGCGGCCCGCGTCGCCGGGGCGTCGTCGCGCCGACGGGCCCCCTCTCCGCGGACGCGCTGGTCGCGCTGCAGCGGACCGCCGGCAACCGGGCGGCCCGCCAGGCGGTCCGCCGTCAGCCTTCGCCGACGACTGCTCACCCGGTCGTGCAGCGCGCCCCGTACGGGCTCGACCTGCCGACGAGCCGGACCGCGTACGTCGACCAGGCCGCGCAGCTCTACCGGTCGAAGAAGGACCTGCCGCTCGAGGACTTCGTGAAGGCGGTCATGACGACGATCGCGGGCGAGCTCAAGGCCGCGGGCGTGCCGCTGTTCGCCTGGACCCTCGTGACGGACGCGGGGGCGGCCGGCTCGTTCGACTCGGAGACGTGGAAGGTGAAGATCAACACCGCGAGCTTCACCTCCGGCGACACACCCCCGCGCGTGCTCGGCGACCTGGACCCGCAGGAGGTCACGGAGGTCGTCGGCACGCTCTACCACGAGTCGCGGCACGCCGACCAGGACGTCGTCGTCCTCCGCTCGCTGCTCGCCCAGAAGCAGACCCCCGCGCAGATCCACGCGACGACGAAGATCCCGGTGGCGGTCGTCGAGGCGGTCCGCGCCACGACCTACGCCAAGCCCCTGGACGCCGACCAGGTGGCGCACGCCGAGCGCATGTTCGACGTCATGTACGGCAAGCACAAGGAGCTGCTCACGCTGCTCATGCAGCACTCCGACGCGTTCACCGGTCTCGACACACTCGCCCAGCCGGGTTCCGTGCTCGCCGACGGCGCCCCGCACGTCGCCGTCTTCACGACGTGGCAGACCGACGTGCTCCGGCCGAAGCTCACGGCGATGGCGGCCGCGAAGCGCCCGACGACGACCGAGAAGACGCTGCGCGAGCGGCTGCAGGCGATCGACACCGCGATCGCCCGGCTGTCCGCGGCCTGGACGAAGGTCACCCGGGCGAAACGGCCTGTGGCGTCGGACACCTCGGCGGTCCGGACGCAGGCCGGGAAGCTCCGCGACGCGGTCCTCGCCGCCTACCGGGGCCTCGAGGGCGAGGCCGACGCGTTCCGGGTCGAGGCGCAGGTCAAGGCGGCGTTCGCCACGAAGCTCGCGAAGCGGTGACCGCCGTCCGCCGCCGCGCGGCGCGCTCGCCGGCCCGTCCACGCGCTGCTCGGGACCTGCGGACGGTCGCGCGTCCGCCATCCGACCGTCCTTGACAGCATGCGGACGCCGTTCTCACACTCGAACCATGTCCGTCGTCCGGCCCCTGTCCGAGAACCCGCGTGCCGCGGGCGCCTCCGACGTGCTGCCGACGATCCGGTGTCTGTGTCGAATGTGTCGCTGACGACCTCGTAGTCAGCCGGTCCGCGTCGTCCCCGCAGGTGTCCTGCCTGGTCCGAGGGTGCGGACCCACGCGTCGACCGCACGCACCGCCGCTCCCTCGCCCGGGCCGCACGCCCGTGAGCGGAGCAGCACCCGACACCGCCCCACCGGACACCCCGGAGCCTCCCGTGCCTCAGCCCACCACCCGCGTCGACGTCCTGCCCATCCAGGAGGTCGTCGCCACCGCCTCCCCGACCGCCTGGCGCGACGGCATCGTCGTCGTGCAGGGCGACGCGCTCGTGACGGTCGCCCTGCTCGACGGCGGCACCCGCACCCTGACGACGCGTGCGACGCCCGAGCCCGGCGAGCCGGTCGCCGTGCACCCGGTCGCCGAGCTGCTCGCCGTCGGCGGCGTCTGGTTCGCGGCGCGGCCGACGGACGACGTCCGCTCCTGAGTCCGTCAGGCCGGCCGCGCTGTCCGTCGGGCCGGCCGCGCTCGCCTCAGGACGTGCTCATCGACCCCATCGCCGTGCGGCACGCGTCGACCATGGCACGGCACGCCGCGGCGCAGATGCGGCAGTGCTCGGACATCTCGGCGTGCATGTCGCACTCGGCCGCGCAGGCCTCGCCCATCGCGACGCACGCGGCCATCATCGACGTCATGACACCCATGTCGTAGCCCGCGGGCCGCATCATCATGCGCATCGTCGTGGTGGCGACGTCGCACGTGCTGGCGCACATGGACGCACATCGCCCCATGCCCTCGCCGCCGTCGGCGTCCGCGCACATCGTCGCCGCCATCGCCGCCGCGGAGCACGCCTCGATGCACGGCTGCATCGCGGTCATGTCCATGCCGGTCGTCTGCGTCGGCATGGACTTCATCATGTCGGCCATCATGCTCATCGCTCGTCCGCCCTCTCGCTCGTGTGCGCGCTGACCCTCGCGACGCTACGCCGGGCGGGTGGACGCGACCAGACCCGGGCACCGGGTCGGACGTCCCGCGGTGTACTTCACTGGTGAAGTACTTTGACGGCATGGTCGACGCACACGTCCCGCCCCTCACCGCGCAGGAGGAGCAGCTGCTGCGCGCGCTCGCGCGTGCGGTCGTCCGCGTCCCGCGCGCGTTCGAGCAGGACCTCGGCCGGGCCGTCGGGCTGCGCACCACCGAGTACTTCACGCTGCTGCACCTCACCGAGGCGCCCGACGGGCTGCGGATGGGCGAGCTCGCCGTCGAGTCCGGCCTGTCGCTGGCCGGCGTCACGCGCGTCGTCACCGCGCTCGAACGCCGCGGTCTCGTGGTACGGCGCCCCAGCACCGCGGACGGTCGCGGCTCCGAGGCGGTCCTCACCGATCCCGGGCGCGCACTCCTGGCCGAGGCGCGGCCGGCCCAGGTCGCGAGCGCCCGCCGACGCGTGCTCGACCGGCTCGACGGGATCGACCTGCAGCCCTGCCTCGACCTGCTCACCCGCATCGGCCGAGACTGACACGTGGAACGGGACACCATGACGACCGAGACCACCGAGTACGCCCGCTTCGGCCCCTGGGTCGACGAGGTGACGACGCCCGACGACGTGCCGCGGCTGTACCGCGACCACCCCCTCGACCTCACGTCGACCCGGCTGGTCCTCAAGGTGCCGCGCAACATCGCGCGACGCGACGCGCACCCCGGCATGGACCTGTACGACCACCTGCTCGTCCTCGACGACGCGCGCCTCACCGTGCTGAGCCGGACGGTCACGACCTCGCGGCGGGGTGCACCGGCCCTCACGCGCCCCTACGACGTGCGGGAGATCGCGCTCCGTGACGTCGCCGCCGTGCACGACGTCGTGAGCATGCTCGACGCGAGCCTCACCCTCCACCCGCGGACGGGCCGACCGCTGACGGTCCGGTACAACGGCTCGTCCCGGCAGACCGTCGACCGACTGGTCGACGCGCTCCGCGACTCGTTCCGGGCCGCACCCGCCGGATCGGTCGGCCGCCGCCTCCTCGACGCCGCCGACCTCACCGCCGCTCCCCCGCAGGACGTCCGCCTCGGCGGCGACGACACCGCCCTGCGCGCGGACGTCCTCGCGGTGGCGCGCCGGCACGCGCAGCTGCGCGCGTGGGCGTGGCACGAGCGTCGCGTCGTGCACCGGTACGGCCGCGGGCTGCGGGCGGCCGCGCACCGGCTGACGCACGCGGTCTCCCCGATGACGCTGCACGGTGCCGTCGTCGCGGGCGACGACCGGGCCCTCGAGGTGGTCGGGCGTCGCGCGTGGCTCGTGCGCGGCCGGACTCCTGAGCACTCGGCGTCCCGGCTCGTCGTCGGCCTGGCGACGATCGACACCGTCACCGCGCAACCGCACCCTGCGTACCAGGACACCGCCACGGTCACGATCCGGGCCGGGGACTGCGCGCTCGCCGCCGACCTGCCGGAGAGGTCGGCGGCGCACGTGCTGCTGTCCGGCGTCGCTGACCGTCACCCGGCCGTGAGGTGAGCACCTGACGGGCCGTGACATACGGTGAGGCGGTGAACGCGCACCCGTCGGCCCGCGAGCGTGCGGTGGTGCGGCATGCGACGGCGGCCGACGCCGGTGCGGCAGGGCGGGCGCCGATGCTCGCGCGGGTCACCGCCGAGCTCGCCTCGACCATGGACGCCGACGTCGCGGCCGACCGCCTCGCCCAGCTCCTCGTGCCGGCCCTCGCGGACTGGTGCGTCGTCACCCTCGTGGACGACGAGGAACCGCGGCCGGGACGTCGGCGCCTGCGCGACATCGCGACGTGGCACACCGACCCCGCGCTGCGCGCGGTCGTGGCCGAGTACGCCGCCGCGCGGATCGGCGCGATGTCCGAGCACGCGTTCCTCCTCGACGCGATCCGACGCGGCGAGCTGGTCGAGGTCCGCACGGGCGCCGCCGTCGCGCTCAAGGGCGTGCTGCACCCCGGTCGGGTGCACGGGCTGGTCGACACGCTCGCCCCGACGTGGCTCGTGGTGCTGCCGCTCGTGCGGGCGGGCCGCACGATCGGTGCGCTGTCGATGTTCGGCGCGGCACGCGACGCACTCGGGCACGACGAGCTCACCACGCTGCGCCAGGTGACCGCAGCGGCGGCGCTCGCGCTCGACAACGCGCGCCGCTTCCGGCAGCAGCGTGACGTCGCCGAGGCGCTGCAGCGCGCGCTGCTCACCGAGCCCGTCGAGCCCGACGACCTCGAGGTCGTCGTCCGGTACCGGCCCGCCGGCGAGTCGACGCACGTCGGCGGCGACTGGTACGACGCCTTCCTGCAGCCCGACGGAGCGACGATGTTCGTCATCGGCGACGTCGCGGGGCACGACATCGAGGCGGCGTCCGTGATGGGACAGCTGCGCTCGATGCTCCGCGCGATCGCCGTCACGACCAAGGACGGTCCCGCGGGCGTCCTGGCCCAGCTCGACGCGGCGATGCGCACGCTGCGGATCGGGACGCCCGCGACCGTCGTCGTCGCCCGCCTCGAGCAGACCGCCGAGGAGCGCGAGCGTGGCGTGACCCGCATCCGGTGGTCGTCGGCCGGCCACCTGCCGCCGATGGTCGTGGCGTCCGACGGGTCGGTCGTCGTGCTCGAGGCGCGCGACCACGGACCGCTCCTGGGCATCGTCCCGGACAGCCCTCGCAACGAGAGCGAGGTCGTCGTCGAGCGCGGCTCGACCCTCCTGATGTACACGGACGGGCTCATCGAACGGCGCGACCGCGACCTGCGCGCCGGGCTCGCGGAGCTGCGCCGGACGCTCGAGCGGGTCGGTGCCGAGCCGCTCGAGTCGCTGACCGACGCCCTGGTCGCCGAGCTCCCCGCCGATGCCGGCGAGGACGACGTCGCGCTCGTCGCCGTGCGGCTGCACCCGCAGGACGTCCGCGCGCCGCAGGACGACGACGGCGTGCCCGACGGCCTCGCCGCCCGAGCGCAGGTCACGGTCGCGCCCGACGCGGCCTCCTGACCTCCGCGTGGCCGCCCCGGACGAGGGCACGCTCGAGGTGCCGGGGTCACCGACCGGCCCTACATTCCGTGCCATGACCCAGACGACGCTCGCACCTGCACCGTCACAGCTCCGTGTCCCGTCGCGCGGTCGCCTCACGGGCGTCCGGGTCCGCGACTTCCGCCGCGGCGCGTGGACCGGTCCCACCGACCGCATCAGCCGCGCCGACGTCCTGCTGCAGCGCACCCCCGACGGGGACGTCGCGGTGCTCTCCCGCACGGGTGTGCTGCTCGGCCTCCTGCCGACCTCGTGGGTCCGGTCGGTCGACTTCGACCTGTGGACCGCGGAGCGCCGCGGTGCGACCGCCGTCGCGCAGGCCTACCTGGGCGGCACGCGCGAGGAGTCGGACCTCTTCGTGCTGCTCGGGTGGACGGGCCGCTGACCCACCGGCTCCCGCGACGGGCGTGGTGGCGGCCACCGCTGCGCCGGTCGTCGCCGCACTGCGACCCACCGCCCACCCCTCGGGACGCGCTCCCGGCCGGACCCTCCTAGCCTGAGGACGGGTCCAGCTCCGGTGCCGCACACCGCGGGACGGGGGCGGGCCCATGGAGCTGCGGACAGGCGCCGACGGTGGCACCGGGACGCACAGGACAGCGGTCGCCGCACGGCCCGGCCGGGTCGGCGAGCCGCACGACGCGCGCTTCCTCGACGCCGAGTACGTCCTGCCCCTGCGCTGGGAGCGCGACGACGACCTCGCCGACCTCACCGCGTACCTGCGCGACCTCGCACGGCACGTGCCCGTCACGGTCGTGGACGGCTCGCCGCCCGCGCGGTTCGCGGCGCACGCCGCCGCCTGGGGCACGACCGTCCGGCACGTGCGGCCCGCGCCGTGGCCGGGCGCGAACGGCAAGGTCGGCGGCGTCATGACGGGCGTCCGCCTCGCGCGCGCCGACGCCGTCGTGATCGCGGACGACGACGTCCGCTGGACCCCCGCGCAGCTGCGCACGGCCGTGGGGATGCTCGCCGACGCCGACGTCGTGCGCGTGCAGAACGTGTTCCGGCCGCTCCCCTGGCACGCGCGATGGGACACCGCGCGCACGCTGGTGAACCGCGGCCTCGGCGAGGACTTCCCGGGGACGCTCGTCGTCCGCCGCACGACTCTGCTGCGCGCGGGCGGGTACGCGGGCGACGTGCTGTTCGAGAACCTCGAGCTGCTGCGCACGATCCGCGCGGTCGGCGGGACCGAGCGGCGCGCCCCCGGGCTGTTCGTCGCGCGACGCCCGCCGTCGGCGCGGTACTTCTGGTCGCAGCGGGTCCGGCAGGCGTACGACAGCCTCGCGCAGCCGTCGCGCCTCGTCGCCGAGGCCGCCGTGCTGCCCGTGCTGGCGTGGTCGGCGCTCCGCCACCGGCCCGGCCCGGCGGTCGTCCTGGGCGCTGCCGCCGTGCTCGTCGCGTGGCGCGGGCGCGAGCGGGCCGGCGG
>NZ_BHYL01000103.1 GCF_003851725.1 Cellulomonas algicola | reverse complement strand
GAGCGGCCCGGCCCGCAGCGGCGACGACGGGCGTCGGAACGCCGTGACGGCGTCGGGATCGACGCCGGGCCGGTCCGCGGCGAGCGCCGCCCACCCCGCGGCGGACGTCCCGCACGCGCCGGCGTGGGCCACGACGTCGCCCGGACGCGCGCCGGACCGCAGGACCGGTGCCCGGCCCTCGAGGTCGCCGTGCGCAGTCACCGACACGACGACGAGCGGACCGCCGGACAGGTCGCCCCCGACGACGTCCACGCCGTGGAGCCGGCACGCGTCACCGAACCCGCGCGCGAGCCCTTCGACCCAGTCCGCGGGAAGGTCGCCGGGCACGACGAGCGCGACGACCAGGCTGGTCGGCACGGCACCCATCGACGCGACGTCCGCGAGGTTCTGCACCGCGGCGCGGTGCCCGACGTCGTCGCCCGTGGACCACGCGCGGCGGAAGTGCCGGTCCTCGACGAGCACGTCGGTCGTCACGACGAACCGGCCGTCCGGCGCGGTCACGACGGCCCCGTCGTCGCCCGGCCCGACGAGCGTGCGGGGACCTTGCGGCAGGTGCGGGAAGATGCGGGCGAGCAGCCCGTCCTCGGACAGGTCGGCGACGCGCGGGCCGGGCTGGTCGGTCACGCCGCCACGCTAGACGCCTGAGCGGCGCGCCCGCGCACCGCACCTGCCGTGGTGAAGGTCACGCCCGGGACGACGCGGCCGTCGCGGCTGCCGCTGCGTGACCCCGTGCGTCGCGACCGGCCGCGGTCGGACGGCGTGCGTGAGCCTCCCGCGGGCGGGTTACCGTGACGTGTGCCCTCGACCCGATCCCGTCTGCGCGCGACCGTGCCCGTCGCGGCGCTCCTCGCGCTCGGCGGCTGCGCGCAGGCCGTGCCGGTGACGGTCGCGCCGCACGCGACGGACCCCGTGTGCGCGGACGTCGTGCTCTCGACGCCCGACACGCTCGGCGACGACCTGGACCGCGTCGACACGACGAGCCAGGCGACGACGGCGTGGGGCGACCCGCACGCCGCTGTCGTGCTGCGGTGCGGCGTCGAGCCGCTGGGTCCGACGACGGACCGGTGCGTGACGGTCGAGGCGCCCGACGGCACGTCGGTCGACTGGGTCGTCGTCGCGGACGACCCGCAGGACGAGCAGGGGTCCGACTGGACGTTCACGACCTACGGCCGCGTGCCCGCGGTGGAGGTGCGGGTGCCCGCCGAGGTCGCCGCGACGACGAGCAGCACGTCCTTCGTCGACGTGCTGGGCCCGGCGGTCGCGAAGGCGGCGGTCGAGCGGTCCTGCGTCGGCCTCACGGGCTGACGCGGCGTCCGACGGGCCGAGGCGTCGGCCGCACGGGCGGCGGCGCCGGCCGCACGGGCCGAGGCGTCGGCCGCTGGGGCCGAGGCGTCGGCTGCACGGGCGGAGACGCGGCGCCGGGAGCGACCGCGTCAGCGCAGGCCCGTGGGCCGGGCGAGCGCGAGCTGCACGAGCTCGTCGACCAGCTCCGGGTAGGTCACGCCCGACGCCTCCCACATGCGCGGGTACATCGAGTACGGCGTGAAGCCCGGCATGGTGTTGATCTCGTTGACGACGACCTCGCCGTCGGGCGTGACGAACACGTCCACGCGTGCGATGCCCTCGCACCCGATGGCCTCGAACGTGCGCACGGCGGCGTCCCGCACCCGGGCGACGACGTCGTCGGGCAGGTCGGCCGGGCACGACAGCGTCACGCCGCCCTCGTCGAGGTACTTCGCCTCGAAGTCGTAGAACGTGTGCCGCGGGTCGGTGACGACGATCTCGCCCGGCAGGGACGCGCGCGCCCGCTGCCCGTCGCGCCCGCCGAGGACGCCGCACTCGACCTCACGCCCGACGATGCCCGCCTCGACGACGACCTTCGGGTCGTGCTCGCGCGCGGTCGCGAGTGCCGCAGGCAGGTCGGCGAGGTCGTCGACCCGGGTGATGCCGAGGCTGGACCCGGCGCGGGCGGGCTTGACGAACAGCGGCAGGCCGAGCGCCTCGACCCGCTGCGCGACGCCCTCGGGGTCACGGTCCTGCTCGCCCGGCAGGATCACGGTGAAGGGCCCGACGGGCAGGCCGTGGCCGGCGAGGACGAGCTTCATCATGTGCTTGTCCATGCCGACGGCGGACGCGAGCACACCCGCGCCGACGTACCGCACGTCGGCGAGCTCGAGCATCCCCTGGAGGGTGCCGTCCTCCCCGAAGGGGCCGTGGAGCAGCGGGAAGACGACGTCGACGGCACCGAGCGTGCGCGGCAGCGCGCCCGCCTCGAGCACCTGGACGTCGCGGTCGTCGGTCGCCTGCGGCAGCAGCACGTGCGCGGCCGTGTCCTCGACCTGCGGGAGCCGGCCGTCACGGATCGCCCAGCGGTCCGGGTCGTCCTCGGCGAGCACCCAGCGACCGGTCGGCGTGATGCCCACGGCGACGACGTCGTAGCGGTCGCGGTCGAGCGCGCGGAGCACGCCACCGGCGGTCGCGCAGCTGATCGCGTGCTCGCCCGAGCGGCCGCCGAACAGCACCATGACGCGCGCACGCGCGCTCGTGCCGTCCTGCGCGGATCCGACGGAGGGGGTGGGCGACGGGAGCGCGGTGTCGTTCATCGCGCCCGACCCTACCGGGCGCAGGCCGCCGCTCCGGACGGTGCCGGTCGGTCGTCGGACGGACGCGTACCGTGGCGCCATGCCCGACGCTCTGCCCCTGTCCCCCGCCACGCTCGTCGTCAGCTCCGGCCGCCCGGCCCGCACGCAGGCCGCCCCGGTAAACCCGCCGATCGTGCTGTCCTCGACGTACGTCTCGCAGGGCGAGGTGCCCGACGGCGAGCTGTTCTACGCGCGGGCGGACACCGAGACGTGGCACCCGTTCGAGCAGACGCTCGGCGCGCTCGAGCGCTCGACGCGGCCGGCCCTGCTCTTCGGGTCGGGCATGGCGGCGATCGCGGCGGCGCTGTCCCTCGTGCCGCCCGGCGGGCGGGTCGTCGCGCCCCGGCACGCGTACAACGTGACGCTCGTGCACGCGCAGGACCTCGCCGCGCGCTCGGGCCTCGAGGTCGTCCCGGTCGACATCGACGACACCGACGCGGTGGTCGCGGCCGTCCAGGGCGACGGCACGCCCGCGGCGATGCTGTGGGTCGAGTCGCCCACCAACCCGATGCTCGAGGTCGCCGACGTGCCCGCGCTCGTCGAGGCTGCTCACGCCGTCGGCGCGCTCGTGGCGGTCGACAACACGTTCGCGACGCCGCTCGGTCAGCGGCCCCTCACGCTGGGCGCGGACGTCGTCGTGCACTCGGTGACCAAGTACCTCGCGGGCCACTCCGACGTCGTGCTCGGCGCCGCGCTCGCGGACGACCCGGCGGTGCACACCGCGCTCCGCCGGCACCGTACGGTCCACGGCGCGATCGCCGGACCCACGGAGGCGTGGCTCGCGCTGCGCGGCCTGCGGACCCTCGCGCTGCGCGTCGAGCGGTCGCAGGCGAACGCCGCCGAGATCGCCCGCCGCCTCGCCGCCCACCCGGGCATCGCGCAGGTGCGCCACCCGAGCCTGCCCGACGACCCCGGGCACGCGCGTGCCGCGGCGCAGATGGACGGCTTCGGCTCGATCATCGGCCTACGACCGCGCGGTGGGGTCGCGGCGGCCGAGGCGCTGGTCGCGGCGGTGCGGCTCTGGGTGCCCGCGACGAGCCTCGGCGGCGTCGAGTCGAGCCTCGAGCGGCGGCGCCGCTTCCCGCTCGAGACGGTCACCGTGCCCGAGGACCTGCTGCGGCTGTCCGTCGGGATCGAGGACGTCGAGGACCTGTGGCGCGATCTCGCGCAGGCGCTGGACGCCGCGACGTCCGGCTGACGGGACCGCGCCCGGTCGGTACCCGGCGTCCCCCGCAGGCCGCGGGGCACGCCCGTCGGTGCCGGGACGCCCGTGACCCGTCCGGGCGCGGCGTGACGCGCTCGCGCGCGCACGTGAGTCCGGTCAGGCACCCTCGGCCTTGTGCGGGCGTGCGAGCAGCAGCGGGGCGAGCTGGTCGACGGGCAGCCCTTCGTGCAGGACGCGCACCACGGCGTGCGTGATGGGCATCTCGACGCCGAGCGACGTCGCGAGCTCCAGCACCGACCGGCACGACTTCACGCCCTCGGCGGTCCCGCCGGTCGCGGCGATCGCCTCGTCGAGCGTCATGCCACGACCGATGTGACCGCCGAGCGTGTGGTTGCGCGAGTCCGGCGACGCGCACGTCGCCATGAGGTCGCCCATGCCCGCGAGGCCCGGGAACGTCTCGGCGTCGGCCCCGAGCGCGAGCCCGAGGCGCGTGATCTCGACGAGGCCGCGCGTGATGACCGTCGCCATCGTGTTGTAGCCGAGGCCACGCCCCTGCGAGATGCCGACCGCGAGCGCGATGACGTTCTTCACGGCGCCGCAGAGCTCGACGCCGACGACGTCGGGGTTCGTGTAGGGGCGGAAGTACGCCGACGCGCACGCGCGCGCCACCAGGCGGGCGGTCTCGTCGCTCGTCGAGGCGATGACGGTCGCGGTCGGCTGCCGGCGCGCGATCTCCCGCGCGAGGTTCGGGCCCGAGACGACGGCCACGCGGGACGCGTCGATCGCCAGGGCCTCGGCGACGACCTCGCTCATGCGCTGGTCGGTCGAGAGCTCGACCCCCTTCATGAGCGACACGACGACCGTGCGCGGCCCGACGGCGTCGCGCAGCGGCTCGAGCACCGTGCGGGCCTGCTGCGAGGGCACGGCGACGGCGACGACGTCGGCGCCTCGGACCGCGGCGTGCGCGTCGGTCGTCGCCGTGATGCGCCACGGCAGCTCGACGCCCGGCAGGTACGCCTCGTTGCGGTGCTCGTCGGCGATCTGGCGGCAGGTCTTCTCGTCGCGGCCCCAGACCGTCACGTCGCAGCCCGCGTCGGCCATCACGGCGGCGAACGTCGTGCCCCAGCTCCCCGCGCCGAGGACGGTCGCGCGCAGCCGCGGGGCCGCGGGCTCGTCGGGCGGCAGCAGGTCGGCCGTCACGGAACCTCCGGACGCGGTGCGGCGTCCCCGCCCGCGCTCGCGTCGCGCGGGACGTTCGGCTTGCGCATGTCGTAGCGGACCGTCGGCGCCTGCTCGGCACGCAGGTCCTCGAGCAGCGTGGTGATGGCGGCCATGACGCGCTCGGTCGCCTCGCGCAGCGTCGCGTTGTCCTGCGGCCGGTCGTACAGGTCGTCGAGGTCGACCGGCGGCCCGGCGACGACGGAGACCTTCTTCGCCGGGATCGGCTTGAGCAGCTTCTTGTAGCGGCCGAGCAGGTTCTGCGGACCCCACTGCGCGACGGGGATGACGGGTGCGCGGGTCGTCAGCGCGAGCCGCGCGACACCCGTCTTGCCGACCATGGGCCACAGCTCCGGGTCACGCGTGAGCGTCCCCTCGGGGAAGACCGCGACACACGCCCCGTCGTCGATCGCCGCGATGGCCGACTGCAGCGACTCCCCGGCCGCCGCCGTGTTGCGGTGCACGGGGATCTGGCCGGTCGCGAGCAGCACCTTGCCGACCACGGGGACCTTGAACAGCGACGCCTTCGCGAGGATCTTCGGCGTGAAGCCGTTGTCCCACAGGAAGTGCGCGAACGTCAGCGGGTCGATGTTCGTCATGTGGTTCGACGCGACGATGAAGCCACGGTCGCGCGGCATGTGCTCCACGCCGCGCCAGTCGCGCTTCGTCATGGCGAGCAGCGGCGGGCGCAGGATGAAGGCGACGACGCGGAAGGCGCGGGGCGAGTTCGGCGGCGGCGGCACGGGAGGGGATGCTACCGGGACTCAGTC
The DNA here is from genome assembly GCF_003851725.1 of Cellulomonas algicola. Classification (GTDB taxonomy): domain Bacteria; phylum Actinomycetota; class Actinomycetes; order Actinomycetales; family Cellulomonadaceae; genus Cellulomonas; species Cellulomonas algicola. The sequence continues at coordinate 6,884 of NZ_BHYL01000103.1, read as the reverse complement.
GCGGCTGAACTCGGCGCCCAGCGCCTCGAGCTTCTGCGTGAACCGCTCGTACCCGCGGTCGATGAGGCTGATGCCCCGGACGGCCGACGTGCCCTTCGCGGTGAGGGCCGCGATGAGGTGGCTGAACCCGCCGCGCAGGTCGGGCACCTCGATGTCGGCCGCGGCCAGCGGCGTCGGGCCGCTGATGACCGCCGAGTGGAAGAAGTTGCGCTGCCCGAACCGGCACGGCCGGCCGCCCAGGCACTCCTTGTAGACCTGGATCGTCGCGCCCATGCCGACGAGCGCGTCGACGAAGCCGAACCGGTTCTCGTACACCGTCTCGTGCACGATCGACAGGCCCTTCGCCTGCGTGAGCGCGACCACGAGCGGCTGCTGCCAGTCCGTCATGAAGCCGGGGTGGACGTCCGTCTCGAGCGTGATCGACCGCAGGTCGCCGCCCGGGTGGAAGAACCGGATGCCGTCGTCGTCGACGTGGAACTCGCCGCCGACCTTGCGGAACGTGTTGAGGAACGTCGTCATCTCGGGCTGCGTCGCGCCACGGACGTACACGTCGCCGCCCGTCGCGAGCGCGGCCGACGCCCACGACGCCGCCTCGATGCGGTCCGCGAGCGCGGTGTGCTGGAAGCCGACGAGCCGGTCGACGCCCTCGATGCGGATCACACGGTCGGTGTCGACCGAGATGATCGCGCCCATCTTCTGCAGGACGTTGATGAGGTCCATGATCTCGGGCTCGATCGCCGCGCCCGCGAGCTCGGTGATCCCCTCGGCGCGGACCGCCGTCAGCAGCAGCTGCTCGGTGGCGCCGACGCTCGGGTACGGGAGCGCGATCTTGGTGCCCTGCAGACGGCGCGGCGCCCGGATGTGGATCCCGTTGTCCTGCTTGTCCACGACCGCGCCGAACTGCCGCAGGATGTCGAGGTGGAAGTTGATCGGCCGGTCGCCGATGCGGCAGCCGCCCAGGTCGGGGATGAACGCCTCCCCCAGGCGGTGCAGCAGCGGCCCGCAGAACAGGATCGGGATGCGGCTCGAGCCCGCGTGCGCGTCGATGTCGGCGACGTGCGCGCTCTCGACGTCGGTCGGGTCGAGGTGCAGGACGCCCGCGTCCGCGTCGGCGTCGACCTTCACGCCGTGCAGCTCGAGCAGCCCGGTCACCACGGCCACGTCGCGGATCTGCGGGACGTTGCGCAGCACGCTCGGCGTCTCGCCGAGCAGCGCCGCCACCATCGCCTTGGAGACGAAGTTCTTCGCACCGCGGACGGTGATCTCGCCCGACAGGGGGTTGCCCCCGTTGACGTACAGCAGATCGCTCATGGTCCTCATCGTCTCCCACGCCGAGGCGTGCTCCTGACCGGACGCGGCGCGTCGCGCCGCCCGGCCCCAAACCTTCACAACCGGCCCACCGCGCACGGACGACGTCCGTCGGGCGACTCGTGGACCCGGCCCGAGGGGAGAACCGCGGCGGTGCGCCTCTTCTTCCCGAGGGCCTGGGGCTCACGGTAGCCATCCCTGGGCGCGGATGCGTGACGTTCGTCCCGTTCGCCCCCCGGATGCCCGGCCCGCCCTGCACGGACGGGTGGTGGTCCGGGCGAGGCGTCCGGACGCGCCGGAGGCCGGCGGGACGTCGTCGACGGTCCCACCGGCCTCCGGGGCGTGCGGTGCGCGTGACCTCAGTCCGGTCGGCCGATCGTGACCGGCACGGGGCGCGCGGCCTTGATCTCGACCGGCGGCAGGTGCTTCGCGGGCAGCGTGCGCGGGCGCCACGGCTCACGCGTCTGCTCGAACTCGCTGATCTCGTCCGCGTGCTGCAGCGTCAGGCCGATGTCGTCGAGACCCTCGAGCAGCCGCCAACGCGTGTAGTCGTCGACCTGGAACGGCACCACGACGTCGTCGCACGTGACGGTCCGAGACTCGAGGTCCACGGTCACCTCGGTGCCCGGGCGGGTCTCGAGGATCTTCCAGATGAGCTCGATGTCCTCCTGCGCGACCTGCGCGGCGAGGAGGCCCTGCTTGCCCGAGTTGCCGCGGAAGATGTCCGCGAACCGCGCCGAGATCACGACGCGGAACCCGTAGTCCTTGAGCGCCCACACGGCGTGCTCGCGGGACGAACCGGTGCCGAAGTCCGGACCGGCCACGAGGACCGAGCCGTTCCTGTACGCGTCCTGGTTGAGCAGGAACTCCGGGTCGCCGCGCCACGCCGCGAACAGCGCGTCCTCGAACCCGGTGCGCGTGACGCGCTTGAGGTAGACGGCCGGGATGATCTGGTCGGTGTCGACGTTGCTGCGGCGCAGCGGGACCCCGATGCCGGTGTGCTGGGTGAACTTCTCCATGACGGTGCTTCCTTCTGCGATCGCGGGTCGGGTCAGACCGACTGGAGGTCCGTGAGCGGGCTGCCGTCGAACGCCCTCGGGTCCTCGCCGAGGTCCGAGATCGACGAGAGCGTGCCGCGGATGGCGGTCGCGGCGGCGACGAGCGGCGACACGAGGTGCGTGCGCCCGCCCTTGCCCTGACGACCCTCGAAGTTGCGGTTCGACGTGGACGCCGAGCGCTCCCCCGGCGCGAGCTGGTCGGGGTTCATGCCGAGGCACATCGAGCAGCCGGCGTTGCGCCACTCGGCACCGAAGTCGAGGAAGATCTTGTCGAGCCCCTCGGCCTCGGCCTGGAGCCGGACGCGCGCCGACGCCGGGACCACCAGGACGCGCACGTCGTCGGCCTTGTGCTTGCCCTGGACGACCTTGGCGACCGAGCGCAGGTCCTCGATGCGGCCGTTGGTGCACGAGCCGATGAAGACCGTGTCGACCTTGATCTCGCGCAGCGGCTGACCCGGCGTGAGACCCATGTACTCGATCGCGCGCTCGGCGGCGACGCGCTCGTTCGCGTCGGCGATCTGCTCGGGCACCGGGACGGCCGCCGACAGCGGCAGACCCTGGCCCGGGTTCGTGCCCCACGTGACGAACGGCTCGAGGTCCGCCGCCTCGAGGACGACCTCCTCGTCGAACGTCGCGTCGTCGTCGGTGCGCAGCGTGCGCCAGTACTCGACGGCGGCGTCCCAGTCGGCCCCCTCGGGCGCGTGCGGGCGACCCTTCAGGTACTCGAACGTCGTCTCGTCGGGCGCGATCATGCCGGCGCGCGCGCCCGCCTCGATCGACATGTTGCAGATCGTCATGCGGGCTTCCATCGACAGCGAGCGGATCGCCTCGCCGCGGTACTCCAGCACGTAGCCCTGGCCGCCGCCGGTCCCGATCTTGGCGATGATCGCGAGGATGATGTCCTTGCTGGTCGCGCCCGGGGGCAGCTGACCGTTCACCGTGATCGCCATGGTCTTGAACGGCGCGAGCGGGAGCGTCTGGGTCGCGAGCACGTGCTCGACCTCGCTCGTGCCGATGCCGAACGCGAGCGCGCCGAACGCGCCGTGCGTCGACGTGTGCGAGTCGCCGCAGACGACGGTCAGGCCGGGCTGGGTGAGCCCGAGCTGCGGACCGACCTGGTGGACGATGCCCTGGTCGGCGTCGCCCAGCGAGTGGATGCGGACGCCGAACTCCGCGGCGTTGCGGCGCAGCGTCTCGATCTGGGTGCGGCTCGTCGTGTCGGCGATCGGCCGGTCGATGTCGAGCGTCGGGGTGTTGTGGTCCTCCGTCGCGAGCGTGAGGTCGGGGCGGCGGACCTGGCGTCCGGCCAGCCGCAGCCCTTCGAACGCCTGCGGGCTGGTGACCTCGTGCACCAGGTGCAGGTCGATGTAGAGCAGGTCGGGTGCGCCCTCGGTGCCACGTCGCACGACGTGCGCGTCCCAGACCTTCTCCGCCAACGTGCCGGCCATGTTCTCGGTCCTCTTCTTGTTCGTCCGGGTGGGGGGTGTTCCCGGTTCCTGTTGCCTGCCTGCTTGCGTCTCAGCCTCCGAGACGCCAATATCGACCTATGGACAACTCTAGCGGAGTCGGCGTCCTGGACAAGGCCGCGTCGGTTCTCAGCGCTCTCGAGGCGGGCCCGGCGACGCTCGCACAGCTCGTGACCGCCACCCATCTTGCCCGCCCCACCGCCCACCGACTGGCCGTCGCCCTCGAGCACCACCGGCTCGTCGCGCGCGACATGCAGGGCCGCTTCGTGCTCGGACCGCGCCTGTCCGAGCTCGCCACGGCCGCCGGCGAGGACCGCCTGCTCGCCGCCGCGAGCCCCGTGCTCGCCGCGCTGCGCGACCACACCGGCGAGTCCGCGCAGCTCTACCGCCGCCAGGGCGACATGCGCATCTGCGTCGCCGCGGCCGAGCGCCCGATCGGCCTGCGCGACTCGATCCCGGTCGGCGCGACCCTCACGATGCAGGCCGGCTCCGCCGCGCAGATCCTGCTCGCGTGGGAGGAGCCCGACCGGCTCCACCGCGGGCTGCAGGGCGCCAAGTTCACCGCGACGATCCTGTCCGGCGTCCGCCGCCGCGGCTGGGCGCAGTCCGTGTCCGAGCGCGAGGTCGGCGTCGCGTCCGTGTCCGCCCCCGTGCGCGGGCCGTCGGGCCGCGTCGTGGCCGCCGTGTCCGTCTCCGGGCCGCTCGAGCGCCTCTCGCGCCAGCCCGGGCGGCTGCACGCCGCCGCCGTCGTCTCCGCCGCGAACCGCCTGACCGAGGTCCTGCGCCGCACCGCCGAGTGACACCCGCTCCCCCGTCCACGGACCCCCTCGCGAGCCGGCCGCGAGGGGGTCCTCGCGTGTGCGGCGAGCGCGGTCCTCGCGGTCGTGGCGAGCGCGGTCCTCGCGGCCGTGGCGAGCGCGGTCCTCGCGGCCGTGGCGAGCGCGGTCCTCGCGTCGGCGGCGACGCCGGCGACGAGCGCGCGACGGGAAGGGCCCGGACGCCCGGCGTGGCCGGGTCGCGGGAACGCGGCCAAGGTCCCGGGAACGCGGCCAGGTCCCGGGAACGACGAAGGCCCGGTCACCGAGGTGACCGGGCCTTGACGTACCCCCGACCGGATTCGAACCGGCGCTACCGCCGTGAGAGGGCGGCGTGCTAGGCCGCTACACAACGGGGGCCTGTCAGCACACGAGGCCCGGAGGCCCCGCTTACCGAGTGAACACTTTACCCGATGTTCCGAAGGACTCGGACCACCCGATCAGCGGTGCTCGCGCTGGGGTACCAGGACTCGAACCTAGACTAACTGAACCAGAATCAGTCGTGCTGCCAATTACACCATACCCCATGGGGTATAACCCCCGGCGTTCGACCGGGCCACCCGAAGGCCGCCACGGCGTCGTCCGGACGTCGTACCGGCGGTGAACATTACCCGAGGCGTGGCGTGCCGGTCCAACCGGCCCCTGCCCGTGGCGTCGTTCGTGACGAACGCCACGCGTTCAGCGCGGGATCGCCCCCAGCTCGGACGCGTCGTACCAGAGCAGGTCGCGCTCCTCGAGCCTCTCGCGCGCCTCCCCGTCGCCGGCCAGAGCGGCGACCACGTCCGGCCGCGCCTCGGGCTCGTCGACGTGCGCGCAGGCCACGTCCGTGGCGGCGACGTCCACGACGAGTCGGACGGCGCTCGGTGGGGCGCCGTCGTCGGTCACCGCCGCGACCGACGCGTCCGGCACGTCGACCGACACGACGACACGCAGCCGCGGTGCGTCAGGCCGTGCCCTGAGCAGGTCGAGCGCGTCGTCGGCCGCCGTGAGCTGGGCGACGAACTCGACGGTCTCGTCGTCCTCGTCGGGCAGCGCGGACCGCAGCGCGGGTGTCACCGCGTGCGCCGTCCTCGCCGTCAGCGGGCCGGGGATCTCGTCGAGGGTCGCGGGGACGTAGACACGCACCGGGCCAGTCTGCCCGAGCCCGTCAGGCCGTGTCCGGCGACGCCCCGCCCGGCGGCCGCCGGGGTGGTCGGACGGACGAGGCCCTCGTCGACGGCGACGCCCCGGTCGGACCAGCAGTCCGCGGCACGGTCGAGCCCGACGACGCCCGGGCCGGCGGACCGTGCCGGGCAGTCCGGGTCAGTGCGCGACCACCTCCCGGACGCCGACGGGCGCGCGGACGGTCGCGTGCACCCGCGCGGCGACGCCGGCGAGGGCCCGACGGGCCGGGGAGCCGGGCACGGCCTCGCGCAGCGTCCGCGCCTCGAGGAGCGCGGCGTCGAGCGCCGGGCGGTCGTCCGGGACCAGGTGCGCGTCCGTCACGCCGGCGTAGCGCGCGAGAGCCCCGGCGACGGCCTCTCCCGGTCGCGGGCCGGCGACCGACGCCCGCACCCGGTTGACGACGACCACGCGCGTCGAGCCGAGGCCGAGGTCGGTGAGCTCGCCGAGCCCGCGCACCAGGCGCTGGATGCCCACGGGGTCGGCTGCGCCCACGACCACGACGACGTCGGCGGCCTCGAGGGCGCTGATCGTGGCGCCGTTGCGCTGCGGGGCGCGCGTGTCGAAGGTCAGCACCTCGTCCGACTCGAGGCAGAACCCGCAGTCCACGACCGTCCACAGCGCCAGTCCGCGCGCGACGGACCAGACCACGTCCAGCGACGACGCGGGGAGCTCGGGCCAACGGTCCGCGCGCGAGACGCCGGACAGCACCCGCAGGTCGGGCGCGAGCACGGGCGCGAGGCGGGCGAGCTGGTGCAGGTCGAGCGTCCCCTGGGCGGCCGCGCGCGCCGCCGCCGCGAGGCCCGGCGCCTCGTCGAGCAGCCCGACGACCTGCGCGACGCTACCCCCGTAGGTGTCCGCGTCGACCAGCAGGGTCGTGCCGCTCGACGCGGCCAGCTCGGCCGCGAGGTTGACCGCGACGGTCGTGCGTCCCGGAGCACCGGTCGGCCCCCACACGGCCACGACCGCTCCGTCGACGTCCCGCGGCGCGACCGACGCGGGCCCGGGCCCGCCGTCGTCGGGCACCGCCGCGGGGCGCGAGCCGGGCGCGTGCGGGCTGTCGAGCGCCGCGAGGG
>NZ_BHYL01000102.1:18080-18199 GCF_003851725.1 Cellulomonas algicola | reverse complement strand
GCCTCGGTCAGGCCCTCGCCCGCGTCGGGCAGCGGGAACTGCTGGTAGGTCGGCACGTGCGGGTCCTCCTCGGACGGGGGCGGTCGGCGAGCGGGTCGGGTGAGCCCGCGCCGCCGCGG
>NZ_BHYL01000102.1:0-18070 GCF_003851725.1 Cellulomonas algicola | reverse complement strand
CGTCGAGTCCCGCGGCGTACTCCTCACGCGCCTGCTGCTCCGCCGCACGTCGCGCCGCCTCGGCCTGCTCGCGCACCGCCGCGACCTCGTCGGCACCGCCCGGCTCGACGCCCGCGTGCCGGTCGCCGCCGCCGCGGTGCCCGTGCTCGATCGCGCCGCCGCGCCCCGAACCGGGCGCGGGTGGCTCGCCCGTCGGGTCGGTGTCGATCTCGATGATCGGGGTGCCGACGTCGACCGTCTGCCCGGGTTCCACGAGGATCGCCGAGACGACACCCGTCCACGGGCTGGGCAGGTCGACGAGCGACTTCGCCGTCTCGATCTCGACGATGGTCTGGTTGACCTCGACGGCGTCCCCGACCGCCACGTGCCACGCGACGATCTCGGCCTCGGTCAGGCCCTCGCCCGCGTCGGGCAGCGGGAACTGCTGGTAGGTCGGCACGTGCGGGTCCTCCTCGGACGGGGGCGGTCGGCGAGCGGGTCGGGTGAGCCCGCGCCGCCGCGTCAGGGGTGGCGACGCAGCGGCGCGGGCAGAGCCGTCAGAACGCGAGTGCGCGCTCGACGGCGTCCAGGACCCGGTCGAGACCGGGCAGGTAGTCGTGCTCGACCTTCGCGACCGGGTACGGCGCGTGGAACCCGCCGACGCGCAGCACCGGCGCCTGCAGGTGGTAGAAGCACTCCTCGGTGATGCGGGCCGCGACCTCGCCGCCCGTCCCGTACAGCACGGGGGCCTCGTGCACGACGACGCAGCGGCCGGTGCGGCGGACCGACTCGGCGACGGTCGCGGTGTCGAGCGGGGACAGCGCGCGCAGGTCGACGACCTCGACGCTCGTGCCCTCGGCGGCGGCGGCCTCGGCGGCCTTGAGCGCGGTCTGCACGGTCGGCCCGTACGCCACGACGGTGACGTCGGTGCCCGCGCGCACGATCCGCGCCTTGTCGAGCAGCGGGCCGTCGGCGGGCGCGTCCAGGTCGACGTCGCCCTTCTCCCAGTAGCGGCCCTTGGGCTCGAAGAAGATCACCGGGTCGGGCGACGTGATCGACTGCTGGATCATCCGGTACGCCTCGACCGGGCTGGACGGGCTGACGACGCGCAGGCCTGCGGTGTGCGCGAACAGGACCTCGGGCGACTCGGAGTGGTGCTCGACCGCGCCGATGCCCCCGCCGTACGGGATGCGGATGACGACGGGCAGCGTCAGGCGGCCCTGCGAGCGGTAGTGCATCTTCGACAGCTGCGTCGTGATCTGGTCGAACGCGGGGAAGACGAAGCCGTCGAACTGGATCTCGCACACCGGGCGGTAGCCACGCAGTGCCAGGCCGATCGCGGTGCCGACGATGCCGGACTCCGCGAGCGGCGTGTCGACGACGCGGTCCTCGCCGAAGTCCTTCTGCAGGCCGTCCGTCACGCGGAAGACGCCGCCGAGCTTGCCGATGTCCTCGCCCATGAGCAGCACGCGGGGGTCGTTCTCGAGCGCGCGTCGCAGGCCCAGGTTGATGGCCTTCGCGAACGTCAGACGCTGCGTGCCGCGGGTGCCGGCGTCCGCCGCGCGCACCTCGGTCGTGGTCGTGCTCACCGGTGGCTCCCTTCCCGCGACTGGCCGGCGTCCGTGAACGACGCCTCGTACCGCTCGAACCAGGCCCGCTCGCCCTCGACGACGGAGTGCGGCGTGGCGTAGACGTGCTCGAACATCGACGCCGACGACGGGCGTCCCATCGCCCGCACCTCGGTGCGGATGCGCTCGCCGAGCGCGTCGGCCTCGTCAGCGACCTGCTCGACGAACTCCGCCGACAGCTCACCGAGCTGCTCGAGGTGCAGCCGCAGGCGGTCGATCGGGTCGCGGCGGCGCCAGTACTCCTCCTCCGCGCTGGACCGGTAGCGCGTGGGGTCGTCCGACGTGGTGTGCGCGCCCATGCGGTAGGTGAACGCCTCGACGAACGTCGGGCCGCCGCCGGTGCGCGCGCGCTCGAGCGCCTGCTGCGTGACGGCGTAGGTCGCGAGGACGTCGTTGCCGTCGACGCGCACCGACGGGACACCGAACCCGGGTCCGCGGTCGGCGAGCGGCACGCGCGCCTGCTTGGTCGTCGGCTCGGAGATGGCCCACTGGTTGTTCTGGCAGAAGAACACGACGGGCGCGTTGTTCACGGCGGCGAAGACGAGCGCCTCGTTGACGTCGCCCTGCGACGTCGCGCCGTCGCCGAAGTAGACGACGACCGCCGCGTCCCGGTCCGGGTCGCCCGTGCCGACCAGGCCGTCGCGCTGCAGGCCCATCGCGTAGCCCGTCGCGTGCAGCGTGTGCGAGCCGATCACCAGCGTGTACAGGTGGAAGCCGTGGGCGACCGGGTCCCAGCCGCCGTGGTCGATGCCGCGGAACAGGCGCAGCACCTGCGCGAGGTCGACACCGCGGGCGTGCGCGACGCCGTGCTCGCGGTAGCTCGGGAAGACGTGGTCGCGCGGGCTCATCGCGTGCGCCGAGCCGATCTGCGCGGCCTCCTGACCGAGGCCCTGCGCGAAGAGGGCGAGCTCCCCCTGACGCTGCAGCGACGTCGCCTCGGTGTCGAAGCGGCGGACGAGCACCATGTCGCGGTACAGCGCGCGCAGGCCGTCGGCGTCAAGGTGCGCGACGCGGGCGTCGAGGTCGGGGTGCGGGACACGCTCACCCGTGGGAGTCAGCAGCTGGACGAGACCGTCGTCGGTCGGCGGGCTGGTCTGGCTCACGCGGTTCTCCTTCACGCCGGCGGCGGTGGCCGCTCGTGGTCGGGCAGTCCGGGTCGTTGGCTCGAACCTACGTCAGCGTAGGCTACGCATGCGTAGGTTGCCCGCGAACCCGACGAACAAGGCTCGTCCGGACGCGTTGTGGAACCCCTACAGACCCCCTCGGCGGTTTTCAGCCGGTCGCGTCCTCACAGAACCCCCCGTGACCAGCCGATGACAGGGGTGAGGCGGTGAGCGCCACCGCGGGAAGGGGCCCGACGATGCGCGACGACGAGACCGGCACGACCGGCGGCACCACCACGCCACCGGACTCCTCCCCCGCAGTCGCGGCCGCGCACGTCGTGTCCGAGCACGACGTGCGGCTCGCCCTGACCGCCCTCGAGCTCGAGGACCGAGCTCTCACCGTCCACCGCGCGACCGCCTTCCTGACGGCGCTCGGCGTGACGGTCACGCACGCACCGCTCCCAGCGACGCCCTGGTCGGGCGACCCCGCCGCCATGACCCCCACCGAGGCGGGCGCCCCGGCGTCCGACCACGTCGAACAGGACGTCACCCGCGCCGGACATGCCTCAGCTCCCACCGCCCGCGTGACCGTGCGCATCCCTGCCGGGGAGAGCGACGACGACTCGGTCGAGGGGGACATCGCGAACCTCATGGAGGTGCTCGCCCACCTCCAGGACCGCCTGCCCACGCCGACGCCCGAGGAGCTCCGGAGCCGGCCGCGCGTCGCCCTGCCGCACGCCCAGCCCGCCCGCCCGACCGTCCGCGCCTCGGTCCGCCGCCGCTCCATCGCCTGACGAGGTCGCCGTCCCGCCTGCTCGCCCTCATCCCGGGACCCGCTCGCTCGCCCTCACCTGCCCGGATCCCGCGCTCGCTCCTTCCCGACCGTCGTCCCACCTGCATGCCGTCTCGCCGACCGGCCCGTCGGCGTCGGGTGGCCTGCGACCCGGTGGCATGCTGGAGCCGTGAGCCGAGTCCCGCTGCGCAAGGCCCTCGCCGACCTCCCGCCGTACGTCCCCGGGGCTCGCGCCCCCGTCGGCGCGGCCGCGTACAAGCTGTCGTCGAACGAGAACCCGTACCCCCCGCTGCCGTCCGTCGTCGCGGCGATCGCGGACGCGGCCGTCGACGCCAACCGGTACCCGGACATGTACGCGACCGAGCTGGTCGAGGCGATCGCGACGTCGCTCGGCGTCGCCCCGGAGAACGTCGTCACGGGCTGCGGCTCGGTCGCGGCCCTCGGTCACGTGCTCACCGCGGTGTGCGAGGCGGGCGACGAGGTCGTCTTCCCGTGGCGGTCGTTCGAGGCGTACCCGATCGCGGTCTCGCTCGCCGGGGCGGAAGGCGTGCGCGTCCCCGTCGGTGCCGACGGGCGGCTCGACCTCGAGGCGATGGCGAAGGCCGTGACGCCGCGGACCAAGGCCGTGCTGGTCTGCACGCCGAACAACCCGACAGGCCCGGCGGTGCACGCCGACGAGCTCGCGGGCTTCCTCGCGGCCGTCCCGTCGCACGTCCTCGTGGTCGTCGACGAGGCGTACGTCGAGTTCGTCCGCGACGACCGTGCCGCCGACGGGCTCGCGGTGTTCGCGGAGCACCCCAACGTCGTCCTCCTGCGCACGTTCTCGAAGGCCTACGGCCTGGCCGGTCTGCGGGTCGGCTTCGCGGTGGCCCGCCCTCGCCTGGCGACGGGGATCCGCGCGGCGTCGACGCCGTTCGGCGTCTCGCACGTCGCGCAGCTCGCCGCGCTCGCGTCGCTGCGGGCCCGTGACGAGCTGCTGCACCGCGTCGACGCGATCGTCGCCGAGCGCACGCGCATGCTCGACGGGCTGCGTGCGCAGGGCTGGACGGTCCCCGACTCGCAGGCGAACTTCGTGTGGCTGCCCCTCGGCGACCACGCCTCGTCGTTCGCGGAGCGCTGCACGCGCGCGGGGGTGCTCGTCCGCCCGTTCGCGGGCGACGGCGTCCGCGTGAGCGTCGGCGAGCCCGAGGCGACGGACCTGTTCCTCGAGGTCGCGGCGGACGCCCACCGCCGCTGAGCGCCGCCCGGAGACGACGCGACCCTCGGTCCGGACCCACGGTGAGCGTCACGACGTCGTCGCGTACAGGGTCATCGACTCGACGCGCCACGTCCCCTCGTACCAGCTGAGCGTGGCGAGCATGTCGTACCGACCGCCGTCGATGACGCCGCCGACCGCCGCCCCGTCAGCGTCCACGAGCTGTGCGTCGTCCTCGACCAGCACTGCGGTGACCGCGTACCACGATCCCGGGACGGCTTCGGTCGTCGCCGGGTCGACGAGCGTCAGCCCACCGTCCACCTCGGTGATGCCGCTCGCGGCGAGCGTGACGACCCGTTCGGCGACCTCGACGCAGATGCCGCACGTGTCCGCGTACGTCCCCTCCAGCGCCGCGACGGAGCCCGTCGTCCGCGCGTGCGTCCAGAGGACGAGGACGTGCTCGACGGCCGCGAGGGCTCCGGTGCTGTCGCCGACGGCCATCGCGGCGGGCTGCTCCGGCGCGGGAGCCGCCCGGCCGGGCAGGACGCGTTCCGTCGATGACTCGCCGGACGTCGTCCGCTCAGGCCGCGCAGGTCGCCGCGACGCGTCACGGGTCGGCGCGTCGCGGGTCGGCGCGGCAGTCGCGACAAGCGCCGTCGACGCATCGGTGCTCGCGGTCGGCGCGGGTCCTGTGCATGCCGTCAACGCGGCTGTCGCCGCCAACACCACGGCGAGCCGCGTGGCGTGACGTCGCCCGGTGGCGCGTCCCGACCCGACGAGCCGCTCCGACAAGGCGCACGCGAGCGGGTGCCGATGGCAGGATCGACGCATGTCGTTCGTGGTGAGGGTGCTGATCAACGGCGTCGCGATCTGGCTCGCGACCCTCGTCCTGTCGGGCCTGACGATCGTCGGTGCCGACTCCAACCTCGAGCAGGTGGCGATCATCCTGCTCATCGCGCTCGTCTTCGGGATCGTCAACGCGGTGGTGAAGCCGATCGTCGCGTTCCTGTCGATCCCCCTGTACATCCTGACGCTCGGCCTGTTCACGCTGGTCGTGAACGCCCTGATGCTCATGCTCACCGCGTGGATCACGGAGCAGACGAGCTGGGGCCTGCGCATCGACAACTTCGGCACCGCCGTGCTGGGGGCGCTGATCATCTCCATCGTGAGCTTCGTCCTCTCGGTCATCGTCCCCGGCGACCGGGACTGACCCCTCGGCACCACGGACGCTGTGGTCGTCCCTCTGCCGAGGGCTGCGGTCTGCGGCGCCTGCGGCGCGGCCGGCCTCATCCGGACCTCCCCGGCGGCGCGGTCAGCGGGCCGCCCTGCGCCAGCCGGTCGGGGCGTGGCAGCCCGGTGAGCGGGTCGGTGGCGACGACGTCCGGGTCGCGCGTGGCGACGAACTGGAGGGTCGTCGCGGTGGTGCCCGGCGGTCCGAGCACCGTCTCCGCGGCTCGCGCGAAGTCGCGGAGCTGGGGGTCGTCGAGCTCGGCCTCGACGGCCTCGGTCAGGCGCACGTACCGGGCGACGCTGTGCGCCTCGACGAGGTTCCGGACCGCCGGTGCTCCCGCCTCCTGGGCGTCGCCCGTGACGACGCGGACGTTCCGCGACCCGCGGTCGGGCCGCCCGTCGCTCTGCGGCGCGATGTCCCCGCTGTCGCGGACGTGCAGCACCTGGACCCCCGCAGGCATCGGTCCGCGTGGGATGTCCGGCGACCCGACCGTCAGCACGGCGGCGATCCGGTAGGTCCCCGCGAGGGCCGTGGCCACACTGGTCGCGACCATCCCGCCCTGGCTGTGGCCCGCGAGCATCACGGGGTCGTCCTCCCGGATGCCCGCGAGCCGCATCGCCTCGATCACCGCCGGCGTCATCGACTCCGGCAGATCTGCCTCGAGCAGCGCGTCCGTCCCGGCGTCCATCGGGTTGACCCCGTTCAGCGAGGGCGACTGCGTCCCCGGGATCTCGACGACCCACGACACCGAACCGTCGGGCTTGACGAGCCGCTGGATCGAGACCGTGCCGTCCGGCGTCCCTGGCACCGCCGCCACCGACCCGTCGCGATAGCTGAGCGCGATGTTCGCGACGACCATGGCGAGGTCCCGGGGCACGGGGAGCTGCGCCGCACCCACGCGCGGCACGACGACCGTGGGGCTCGGCTCGGGCAGGAGCCACGCGAGCCGCCGGACGAGCATGGGCACCCGCAGGTCCGGTGGCACGCGTGAGGCCGTCGGCCCGAGGAGCGTGGTCGCGAGCCCGAGGGTCAACAGCTCGGCCCGCCCGTCGGCCACGAGCACGGCGGTGAGCCGCTGAAGGGCCCGCATGCGCTCGCGCACCACGTCGTCGGCGCGACCCGACGGCCACGCCCACGCAGCGCGCACGGCGGTGTCGAGCGCGACGGCACGCACCGCGACCGAGGCCACGCCGGCGGCGGCGACACCGAGCAGCGGACGGACCAGCGGCAGCGCAGGGAGCAGCGCGTCGAGCACCGGCTCGCCGCCGACGACGACGCGCATCAGCCGGTGCACCCCGGACTCGGCCGAGTCATAGGTGACGACCGCGGCACGGACGCGACGCCCCAGGGCTCGTGCCTCGTCCGCCCAGCGACGCGGCGACGCGGGCCCCTCCCGAACGGCGTGGAGCGCGGCGGACGCGGCCTTGCCCTCGGCAGTCAGGAGCGCGGGCCGAGCGGTGTCGACTGCGACCGCGAGCGCGCGGTCGGCGACGTCGAGGTGGTCGGCGACGCGGTCGAGCATCGTCCCCGCCCGGTGCATCTCCGCGGTGTCGACGACGTCGGGGCGCCCGCCTCCGACGATCGTCAGCCCGCCGTCGCTCACCAGGTACCACCCACGAGACCGCCCGCCGGTCCGGCCGTCGCCGCCGCGTCGGCGGTGTGTGCGGCCCGTTCGGCGACCTCGATCGCGTCGGCCGTGCGCCGCAGCCGGGCGTCGAGGTCGTCGAGCGCGTGCAGGTACCGGGTGACGGTCGGCGACCGCCACTCGACGCGACGCGCGGCGAGCACGAGCCGGCGCGCCTCGTCGACATGAAGGCGCGCCGTGCGGACGTGTGGTGCGATCGCGCTGGCCATGTCGGGGACGCTAGGAGCGGAGGACGAGGCCGCGTCGATCCTCGCTCGGCGCTGGTGGACGGGCGCGCTCAGGTCCGGGCTGTGGACGGCTCGATGCCACCACGCACGGCCGGACACCGACACCGACACAGGCACCGACCCGTTCCACCAGCACCGGACGTCCGCCGTCGACCCGCCGGAAGTCGCGCCGTCGACCCGCGACCCGCGACCCGCGACCCGCGACCCGCGACCCGCGACCCAGGCTCCGCCTCGTGCACGCGGAGCAACAAGCCACCGGCCCCGCGGGGCGACGCCCGTCCGGGGTGGACCACCGGGTTACCGTGCGCACGTGCCCCACCGCCTCCCCGCGCCGCTCGGCGTGCTCGCCGTCGTCGTCGGGTCGCTCCTGTTCGCGGTCAACGGCACGGTCGCGAAGCTCGCGATGCAGGCCGGCCTCAGCCCCACCCGGCTCGTCGAGATCCGGTGCGTCGGGTCGGCCGTCGTGCTCGTCGCGGCGGTCCTCGTCGTCGGCGCCCGTCGGCTGCGGCTGCGCGACCGGCGCGAGCTCGTGTCGCTCGCGGTTCTCGGCGTCGTCGGCGTCGCGCTCGTCCAGTGGCTCTACCTGACGGCGATCTCGCGGCTGCCCGTCGGCATCGCGCTGCTCATCGAGTACACCGCTCCCCTCCTCGTCGCCCTCTGGGCGCGGTTCGTGCTCAAGGAGGCCGTGCACCGTCGCGTGTGGTGGGCGCTCGTGGCGTGCCTCGGCGGGCTCGCGCTCGTCGCGCAGGTCGGCGAGGGCGTGGTGCTCGACGCGCTGGGACTGCTCGCCGCGGCCGGCGCCGCGGTGTCCCTCGCGGCCTACTACCTGCTCGGCGACAAGCTCCTCACGGCGCGCGACCCGCTGTCGACGCACGCGTGGACCATGGCGTTCGCGGCGCTGTTCTGGGTCGTCCTGCAGCCCGTGTGGACCTACCCGTACGGGATGCTCGACGACGCGGTCGACGTCCCCGGCACCGTCGCCCCGCCGCTGTGGCTGCTCGTCGTCTGGATCGTCGTCCTCGGCACCGTCGTGCCGTACCTGCTCTTCCTCGTCGGCATCCGGTCGCTCGGCCCCGCGCGCGCCGGGCTGCTCGGGATGGTCGAGCCCGTCGCCGCGTCGGCGTCCGCGTGGGTGTTCCTCGGCGAGGTCATGACGGTGGTGCAGCTCGTCGGCGGCGCCGTGGTCCTCGGCGGCGTCGTCCTCGCCGAGACCGCCCGCCAGCGCCGCCCCGCCGACGAGCCCGCGGGCGTCCTCCCGGACACCGTCGCCCCCTGACCACCTCCCGGTCGACGCGAGGTAGCACAAGCGCTACGGTGGTCCCGTGTCTTCCTCTGTCGGGCTTCGCGAGCTCCGCCAGAACGCGTCTGCGGTGCTGCGTCGGGTCGAGGCCGGCGAGCACATCGGGGTGACGGTGAGCGGACGCCGCGTGGCCGAGCTCGTGCCCGCCGCGGCAGCGAGCTGGCAGCGCGGCGACGCGGTCGCGGGTATCTGGACGGGCGCCGACTACGGTTCTCTCGAGCGGGACGCGTTCGACGACTCCTTCCGCGACCCCTTCGACGGCCGCGGCCCCGTCGCGTGAGGTACGTGCTCGACACCTCGGTGCTGATCTCCGAGGCGTTCACCTCGTCACCCGACGGCGAGTACGCGATCAGCGCGGTGACTCTCGCCGAGCTCCACTACGGCGTTCTCGTGGCCACCGACCACAGTCGACCCGAGCGGCTCCGTCGGCTGGCCGCCGTCGAGCGGACGTTCACCGCGCTCCCCGTCGACGCGACCGTCGCCGCGAGCTACGGTGCGATCGCGGCGGCGGTGCGTGCGGGCGGGCGGCAGCCCCGGGCCCGTCAGATGGACCTGCTGATCGCGGCGACGGCTCACGCGCACGACGCGGCGCTGCTCACCCACAACCTCGACGACTTCGTCGGGGTGCGTGAGCTCGTCGAGGTGCGGGAGCCCTAGCCCCACCGCGTGGTCCGGGCGAGCCGCACCAGCCTCGTCACCACTGCCAGCCCGATCCTCCGCCGTGCGACGACCGCAGTCCGGCGGACGCGCCGACGGACCGCGGGGCCGCTCTGGGATGATGGCGGCATGTCCTCCCCCGACGTCACCGCCCCGTCCGCGCGCGTCCGTCTGGCCGACGCGTCCCCCGCGATCGCGCTCGGCCCGCTGGACGGCCGGTACCGCGCGGCGGTCGCCCCGCTGGTGGACCACCTGTCGGAGGCGGCGCTCAACCGCGAGCGGGTGCACGTCGAGGTCGAGTGGCTGATCCACCTGACGCGGCACGAGGTGGTGCCGGGCGCGCCGACGCTGTCCGCGGCCGAGGAGCAGTACCTGCGCGACGTCGTGACGACGTTCGGCGCGGCGGAGGTCGCGGAGCTGGCGGAGATCGAGCGCGTCACGGTGCACGACGTGAAGGCGGTCGAGTACTTCCTCAAGAAGCGCCTGGCCGACGCGCCCGCGACGCTCGGCGACGACACGGTGCTGCCCGGCGCGAGCGAGCTCGTGCACTTCGGCTGCACCAGCGAGGACGTCAACAACCTGTCGTACGCGCTGATGGTGCGGGGTGCGGTGCAGGACGTGTGGCTCCCGGCGGCGACGGCGCTGACGGACGAGGTCGCGGCCCTCGCGCACGAGCACAAGGACCAGCCGCTGCTCGCGCTGACGCACGGTCAGCCGGCGACGCCGACGACGCTGGGCAAGGAGCTCGCGGTGCTGGCGCACCGGCTGCGGCGGCAGCTGCGGCGGATCGCGTCCGACGAGTTCCTCGGCAAGATCAACGGCGCGACGGGGACGTTCGGCGCGCACGTCGTCGCGGTGCCGGGCGCGAACTGGCCGGTCGTGAGCCGCACGTTCGTCGAGCACCTGGGCCTGACGTGGAACCCGCTGACGACGCAGATCGAGTCGCACGACTGGCAGGCGGAGCTCTACGCCGACGTCGCGCGGTTCAACCGGGTGCTGCACAACCTCGCGACGGACGTCTGGACGTACATCTCGCGCGGGGTCTTCATCCAGATCCCGGTGGCGGGTGCGACGGGCTCGTCGACCATGCCGCACAAGGTGAACCCGATCCGGTTCGAGAACGCGGAGGCGAACCTGGAGCTCTCGTCGGCGCTGCTGGACACGCTCGCGTCGACGCTGGTCACGAGCCGGCTGCAGCGCGACCTGACCGACTCGACGACGCAGCGCAACATCGGCCCGGCGTTCGGGCACTCGCTGCTCGCGATCGACAACGTGCGCCGCGGCCTGCGGGCGCTCGACGTGGACGCGGACCTGCTCGCGCGCGAGCTCGACGAGAACTGGGAGGTGCTCGGCGAGCCGGTGCAGTCCGCGATGCGTGCGGCGTCCGTCGCGGGGGTGACCGGCATGGAGAACCCGTACGAGCGGCTCAAGGAGCTGACGCGCGGGCGCCGGCTGACGGCGGACGACATGCGCGAGTTCATCGGCGGCCTGGGGCTGCCCGACGACGTCGCGGCACGCCTGCAGGCGCTGTCGCCCGCGTCGTACACGGGGCTCGCGTCGGAGCTGGTCGCGTACCTCGACCACTGACCGGCTCGCGCTCCTCGCGCGGTCGGCTCCTCGGGTCGAGACGCGCGTCGTCCGTGGCGTCGGGACGAAGGTCCCGGACGGCGGGGCGGTGCGCGGACGATCGTCGTCCCTGGCGCGCCCCGAGGCTGGTCCGAGCCGAACGAGTGAATCGGACAGTTCGGGTAAATCGATCTCGTTGCGCCGTTCGCGCTACAGTTCGACGCGTCGTCGGCGAGAGCGCTTCCAGCAAAGCCGCAGGTCCATGCGTCCGTAACGTTTCGACCGATTCTCACCGTGCTCTCATCTGGTCGAACCGCTTCGATCGGGAACGCTCTCATCGCTCCTGACCTGCGGAAGCACACCGGTGGCACACGGACGGGTGACGCGATCTGGACAGGTGCCCGTGAAGGGCTGCACAATCGTGCACCGATCCGTCCTGTTCCTCCGGTTCCTCCCTCTTCCCGGCAAGGATGCCCACCGTGACCCTCATGCAGAAGGCGATCACACCAGCGCTCACCCGCGCGATCCTGACCGCGGGGCACGACCGTGTGGCCGGCTACGTGGTGCGCGCCGAGGACGTCGGCTTCGCGACCACCCCGGCACAGCTCTTCGAGGTGCACGGCCTCGGGTACGAGGGCTCGCCCTTCAGCCCCTGGGACCGGTCGATCGACATCCTGCGGTTCGAGTCCTCGCCGCAGCTCCAGTACCGCGACGTCCCCGGCTACATCCTCCCGCTGTGGTGGCTCCGGCACTCCCGCATCCCCCCGGGCGCCGAGCTCATCCGCGTCTACGAGGACGGCACCGCGACGCTGCTCGCCCGCTACGGCGACGTCGGCACCGGGTGGACCGTCACGCAGCTCGGCGCCCGGCGTCCGGCCCTGGCATCGCTCTCACGCTGCGTCGGACCCGTCGCCAAGTGGCACGGCGCGTACCTCGAGGCGGACGTCGTCGACGGCGGCCACACCGTGGTCCTCGCGCTCGCCAACCCGCCGCTCGCCGAGACCGGCTTCCACCAGGCGCCTTCGGGACGCTGGTACCGCCGGGTCGCCCGTGAGGACGTCACCGAGCTGTTCGAGCTCGACCTGACGGCCCGCTGGAACGGCCTGTCCGTCCGCGTCGTCGACCAGTGGCAGGACGCGCAGCGCTACGTCGTCGCGCGCATCTCGCACCTCGGCGACGACATCGAGCGCGCCGAGCGCCTGCACCTCGAGCGCGTCGAGGCCGGTGTGTACGAGGGAATCGTCTACGCCGCCGAGCTCACCGACATCCAGACCAACCAGGTCGTCCCGCACACCTGGGCCCCCGGGCCCGCCGCGCAGCGGCACCAGGTGGCGTACTGACGACCGCACGGACCGAGGGAGCGGCGATCCCCCCGCTGTGATCCCTCTCGAACGCGTGCCGGGCCTGGCCCTCCCCCCCGTCCAGGCCCGGCACGCACCATGTCCGGGGTGTGCACCTCGCTGACACGTGTGGGTCCGCCCGCACCGACGCCCCTGGTACGGACGGCCGGAGGGTCAGCGGGCCGCCGCGCCCACGGTCCTGGCCACCGGGCCGGCGCCCGTCCCCACGACCGTCGGGACCTCGATCGCCGCCAGCTCCGCGAGCGCCGCCGCGTACGCGACCGCGTCACCGGCCCGCGCCGCCTCCCGTGCGCGGACGGTCGGGGCGTGCAGCGTGGACCGGGTGCGCCGGCGCAGCGACCGCTCGGCCCGCTCGTCGCGGGCGTCCTCCGGCAGGGCGGCCAGTGCGGCCTCGAGCCCGCCGAGCACGCGCGTGCGCTGCGCGACGACCGCCGGGTTCCACTCGCGCACACGCTGGTCGGCCTCGTAGGCGTCCGCCGCGGACACGACGATCTGCCGCGCGGACTCGACGGCCGCGTGCTCCGCGGGGGCGTGCTCCGCGACGGTGTGCAGCGTGACGAGCCGGACGCCGGGCAGGTGCCGGACGCCGGGGTCGACGTCGTGCCGCAGGGCGAGGTCGACGACGGTGAGCGGACGGGCGTCGACGTGCGCGCGCGCGGCGGCGAGCGCGTCCACCTGCAGGACCGCACCCGCGGCTCCGCTGCACGCGACGACGAGGTCGACGCCGCCGAGCTCGGCGGCCAGGTCCGCACCGGCGGGCAGTGCCCGGACGCCGCGGGCCGACGCGAACTGCCCCGCCCGGCCGCTCGGCGAGTAGACGCGGACGTCGGTGCACCCCCGGGCCTTGAGCGCGGCGAGCGTCGCGCCGGCGTAGGAGCCGGTCCCGACGAGCACGCACGAGACCTCGGACCACGGCACGAGCCCGCGCTCGGCGATGTCGAGGGCGACACCGACGACGGAGCGCCCGGCGGCGCCGAGCCCGGTCTCGGACTCGACGGCACGGGACACGCGTGACGCGGCCTGGAAGAGGGACTCGAGAGCGGACGTCGTGGTGCCGTCGCGACGCGCGGTCGTCAGGGCGCGGCGGACCTGCCCGGCGATCTCGCGCTCGCCGACGACCATCGACTCGAGCCCGCTCGCGACGGCGAACAGGTGCTCGCCCGCCGCGGTGCCGGTGAGGGGGCGCAGGTGCGTGAGGACCTCGTCGGGGTCGTACCCGGAGCGCGTGGCGACGGCCTGCGACGCCGCGGCCAGGGCGGCGGGCGTCTGGTCGACGTCGCCGACCTCCAGGTACAGCTCGAACCGGTTGCACGTCGCGAGAACGACGGCACCGGTGACGGGGGTGGACGCGCGCACGAGCTCGCGACCCACGGCGTGCACGTCCGACGAGAGACGCTCCAGCACGGCGAGGTCGAGGTCGTGGTGACTGGCGACCAGGGACAGCAGCACCACGTCCCCGATTCAATCATCCCGACATTTGTCGGGCACAATCGAGGGGTGCCTCTTCCCGTCACACATCCCCTCGCCGACGGCCGCACCGCGCATTCTCCGCTGGTGCGCGCGTATTCCGGCGAGCGGCCCTCGCGGCGCCCCGTCTGGTTCATGCGCCAGGCGGGTCGGTCGCTGCCCGAGTACCGCGCGCTGCGGGCCGGGACGGCGATGCTCGACGCGTGCCTCGACCCGGAGATGGCGAGCGAGATCACGCTGCAGCCGGTGCGGCGGCACGACGTGGACGCGGCGATCTTCTTCTCGGACATCGTGGTGCCGCTGCGGCTCGCGGGCGTCGACGTGGAGATCAAGCCGGGCGTCGGTCCGGTGATGGGCGCACCGGTGCGCACGGCGGCGGACGTCGCGGCGCTGCGCGACCTCGGCCCGCTCACGCCCGAGCGTCTGGCACCGGTGACCGAGGGTGTCGCACGCACGGTCGCGGGCCTGGGGAGCACGCCGCTGATCGGCTTCGCGGGTGCGCCGTTCACGCTCGCCGCGTACCTCGTCGAGGGCGGCCCGTCGCGCGACCACCTGGCTGCCCGGACGCTCATGCACGCGGACCCGGAGACGTGGACGGCCCTGACGTCCTGGACGGCCGAGGTGACGGGCGCGTTCCTGCGGGCGCAGGTGCTCGCGGGCGCCAGCGCGGCCCAGCTCTTCGACTCGTGGGCGGGCTCGCTGAGTCTCGCCGACTACACCGCGCACGTCGCGCCCGCGTCGGCGCACGCGCTCTCCGCGATCGCCGACCTCGACGTCCGCCGCGTGCACTTCGGCACCGGCACGAGCGAGCTGCTGGTCGCGATGCGCGACGTCGGCGCGGACGTCGTCGGCGTCGACCACCGGCTGCCGCTCGACGAGGCGAACCGCCGCCTGGGCGGGCGCACGCCCCTGCAGGGCAACATCGACCCCGCGCTCCTCGGGGCGCCGTGGCCCGTGCTCGAGGCGCACGTGCGCGACGTCGTCGCGCGCGGCCAGCAGGCGCCCGGGCACGTCGTGAACCTGGGCCACGGCGTCCCGCCGGACACCGACCCCGAGGTCCTGACCCGCCTGGTCGGGCTCGTCCACTCGCTGTGACCACGGGCGGCCCGACCTGGGACGCGGTCGTCGTCGGCGGCGGCGTCGCGGGGCTGGTGGCCGCACGCGAGCTGGCCGCGGCCGGGCTGCGCACGGTCGTCCTCGACGCCGACACCGAGCCCGGCGGCGCCGTCCGCGGGCACACCGTCGCGGGTCTGCGGCTCGACGCGGGTGCGGAGTCCTTCGCGACGCGCGGCGGGACGGTCGCGGCCTACCTCGACGACCTCGGGCTGGCCGGCCGCGTGTGCCTGCCCGCGTCGCACGGGTCGTGGGTGCACCTGCCGTCGGGCGACGGCCCGCTGCCCCGGACCGGGCTGCTCGGGATCCCGTCGGAGCCGTTCGCGGCCGACGTCCGCCGCACGATCGGCCTGGTCGGAGCGCTGCGGGCGTCGCTCGACCGCGTCCTGCCCGCCCGGGTCGGGGCGTCGGCGTCGTCGCTCGGCGCACTCGTCCGGGCACGGCTGGGGGTGCGCGTCCTGGACCGGCTCGTGCGTCCCGTCGTCGCGGGCGTGCACGCGTCCGACCCCGACGACCTCGACGTCGGCGCGGTGTCGCCCGGGCTGCCCGCCGCGCTGCGCGAGTCGCGCTCCCTGACGCGGGCCGTGCGGACCCTGCGCGCGGCGGCGCCCGCCGGGTCGGCGGTGCAGGGCCTCGAGGGCGGGCTGCACGTGCTGGTCGACACGCTCGTCGCCGACCTCCGGGCGCAGGGCGCCGAGGTCCGGACCGGCGCGCGCGCGCGTCGCCTGCGGGCGCTCACCGGGGTCGCCGCGGACGGGCCCGACGGGCAGCCGTACGACGTCGAGCTCGACGACGGCACGACGCTGCGCAGCCGCCGCGTGGTGCTCGCCTCACCGGCGGCCGCCGACCTGCTCGCCGAGCACTCACCGGGCGCGGCGCTGCCGCCGCTCGACGCGGGCGCCGTGGTCACCCTGGTCACGCTCGTGGTGGACGCCCCGGCGCTCCGCGCCGCGCCGCGCGGCACGGGCGTGCTGGTGGCGCGCGAGGCGTCGGACGTCACCGCGAAGGCGCTCACGCACGCGACCGCGAAGTGGCCGTGGCTCGCGCGGACCGTCCCGGCCGGGCGGCACGTGGTGCGCCTGTCGTACGGGCGGGCGGGCGACGTCGACCGGGTCCCCGACGACGAGGACGCGCTCGTCGACCTGGCTCTGCGGGACGCCTCGGTGCTGCTCGGGGTCGGCCTGGACCGCTCGGTGCTGGCCGGCAGCGCGGTCGTGCGCTGGACGCAGGCGCTGCCCCGGCCGAGCGCGGCGCACCGGGAGGCCGTCGCGCAGGTCCGCGCGGCGGCCGCGGCGCTGCCCGGCGTGGCGGTGTGCGGGGCGTGGACCGCGGGCAACGGTCTCGCGTCGGTCATCCCGGACGCGCGGGCGGCCGCGACGGCACTCGTCACCTGACGCGGATCGGCTCGGGCCTGACCCCGCTCGCGCGCAGCGGTGAGGATTACCTCACATTTCCCGAGACGCTTTTCTGACAAGTTGTCGTCACCCGCGGGAAATCGTGACGCACGACATTCTGGAGGCTCGGGGAATCGGCGGGACGACGCATTTTCTGACAGCCTGTCAGTTCGATGTCACACCGTTCACGTGAGCATTACCACGAACCACGCTCACGCTTCGACACCGGCCACCGGGGCGAGGGACACTGGGCGGCATGCCCCAGCACGTCCGCATCGGCACGCGCGCGAGCACGCTCGCGCTGACCCAGACGGGCCACGTGGCCGACGCCCTCGCCGCGCACGGCGACCTCGACGTCGAGACCGTGCGCGTCCGCACCGACGGTGACCGCCTCACCGGCTCGCTCGCCACGCTCGGCGGCACCGGCGTGTTCGTCACCGCGCTGCGCGACGCGCTGCTCGACGGACGCTGCGACGTCGCCGTGCACTCCCTCAAGGACCTGCCGACCGGCGACGCCGACGGGCTCGTCATCGCGGCGGTGCCGGTGCGGGAGGACCCCCGCGACGCCCTCTGCGCACGCGACGGCCTCACGCTCGCCGGGCTGCCGGACGGCGCGCGGGTCGGCACCGGCTCGCCGCGCCGCGCCGCCCAGCTGCTGCGCGCCCGTCCCGACCTCGACGTCGTGGACATCCGCGGCAACGTCGACACCCGGCTCGGCCGCGTCGCCGGGTCGGCCACCGGTCCCGGAGACCTCGACGCGGTCGTCCTCGCGCGTGCGGGTCTGGCCCGCATCGGGCGGCTGGAGGCCGTCACCGAGCTGTTCGACGCCGACGTGATGCTCCCCGCACCGGGGCAGGGCGCGCTCGCCGTCGAGACCCGCGCGACCGGCCTGACGACCGACCTCGCGACGCCGCTGGCCGGCGCGCTCGCCGCCCTCGACCACCGTCCGACGCGGGTCGCGGTGCTCGCCGAGCGTGCGCTGCTCGCCCGGCTCGAGGCGGGGTGCGCAGCCCCGGTCGGCGCGCTCGCGACGCTCGACGGCGACGCGCTCACGCTCGAGGCGGTCGTCGTCCGCACCGACGGCAGCGCGGCCCTCCGGCAGCGCCGCAGCACGACGCTCGGCGGCACGCCCGCCGAGGACGCCCTCGCGGCCCGTGCGCTCGGCGCGACGGTCGCCGACGACCTCCTCGCGATCGGCGCCGCCGACCTCGCCGACCTCGGGCACGCACGATGACCGCCCGGCAGCCTCCCGTCGACGGCACCGTGAGCACGGCGGGCACCTCTGCCCGCACCGCGAGCACGGGGAGCGGCGCCGCCGGCTACGCACACCGCTCGGTCCCGGCCGCGGCCGGCCCGCTGGCGGGGTGGCGCGTCCTGGTCCCGCGGCCCGCCGCGGGCGTGAGCCCGGCTG
>NZ_BHYL01000101.1 GCF_003851725.1 Cellulomonas algicola | reverse complement strand
GCGCCGCACCTGCCGACGGCGCCGCAGGCCTCGACGGCTCCGCGACCCGCGACGGCTCCGCGCACGACGCGCCTGGCGCCGGGGCACCGACGCGCGGCGGCACGGCCGACGACGCCGGCTCCGCCGCCCGCACGGACTCCCCGGCGGAGCGACCCGGTGCCTGAGGTCCGCGCGCTGCCCGTGCCCGACGGTCTCGCCGGCGAGCGGGTCGACGCCGCGCTGTCCCGCATGCTCGGCCTGTCGCGGACCCGTGCCGCGGAGATCGCCGCCGCCGGTGGTGTCCGCGTCGACGGACGGTCGGTCGGCAAGTCGGACCGGCTCGTGGCCGGTGGGTGGCTCGAGGTCGAGATCCCGGACCCGCAGGGCCCGCCGGCGCCGGCGGTCGTGCCGGAGCCGGTCCCGGGGATGCGGATCGTGCACGACGACGACGAGGTCGTGGTCGTCGACAAGCCCGTGGGGGTCGCCGCGCACCCGTCGCCGGGCTGGACCGGCCCGACCGTCGTCGGCGCGCTCGCCGCCGCGGGGTACCGCATCTCGACGTCGGGGGCCGCCGAGCGGCAGGGCGTCGTGCACCGTCTCGACGTCGGGACGTCGGGGCTCATGGTCGTCGCGAAGAGCGAGCACGCGTACACGGTGCTCAAGCGCGCGTTCAAGGAGCGCACGGTCGAGAAGGTGTACCACGCGCTCGTCCAGGGCCACCCCGAGCCGACGACCGGTACGATCGACGCCCCGATCGGGCGGCACCCGTCGGCGGACTGGAAGTTCGCGGTGGTCGCGGACGGCAAGCCGTCGGTCACGCACTACGAGGTCCTCGAGATGCTCCCGTCGGCGTCGCTCGTCGAGGTGCACCTGGAGACGGGCCGCACGCATCAGATCCGCGTGCACTTCGCGGCGCTGCGGCACCCGTGCGTCGGGGACCTGACGTACGGTGCGGACCCGACGCTCGCGGCCCGCACGGGCCTGTCGCGGCAGTGGCTGCACGCGGTCCGGCTGGGCTTCGAGCACCCGGGCACGGGCCAGTGGCTCGAGGTCACGAGCACGTACCCGGACGACCTCGCGCACGCGCTCGAGACGCTGGGCGCGGGCTACCGCTGACGCTCCGCCGCGTGCCGCGGCGCGGTTCCGGCGGAGCCGGTCGGGGCGGTCCGCCGTCCGCCCGCGGCGAGGTGCCCGGCGTGTCGCGCACGCCACCTCCGACACGGTCGCGGGGCGTCCGGAGCTGTCGGTGGGGCGACCTAGGATGGCCCGCATGGCATCTGCTGGAGGCTCCGACTTCGTCCACCTCCACGTGCACACCGAGTACTCGATGCTCGACGGTGCGGCCCGGCTCGGCGACCTCTTCGCGGAGGTCGAGCGGCAGGGTCAGACGGCCATCGCGACCACGGACCACGGCTACCTGTTCGGTGCGTTCGACTTCTGGTCGAAGGGCACGGCGGCCGGGATCAAGCCGATCATCGGCGTCGAGGCGTACATCACGCCGGGCACGAGCCGGTTCGACCAGACGCGTGTGCGGTTCGGCCAGCAGGGTCAGGAGGCCGACGACGTCTCCGCGCGTGGCGCGTACACGCACATGACGATGCTGGCGCGGAACAACGAGGGTCTGCACAACCTGTTCCGCGCGTCGTCGCTCGCGTCGCTCGAGGGTCAGATGGGCAAGTGGCCGCGGATGGACCGCGACCTGCTGGAGACCTACGGCAAGGGGCTCATCGCCACGTCGGGCTGCCCGTCGGGGGAGATCCAGACGCGGCTGCGCCTCGGCCAGTGGGACGAGGCGGTGCGCGTCGCCGGCGAGCTGCAGGACATCTTCGGCAAGGAGTTCTTCTACGTCGAGCTGATGGACCACGGGATCGAGATCGAGACCCGCGTCCTCAAGGACCTGCTGCGCCTGTCGGAGACGATCGGCGCCCCGCTCGTCGCGACGAACGACCTGCACTACGTGAAGCAGGAGGACAGCGCGTCGCAGGAGGCCCTGCTCGCGATCAACTCCGGCTCGACCCTCGCGGACCCGGACCGGTTCAAGTTCGACGGCGACGGCTACTACGTGAAGTCGGCCGCGGAGATGCGGCGCATCTGGGCCGAGCTGCCCGAGGCGTGCGACAACACGCTGCGGATCGCGGAGCAGTGCGAGGTCTCGTTCAACACCTCGGCGAACTACATGCCGAACTACCCGGTCCCGGCGGGCGAGGACGAGACGAGCTGGTTCGTCAAGGAGGTCGAGGCGGGCCTGCACCACCGGTACCCGGGCGGCATCCCGGACGAGGTGCGCAAGCAGGCCGCGTACGAGACCGAGGTCATCACGCAGATGGGCTTCCCGGGGTACTTCCTCGTGGTCGCCGACTTCATCAACTGGGCCAAGGACAACGGGATCCGTGTCGGGCCGGGCCGTGGCTCGGGCGCGGGCTCGATGGCCGCGTACGCCATGAAGATCACGGACCTCGACCCGTTGCAGCACGGCCTGATCTTCGAGCGGTTCCTCAACCCCGACCGTGTCTCGATGCCCGACTTCGACGTCGACTTCGACGAGCGTCGTCGCGGCGAGGTCATCCGGTACGTGACGGAGAAGTACGGCGAGGACCGCGTCGCGCAGATCGTCACGTACGGCACCATCAAGGCCAAGCAGGCCCTCAAGGACTCCGCGCGGCTGCTGGGCATGCCGTTCGCGATGGGGGAGAAGCTCACCAAGGCGATGCCGCCCGCGATCATGGGCAAGGACATCAGCCTGACGGGCATCTTCGACCCGGCGGACAAGCGCTACCACGAGGCCGAGGAGTTCCGTCAGGTCCACGCGACCGACCCGGACGCGCAGCGCGTGGTCGAGCTCGCGAAGGGCATCGAGGGCCTGAAGCGGCAGTGGGGCGTGCACGCGGCGGGCGTCATCATGTCGAGCGACCCGCTGATCGACATCATCCCGATCATGCGGCGGCCGCAGGACGGCGCCGTCATCACGCAGTTCGACTACCCGACGTCCGAGGGCCTCGGCCTCATCAAGATGGACTTCCTCGGGCTGCGCAACCTCACGATCCTCGACGACGCGCTCGAGAACATCGTGATGAACGGCAAGGACCCGGTCGTGCTCGAGGAGCTCGAGCTCACCGACCGCAAGACGTACGAGATGCTGGGGCGCGGCGACACGCTGGGGGTGTTCCAGCTCGACGGCGGCGGCATGCGCACCCTGCTGCGCCTCATGCGCCCCGACAACTTCGAGGACATCTCGGCCGTCGGCGCGCTGTACCGGCCGGGCCCGATGGGTGCCAACTCGCACACCAACTACGCGCTGCGCAAGAACGGCGCGCAGGAGGTCACGCCGATCCACCCCGAGCTGGCCGAGCCGCTCGAGGACATCCTCGGCACGACGTACGGCCTGATCGTGTACCAGGAGCAGGTCATGGCGATCGCGCAGCGCGTCGCCGGGTACTCCCTCGGACAGGCCGACATCCTGCGCCGCGCGATGGGCAAGAAGAAGAAGTCCGAGCTGGACAAGCAGTTCGAGGGCTTCTCCGCGGGCATGCAGGAGCGCGGCTTCTCGATGGCCGCGGTGCAGACGCTGTGGGACATCCTGCTGCCGTTCTCCGACTACGCGTTCAACAAGGCCCACTCGGCCGCGTACGGCGTCATCTCGTACTGGACGGCGTACCTCAAGGCGAACTACTCGGTCGAGTACATGGCCGCGCTGCTCACGTCGGTCAAGGACGACAAGGACAAGTCGGCCCTGTACCTCGGCGAGTGCCGGCACATGGGCATCACGGTGCTGCCGCCCGACGTGAACTCGTCGGCCGCCAACTTCACGGCCGTGGGCGCGGACATCCGCTTCGGCCTCACCGCGGTGCGCAACGTCGGCGCGAACGTCGTCGACGCGATCGTGCGGACGCGTGAGGAGAAGGGCGCGTTCACGTCGTTCACCGACTTCCTCGAGAAGGTGCCGGCGGTCGTCTGCAACAAGCGGACCATCGAGTCGCTCATCAAGGCGGGCGCGTTCGACTCGCTCGGTCACCCGCGGCGTGCGCTGCTGCTCGTGCACGAGCAGGCGGTCGACTCGGTCATCGGCGTCAAGCGCAAGGAGGCCGAGGGCCAGTTCGACCTGTTCGCCGACCTCATGGGCGGCGACGACGCGGGCCCGGGCTTCGCGGTCGCGATCCCGGACCTGCCCGACTGGGACAAGAAGCAGCGCCTCGCGTTCGAGCGGGAGATGCTCGGCCTCTACGTGTCCGACCACCCGCTGTCGGGCATCGAGCACGTCCTCGCGGCCTCGGCGGACGTGTCGATCGCGACGCTGCTCGCGGACGAGGCGCGGCCCGACGGGTCCACCGTGGTGATCGCCGGCCTCATCACGTCGCTGCAGCGCAAGATGTCGAAGCAGGGCAACCCGTGGGCCGCGGTCACGATCGAGGACATGGAGGGCTCTGTCGAGATCATGTTCTTCGGCGAGACGTACCTCGCGTACTCGACGGTGCTCGCGGAGGACGCGGTCGTCGTCGTGAAGGGCCGGGTGCGCCGCCGCGACGAGTCGATGTCGCTGCAGGCGATGGAGGTGTCCCTGCCCGACGTGTCGCAGGTCGCGGACGCGCCGGTCGTCGTCTCGCTCGCGGTCGCGCGCTGCACGCAGCCGCTGGTCGAGCGCCTGCGCGAGGTCCTGTCGACCCACCCGGGGATCACGGAGGTGCACCTGCGCCTCACCAGCCCGGGGCGGGCGACGGTGATGCGCCTGGGCGACGGGTTGCGGGTCGAGCGTTCGCCGTCGCTGTTCGGCGACCTCAAGGCGCTCCTCGGCCCGAGCTGCCTCTCCGCCTGACGACACATAGCCCTTGCGTTATATAACGCAGGATGGAAACATCGCCTCCGTGGACGTGATGGACGCGTTGGGCGACCCGGTGCGGCGGCGGCTCGTCGAGCTGCTCGCCGACGGCGGTCGGAGCGCGGGCGACCTCGCCGACGCGGTCGGCGCGGAGTTCGGCATCAGCCAGCCCGCGACGTCCCGTCATCTGCGCGTCCTGCGCGAGGCGGGCGTCGTCGAGTCGCGCCCGCAGGGCCCGGTCCGGCTGTACTCCGTGCGTCCCGAGCCGCTCGCCGACGTCGAGCGGTGGGCGCGCGACGTGCGCCGCTACTGGGAGCCCCGTCTCGACGCGCTCGCCACCGAGGTCGCACGTGGCACGCGTGCCCGCCGCCTGGCGTCGGACGACGCCCCCGGCACCAACGACCAGGGGAGGAACCCATGAGCGACAGCACCGACGTGCGCGGCGTCCTGACCGCGACGCCCGCCGGCACCACCGTCCGCTTCGAGCGCCGGTACGCGACGGACGTCGACGACCTGTGGACGTGCCTGACGGAGCCGGCCCGCGTCGCCCGCTGGCTCGGCCCGCTGCTCGGTGAGCTGCGGGTCGGCGGCCGGTTCGAGGTGCGGATGGGCGACGACGTCGACGACTCGCCGCAGAACGCGACGGGCGACGTGCTGCTGTGCGACCGCCCCCACCGGCTCGACGTCACGTGGTCGTTCCCGGGCGAGCCCGTCACCCGCCTCTCCGCGACGCTCACCGGCGACGCCGGTGCGACCGTGCTGGTGCTCGAGCACCACGACCTCGAGGATCGTGCGGCCCGGGGGTACGGCGGCGGGTGGCACACGTGCCTCGACCGCCTGGACGACCTCCTGGCGGGGCGCGACGTCCGGTCGTGGGACGAGCTGTTCGGCGAGCGCCAGTCGCTCTACCGGGAGGGCGCGGCCGGCTGACCGTCAGCCGACCGTCGCGCTGACCACGCCCGTCGGCAGGTCCACGTCGACGCGGTCGCCGCGGACGAGCTGACGGCCGCGACGGGACTCGGGCCCGCCGTTCACGGTCACCGCACCGTCGTCGAGGAGCTCGCGCGCCTGCGCGCCCGTCTCGGCGAGGTCGGCGAGCTTGAGAAACTGGCCGAGGCGGATCGAGTCGTCGGCGATGGGCACCTGAGTCATGGCAGCAGTCTGCCCCGCCGACGCATGCGACCGGTGCGTGGGCGCACGGGAAAGGGGAGGCGTCCGCTCGTAGAATCGTCGCCGTGATCACCCGAATCGACCTGCGCGGTCGCGTGCTGTCCCGTCGTGAGCTCCTGCAGGAGCTGCCTCGCGCGGAGGTCGACGTCGAGCACGCCGCCGAGGCGGTCGCGCCGATCATCGCGGCCGTGCGCGAGCGGGGCGCGGCCGAGCTGCGCGACCTCGCCGAGCGGTTCGACGGCGTCCGCCCGCAGCACGTGCGCGTCCCCGCCGCGACGATCACGGCGGCGGTCGACCGGCTCGACCCGCAGGTGCGGGCCGCGCTCGAGGAGACGATCCGCCGCGTCCGTCAGGTGCACGGCGCGCAGCGTCCCGACGACTTCACGGTCCAGGTCGCGCCGGGTGCGACGGTCCGCCAGCGCTGGCTCCCGGTGCGGCGCGTGGGCCTGTACGTGCCGGGCGGGCTCGCGGTGTACCCGTCGTCGGTCGTGATGAACGTCGTCGCGGCGCAGGAGGCCGGGGTCGGCTCGCTCGCGGTCGCGTCGCCGCCGCAGCAGGACGAGGGCGGGCTGCCCGACCCGGTGGTGCTCGCCACGTGCGCGCTGCTCGGGGTCGACGAGGTGTACGCCGTCGGCGGCGCGCAGGCGGTCGCGATGTTCGCGTACGGCGCCGCGGGCTCGCAGGCGGAGGACGGCGACACGCTGTGCGAGCCGGTCGACGTCATCACCGGACCGGGCAACGTCTACGTCGCCGCCGCCAAGCGGCTGGTGCGCGGCGTCGTCGGCATCGACGCGGAGGCGGGCCCGACGGAGATCGCGATCCTCGCCGACGGGACGGCGGACGCGAACCACGTCGCCGCGGACCTCGTCTCGCAGGCGGAGCACGACCCCCTGGCCGCGGCGGTGCTGGTCACGACGTCGGTCGAGCTCGCGGGCTCGGTCGAGGCGAAGCTCGTCGACCGCGTCGACGCGACGCGGCACCGCGAGCGTGTGACGACCGCGCTCAACGGCACGCAGTCGGCGATCGTCCTGGTCGACGACCTGGACGCGGGGCTCGACGTCGTCAACGCGTACGGCGCCGAGCACCTCGAGATCCAGGCGGTCGGCGCTGCGGCGCTCGCGGACCGGGTGACGAGCGCGGGTGCGATCTTCGTCGGCCCGTACTCGCCGGTGTCGCTCGGCGACTACATGGCGGGCTCGAACCACGTGCTGCCGACGGGCGGCTGCGCGCACTTCGCGAGCGGGCTCGGCGTGCACTCCTTCCTGCGCGCGGTGCAGGTGGTGGAGTACGACGCCGACGCGCTCGCGGTGGTCGCCGACCGGATCGTGGCGCTCGCCGACGCCGAGGGGCTGCCGGCGCACGGCGAGGCGGTCCGCGCGCGCTTCTGACCGGGCCGTCGCGCAGCGCCGTCCCCACCCTGCGGACGTCGGGGACGGCGGGCGGCGGGCGCTCCCTAGAATCGGCAGGGTGACCGCCGACCTCGCCCGTCCCGCGCTGCCGCTGCGCCCCGAGCTCGCCGGGCTGGAGCCGTACGGCGCGCCCCAGCTCGACGTGCCCGTGCTGCTCAACGTCAACGAGAACCCGTACGCGCCGTCGGACGCCGTCGTCGAGGACGTCGCGCGCGCGGTGGCCGACGCGACGCGCACGCTCAACCGGTACCCGGACCGCGACTTCGCCGCCCTCCGCCAGGACCTCGCGGACTACCTCGCGGTCGAGTCGGGCGTGCGGGTCGCACCCGAGCAGGTGTGGGCGGCCAACGGGTCGAACGAGATCATGCTGCACGTCCTGCAGGCCTTCGGTGGTCCGGGCCGCACGGCGCTGTCGTTCTCGCCGACCTACTCGATGTACCCGGAGTACGCGCGCGACACCTCGACGGCCTGGATCGAGGGGCGTCGCGAGGAGGACTTCAGCCTCGACCCCGACGCGGCGCGCGCGGCGATCGCGCAGCACGCGCCGTCGGTGGTCCTGCTCGCCAGCCCGAACAACCCGACGGGCACCGCGCTGCCGACGGACACGGTGCTCGCGGTCCTCGACGCGGCGGCGCGCGTGCCGGGCGGGTGCGTCGTCGTCGTCGACGAGGCGTACGGCGAGTTCCGGCGCCGCGGCACGCCGTCCGCGCTCGAGCTGCTCGACGGTCACCCGCACCTCGCCGTGAGCCGCACGATGTCGAAGGCGTTCGGCCTGGCCGGTGCACGCGTCGGCTACCTGACGGCCTCGACCGCGTTCGTCGACGCGTTGCGCGTCGTGCGCCTGCCCTACCACCTGTCGGCCGTCACACAGGCGGTCGCACGGGCCGCGCTGCGGCACGCGCCGGAGCTCATGGCGCAGGTCGGGTCGCTGCGCGACGAGCGCGACGCCCTCGTCGGCTGGCTGCGCGAGCGCGGGCTGCGCGTCGCGGACTCCGACGCCAACTTCGTCCTGTTCGGCACGTTCGACGACCGTCGGGCCGTCTGGCAGGGTCTGCTCGACCGCGGCGTCCTCATCCGCGAGGTCGGGCCGCAGGGCTGGTTGCGGGTGTCGGTCGGCACCCCGCAGGAGACGGCGGCGTTCAAGGACGCCCTGACGCAGGTCGTGGGACTGGCCGCGACCGGCAACGAGGAGGACCGGTGAGCACTGGCACGACCGCGGCCCCGCGGACCGCACGCGTCGAGCGCACGACGAGCGAGTCGAGCGTCGTCGTCGAGCTCGACCTGGACGGCACGGGCCGCACCGAGATCTCGACGACGGTGCCGTTCTACGACCACATGCTCACGGCGCTCGGCAAGCACTCGCTCATCGACCTCACCGTCCGCGCGACGGGCGACACGCACATCGACGCGCACCACACGGTCGAGGACGTCGCGATCACCCTCGGCGAGGCGCTGCGTCAGGCGCTCGGCGACAAGCGCGGCATCTCGCGGTACGGCGACGCGACGGTGCCGCTCGACGAGGCGCTCGCGCAGGCCGTCGTCGACGTGTCCGGCCGCCCGTACCTCGTGCACTCCGGGGAGCCCGAGGGGCAGGAGTACCACCTCATCGGCGGGCACTTCACCGGCTCCCTGACGCGGCACGTGCTCGAGTCGATCGCGCACCACGCCGCCTTCAGCATCCACGTCCGCGTGCTCGCGGGCCGCGACCCCCACCACATCGTCGAGGCGCAGTTCAAGGCCCTCGCGCGGGCGCTGCGGTTCGCGGTCGCGCTCGACCCGCGCGTGGACGGCATCCCGTCGACGAAGGGTGCGCTGTGAGCGACCAGCCCGCCGGCGGCCGCACGCCCGACGAGCCGGACGACGTCGTCGTCCCGGACGACCTGTCGTCGCTGCTCGACGGGCCTGCCGGCTCGTCGGTCCCGGACGACGCCTCGTCGCTGCTCGACGACACCGCGGGCCGGACCGTGCCCGACGACGCGTCGGCACTCCTCGGCAGCGACGGGGACGAGCGGTCGGCGACGGCCGGCACGCCCACGGGGGACGGCGCGAGCGCCGCGGACGCGGCCGACGACAGGGACGCGGCTGACGACGCGGCCGCCCGCGACGCCGCGGACGCCGCGCCCGTCGTCGTGCCGGACGACCTGTCGTCGCTGGCCGCGGGTGGCACGGAGGTCCCGTCGCTCGCGCTCGTCGTGACGCAGGTCGCCGCACCCGCGCCGCTCGCCGCGGCGTGCGCGCTCGCCAAGGTCGACGTGGACGTCGTGCCGTCGTCGGTCGGCGCGATCGCGGTGCTGCGCGACCCCGCGAGCGGCGCAGCCGGCGCGGAGGCGATCTCGCGGCTGCTGCGGACGCTGCCCGTGATCCTGCTCGAGCGCCGCGAGGGTCAGATCTCCGCGGGACGCTGGACGGGCGGGGCCCGGGTCGCGGACCTGCCGCCGGGTCTCGTGCTGTCGGACGCGCCGTCGGTGCTCGAGGACCTGCTGCTCGGCGACGCGAAGGTCGCCGAGGTCCCGGGCGTCGTGTCGAGCGTCGGCATGTCCCGCTGGCAGGCGATGCGCGCACTCGCGGCGGGTCGCAAGAGCCGGTGAGAGGTGCGTCTCGTCGCACGGCCGCGGCCCGCGTCGTCGACGGCCGGCGGGTAGCCTGACGCGGTGTCCACCCCCCGCGTCGTCGTCCTCGACTACGGCTTCGGCAACGTCCGCTCCGCGGTGCGCGCGCTCGAGCGCGTCGGCGCCCAGGTCGAGCTGACGGCGGACAAGCACGCCGCAACGGAGGCCGACGGCCTGGTCGTGCCCGGCGTCGGCGCCTTCGCGGCCGTCATGGGCGGGCTGCGCGCGGTCGGCGGCGACCAGGTGGTCGACCGTCGCCTGGCCGGCGGCCGTCCCGTGCTCGGGATCTGCGTCGGCATGCAGGTGATGTTCGCCGAGGGTGTCGAGCACGGTGACCGCACGGACGGGCTCGGCGAGTGGCCCGGCGTGGTCGACCGGCTCGAGGCCGACGTCGTGCCGCACATGGGCTGGGCCACGATCGAACCGCCGGCAGGCAGCACGCTGTTCCGCGGCCTCGAGGACGAGCGCTTCTACTTCGTGCACTCCTACGCGGCCCGGTCGTTCCCGCTGACCGACGAGGAGCAGAGCGCGACACCGTTCAGCGCGCCGCTCGTCACGTGGGCCACGCACGGCGACCGGTTCGTCGCGGCGGTCGAGAACGGCCCCCTCGCCGCGACGCAGTTCCACCCCGAGAAGTCCGGCGACGCGGGCGCGCAGCTGCTGACCCACTGGGTCGACTCGCTGCGCTGACCCCGGCGCTCCCCTCACCACCGCACCACCTCCCGGAGGACACCCATGACCGACCGCCTCGAGCTGCTGCCCGCCGTCGACGTCGCTGACGGCCAGGCCGTCCGCCTCGTCCAGGGGGAGGCCGGCTCCGAGACCGGCTACGGCGACCCGCTCGCCGCGGCGCTCGACTGGCACGCGGGGGGCGCCGAGTGGATCCACCTCGTCGACCTCGACGCGGCGTTCGGGCGCGGCTCCAACGCGGGTCTGCTCGCGGACGTCACGCAGCACCTGGCGGGCAAGGGCGTGAAGATCGAGCTGTCGGGCGGGATCCGCGACGACGCGTCGCTCGCCCGCGCGCTCGGGACCGGCGCGACGCGCGTCAACCTCGGCACGGCCGCGCTCGAGGACCCGGAGTGGACGGCGCGCGTCATCGCCGAGCACGGCGACCAGATCGCGGTGGGCCTCGACGTGCGCGGCACGACGCTCGCGGCCCGCGGCTGGACGCAGGAGGGCGGCGACCTGTGGGAGGTGCTCGAGCGCCTCGACGCGGCCGGCTGCTCCCGCTACGTCGTCACCGACGTGACGAAGGACGGCACGCTGCGCGGCCCCAACGTCGACCTGCTCCGCGAGGTGTGCGCGCGCACCGACGCCCCGGTCGTCGCGTCCGGCGGCGTGTCGAGCCTCGAGGACCTGCGCGTGCTGCGCGAGCTCGTGCCCGTGGGCGTCGAGGGCGCGATCGTCGGCAAGGCGCTCTACGCGGGGGCGTTCACGCTGCCGCAGGCGCTCGACGTCGCCGGCCGGCCCTGACCCGGTCGTGAGCACCGGCCGCGCGCTGCCGCCGTCGTCACCGTTCGCCGGGGACGACGGGTCCGCCGACCCGCGCGTCGCGGTGGCGCTGTCCGCCTACGGCCGGGGCGACGGGACGGTCGCGGGCGTGGTCGACGCGCTCGCGGGCACGCGTGTGCTGGTGCCCGTGCTCGCCGAGCTCGAGGCGGCCGACGTCGTCGTGCACGACGGGCACGCGCACACGGTCGACAAGGAGGCCTCCGCGGGGATCGTCGCGCTGCGGACGCCCGACGGTCGCACGGCGCTGCCGGTGTTCACGAGCGTCGCGGCGATGACGGCGTGGCGGGCTGACGCACGGCCCGTGCCCACCGACGCGGCGCGCGCGGCGCTGTCCGCGGTCGACGAGGGCTGGGAGGTCCTCGTCGTGGACGCCGGCGGCCCGGTCACCGTGCTGCTGCCGCGCACCGCCGTGTGGGCGCTGGCCCAGGGGAAGGCGTGGCATCCCGCGGTGGTCGACGGGACGGTCGACCGCGACGTCGCGGGCGCGGTCCGGCGCGCGCTCGCGCCCGTGCGCGACGTCGTCGAGTCGAGCGCGCAGCCGGGGACGCGCGCGGAGGTCGCGGTCGTGCTCGGCCTCGTCCCGGGGCTCGACCGGGCACGACTCGACGCCGCGCTGGCGCAGGTCAACGCAGCGCTGGCCGCGGACGAGACCGTGACGTCGCGGGTCGACTCCCTCGAGCTGCGCGTGCGCGCCGCCCGCTGACCCGGGCGCGCGGCGTCAGTGCCGGCGGCGCAGCGCCCAGGCGAACGCGCACACCGTGATCGCGGTCGCGGCGACGATCTGCCCGCCGAGGATCACGCGGTTGAGGTCGAGCGTGGGCCGCCACTGCACGCCGGACTCGTCGACGACGAACACGCCGACGGCCTTCACGTGCGCGGCGTACCCGCCGCCCCCGCCGTGCCCGCCACCGTGCCCGTGGTGCGGCTCGGGGTCCCCGGAACGCCGGCCGAACGACGGCGCCGACGGCAGGTCGCCCTCGCCGTCGCCGGACCCGAGACCGACCGCCCCCGAGACGCGTGCGACGGGGATGACGAGCCGGCCGTCCCGCTCGTACGCGTCGCCGAACACGCGGCGGACCGTGAGGTTGTCGTTGGCGGCGCCGGCGAGCTGCGTCGGGTCGAAACGAGGTGCGTCGGACATGCGTTCCTCCGTGCGTTCTCGGTCGGTCAGGAGCAGGTCGAGCGGTTCAGGTGCAGGTGGGTGCGTCCGTGAAGGCGGACTCGTCGTCCAGCATGGCGCGCAGGGTGCTCACAGGCACCACGAAGCTGTGCCCCTCGGCGTCCTTCGCGTACACGACCCCGACGACGCGCCCGTCGGTGTCGAGCACGGCGGAGCCCGAGCTCCCCGGCTCGACGGGGGCGTCGGTCACGAGGACCTCGCCGAGGTTGACGTTGAGCGGGTCGGTCGTCGCGCCGAGCACGGCGCCGGTCGTGATCGTGAGCCGCTGCCCGAGCGGGTAGCCGACGACGGTCACGGCGTCCCCGGGCGCGGGGTCGGCGTCCGCGAGCTCGGGTGCGGCAGGCAGCGGCTCGGCCGTCCGGACGATCGCGAGGTCCGCGAGGCCCGCGGTGCTCGCCGCGGTCGCGCCGACGTCGCGCCCGTCGTAGGTGCTGAGCTGCAGCGCGGACGAGTCGGCGACGACGTGCCGGTTCGTGACGAGCGTGTTCGCATCGATCGCGAAGCCCGAACCCGTCGAGACGGAGCCGCACCCGATGTTCCGGATCCGGACCGCCATGCGCTGTGCCGAGTCGAAGCCGTCGGGGGAGAGGTTGCCGGACGACGTGGGCGCCGGAGCCGGGGCTCGGCTCGGGATGACGCTCGACGGCACGGGCGCGGGCATCGCGGGCAGGACGGCGCAGCCGGTCAGGGACGCCAGGAGCGCGAGCCCGGAGAACGCCCGTAGGCGGGGTCGCGTCACCGGTCGAGCTCGCGCTGGAGGGAGGCGTTCGCGTCGGTCGCGGCGCCGCACACGCGGTCCACGTCGGTCGCGAAGCGCTGCAGGTCGGACGGGTCGTACTGGTCGGACTCGCGGAGGTAGCCGATGAGACGCTGCTGGCCGTCGATGCAGTTCGCGAGCGCGGTCGCGACCTGACCCGCGGCCTGGGACACGCGCGCCTGGTAGTCGGCGAGCTGCTGCTGCGAGGCGCTCGTGTCGCCGAGCCGGGCCTTCTCGTCGGCGAGCTCGGTGATGCGCTGCTGCGCGGCGGCGAGCTGCGTCTGCGTGTCCGTGAGCTCGGCCTGCGCGGCCTCGAGGTCCGTCTGCGTCTGGGCCAGCGCCGTGCCGTGCGTGCGCGCGAGGTCCTCCCACTGCGCCGACGACCGCTGCCACGCGCTCGTGGTGCGGATCAGGTAGACGGTCAGGAGCGCGGCCGCGACGACCACGGCGACGAGCGCGATCGCGAGGACGGTCGTGCCTCGGCGACGCGGCGCCCTCGGCCCGCTGGCACCGTCGACCGCACCGGCGGGCGGGACGACGGGCGGGCTCGCCGGCACCCAGGGCGCCGGCCCGGGCGCCGCGGTGGCGGCCGGCACCCCGGGCG
>NZ_BHYL01000100.1 GCF_003851725.1 Cellulomonas algicola | reverse complement strand
GCCCGGCGCCGCACCCGCTCCGGTGCTGCCCAGCCCGCACCTCGACCCCGCCGCCCAGCGCGCCGCCGACGAGGCGCTCGAGGCGGCCGCCGTGCAGGCGCTCGCCGCCGCGGCGCTCGCCGACCTGTCGAGCGGGCACGAGTACCAGCCGACGATGGCCCCCGCGGCGGCGCCGCTCGAGGAGGTCGGCACGCTGCGCGGCGCGAGCGAGTCGTCGGTGCGCATCGACGTCGAGCTGCTCGACCGCCTCATGCGGCAGGTCGGCGAGCTCGTGCTGGTCCGCAACCGGCTCACGCGCCTCGCCGCCGAGTCGCAGGACGTCGACCTCACGCGGTCGGCGCAGCAGCTCAACCTCATCGCGTCCGAGCTGCAGGACGGCGTCATGCGCACGCGCATGCAGCCCATCGAGAACGTCTGGGCGAAGATGCCGCGCGTCGTGCGCGACCTCGCCGCGACGTGCGGGCGCGAGGTGCGCCTCGAGCTCGTCGGCGGCGACACGGAGCTCGACCGCAGCCTGCTGGAGGCCGTCAAGGACCCGCTGACGCACCTCGTGCGCAAC
Organism: Cellulomonas algicola; assembly: GCF_003851725.1. Lineage (GTDB taxonomy): Bacteria > Actinomycetota > Actinomycetes > Actinomycetales > Cellulomonadaceae > Cellulomonas > Cellulomonas algicola. The sequence continues at coordinate 11,463 of NZ_BHYL01000100.1, read as the reverse complement.
GCGGTCGACCACGGCATCGAGCCGCCGGCCGAGCGCGTCGCCGCGGGCAAGCCGTCGCACGGCACGCTCGAGCTGCGCGCCTTCCACGCGGGCGGTCAGGTCGTCGTCGAGGTCCGCGACGACGGCCGCGGCATCGACCCGCAGAAGGTCGCCGAGTCGGCGGTCCGCAAGGGCCTGCGCACGCCCGAGCAGGTCGCGTCGCTCGGCCAGGCGGAGATGCTGGGCCTGCTGTTCCTGCCGGGCTTCTCGACGGCTGCGGCGGTCACGAACGTGTCCGGCCGTGGCGTCGGGATGGACGTCGTGCGCACGCGCATCGAGGCGGTGGGCGGCACCGTCGACGTCGAGTCCACCGTCGGCGTCGGGACGTCGTGGCGCCTGCGGATCCCGCTGACGCTCGCGATCATGCCGTCGCTGTCCGTCGAGTGCGACGGCGACGTGTACGCGGTGCCGCAGGTCCACGTGCTCGAGCTGGTCGCGCTCGACGAGCGCGCGGAGCAGGCCGTCGAGCACGTGCACGAGGCACCCGTCTACCGGCTGCGCGGCGAGCTGCTGCCGCTCGTGCCGCTGCACGACGTGCTCGGCCTGTCCGACGGCGAGCTCGCCGGGTCGCGGCCCGGGGTGATCGTCGTCGTGCAGGCGGACGACAACCGCTTCGGCCTGCTCGTCGACCGCGTGCTCGCGACCGAGGAGATCGTCGTGACGCCGCTCGCGGCGCAGCTGAAGTCCGTGAGCACCTACGCGGGCACGACGGTGCTCGGGGACGGGCGCGTCGCGCTCATCCTCGACATGCAGTCGATCGCCCGTGAGGCCATGCCGCGCGAGCACGAGCACGCGTCGGTCGGGCACGCGTCGACGGTGGTCGAGGAGACGCACGAGACCGAGCAGCTGCTGGTCGCCCGCATCGGCGAGGGCCGGCTGGTCGCGATGCCGCTCGCGGGCGTCGCGCGCCTCGAGCACGTCCGGTCCGACGAGGTCGAGACGGTCGGTGACCGCGAGGTCGTGCAGTACCGCGGCTCGATCCTGCCGCTCGCGCGCGTCGACAGCCTGGTCGGTGCGACGCCCGAGGACCGCGACGAGCTGCTGCTCGTCGTCTACGAGCGCGGGTCGCGCAGCGCCGCGCTGGTCGTCGAGGACATCGTCGACATCGTCGAGGACCACGCCGAGCACTCCGACATCGACGCTGCCGGGTTGATCGGCTCGACCGTCGTGCACGGCCGCGTGACCGAGCTGCTCGACCTGCCCGCCGCGCTGCTCGCCGCCGACCACGACTTCGAGTCCGACGACCTGCTGGAGGGTGCCGCGTGAACCGCTACGTCACGTTCACGATCGGCGACGACCTCTACGGCGTCGACGTGCTCCGCGTGCAGGAGGCGCTGCGCGCGCACGCCCGCACGCGGGTCCCGCTCGCGCCGCCCGGGATCGCGGGCGTCGTCAACCTGCGCGGCCAGGTCGTCGTCACGGTCGACCTGCGGCCGCGGCTCGGCCTGCCGGCGCTCGCGCAGGACGCCGAGCCGATGATGGTCGTCGTCCAGGTCGACGGCGAGCCGGTGAGCCTGCTCGTCGACGAGATCGGCGACGTCCTCGACGTGCCCGTCGACGACGTCGGCGTGCCCCCGGAGACGCTCGACCCGGACCTGCGGCCGCTCATCCGGTCGGCCTGCACGCTCGAGGACCGGCTGCTGCTCGTCCTCGACGTCGACGAGGCGGCCTCCGCGGCCTGAGCCGTGCGGGGGGATGTCGCCCCGACCCCTCACAGCACTGCCGACCCGGCCGATCTGGACGGACGACGGCGACGACGCCCTGACAAGGAGCACCGATGAGCAAGACCTCCCGCGACGGCGGCCCGCGCCGGCGCATGAGCCTGGGCAACCTGGGCATCCAGACGAAGATGATGCTGCTGCTCGGCCTCGTGGCGTTCGTCGCCCTGGGCTCGGGCGCCTTCGCCTACGTCGCCCTCCAGCGTGCCGCCCAGGACCTGCGGGACGTCGACGTGGTCGCCACCGAGGTGGCCGCGCTGTCGCGCTCGGTCGACGACGGCCAGCACAACGCGCGCCTCATCGTCGCCCAGATCGCCGCGGTGAAGAACCCGGTGATCCGCAAGGGCTGGGTCGAGCTGCAGCGGCGCAACGACATGGACATGGCCGAGGCCATCGAGGCGTTCGCGAACTCGAGCGGCGCCGACGGCAACGCGGCCTGGCCGGGCTTCGTCGAGTCGTACCAGAAGTGGGTCGTGCTGCGGGACGAGAAGGTCGTCCCCGCTGCGCTCGCGGACGACGCCGACGCGTACTCGTCGATCTCCGACACCGTGAGCCAGCCCGCGATCGACGACTTCGCGCTGAAGTTCGACGAGGTCGAGAAGACGATGGCGGCGGAGGTCACCGCGACCGCGGAGGCCGCGCAGGACCGCGTCGACATGGCCGGCTACATCCTCGGCATCAGCCTGTTCGCGGGCCTCGCGATCTCGATGTTCCTCGGCTTCAAGACGGCGTCGGGCATCCGCAAGAGCGTGTGGGACATGTGCCGCGCGCTCAACGGCATGGCCGTCGGCGACTTCACGCGGACCGTCCCGGGCACGTCGCGCGACGAGATGGGGCAGATGCGCGAGGCCCTCGGCCGTGCGCAGGCCGGCGTCCGCGAGACGCTCACCGAGGTCAAGCACACGGCGGACGAGGTCGCCGTCGCGGCCGAGCAGCTCTCCGCGTCGTCGAGCCAGGTCGCCGCCGGGTCGGACGAGACCAGCGCGCAGGCGGGCGTCGTCGCGGCCGCGGCCGCGCAGGTGTCGCGCAACGTGCAGGCCGTCGCCGCCGGTGCCGAGCAGATGGGCGCGTCGATCCGGGAGATCGCGCAGAACGCGACCGAGGCGACCAAGGTGGCGCAGGCCGCCACGGGCGCCGCGGCGAGCGCGAACGACTCGGTGTCCCGCCTCGGCTCGTCGAGCCAGGAGATCGGCAAGGTCGTCAAGCTCATCACGTCGATCGCCGAGCAGACGAACCTGCTCGCGCTCAACGCGACCATCGAGGCCGCGCGTGCCGGGGAGGCCGGCAAGGGCTTCGCCGTCGTCGCGGGCGAGGTCAAGGAGCTCGCGTCCGAGACGGCCAAGGCGACGGAGGACATCGCGCGCCGCGTCGAGGCGATCCAGGCCGACACCACGGGTGCCGTCGCCGCGATCGGCGAGATCGGCACGATCATCGCGTCGATCAACGACTACCAGCTGACCATCGCGTCGGCCGTCGAGGAGCAGACCGCGACGACCAACGAGATGTCCCGCGGTGTGGCCGAGGCCGCCACCGGCTCCGGCGAGATCGCCGCGAACATCACCGGTGTCGCCACGTCCGCCGCCACGAGCTCGGAGGTGCTCAGCCAGATGGGCGGGTCCGTCACCGAGCTGGCCCGCATGTCCGCCGACCTGCGCGAGCGGGTGTCGATGTTCACCTTCTGACCGAAGGTGCACCACCGCCGGGCCAGGGACGGCCCGCCGGCACGAAGGAGACAGGGATGTCGCGACGCAAGGCATGGGCGGCGTCGGTCATGGCGCTCGCCGTGGCGGCCGCGTTCGCCCACCAGACAGGTGGCGGCGAGGTCAGCGGCGACGCGCTCGCCCGGTGGCAGTCGACGCGCCTCGTCGGCGTGACGCTGCCGGCGACCGGCTGGGCCGTCGAGGGCGACGTGCTCGTCCAGCGCCTCGCGCAGCTCGGGTACGGCGTGCGCGTGCACTACGCGCCCGACTCGGCGACGCAGGTCGCGCAGGTCCGCCTGCTCGTCGACGGCGGCGCCGACGCGGTCGTGGCGGTCGCGGTGGCCGAGGGCACGCTCGACGACGTCCTCCAGCAGGCCCGCCTGCGCGGCGTGGTCGTTGTCCCGTACGAGGCCGACGTCGTGACGAGCGTCGAGGCGCAGCTCGGCGGCGCCGCGTGAGCCGGATCCGGGTGCTCGTCGTCGACGACTCGGTCGTCGTGCGGCGCATCGTGAGCGACGTGCTCGGGCAGGACCGGCGCATCGAGGTCGTCGGCATCGCGGCGAACGGCCGGCTCGCGCTCGCGAAGGTCGAGCAGCTCCAGCCCGACCTCGTGACGATGGACGTCGAGATGCCGGAGATGGACGGCATCGAGACGGTCGCGGCGCTGCGGGCGCGGGGCGACCGCATGCCGATCATCATGTTCTCGACGCTCACCGAACGCGGCGCGACGGCCACGCTCGACGCGCTCGCCGCGGGCGCGACCGACTACGTCACGAAGCCCACGGGCACCGCGTCCGTGCACGAGGCGCTCGCCCGGGTCGCGCACGACCTGATCCCGCGGATCGTCGCGCTCGTCCCGCGCACCGAGGACGTCGTCGACGTGCCCGCGCGGCCCGTGCACGCGGCGCCCGTCGCGACCGTCGTCGAGCACGTCGCGCCGCCCGCGCCCGGTGCCGAGCCGGTCACGCGGCCGATGCCGCCGGCGCACCCCGTGCAGCTCGTCGTCGTGGCCGCCTCGACCGGCGGACCCGACGCCCTCACCCGCGTGCTGCGCGGGCTCACCGTGCCGCCGCCCGTGCCCGTCCTCGTCGTGCAGCACATGCCGCCCGTGTTCACGCGGCAGCTCGCGGCGCGGCTCGACCGCGTCGGCCCCGCGACGGTCGTGGAGGCCGGCGACGACGAGCCGCTCGAGCCCGGGCACGTGTACATCGCACCCGGCGACCGGCACCTCGGCGTCGACACCCGCACCGGGATGCTGCGCACCGCGCTCGACGACTCGCCGCCGATCAACTTCTGCCGGCCCGCGGCCGACGTCCTGTTCCGCTCCGCCGTGCGCTCCGTGCGCGGCGAGCTGCTCGGCGTGGTCCTCACCGGCATGGGCGTCGACGGTCGCCAGGGCTGCGTCGACGTCGTCGGCGCGGGCGGGACCGTCCTCGTGCAGGACCAGCCGTCGAGCGTCGTCTGGGGCATGCCCGGAGCCGTCGCCACCGCCGGGCTCGCGCACCGCGTGCTGCCCGTCGACCAGATCCCCGCGGCCGTGGAGGACGTCCTCACCCACGCCACCGCCGACACCACCGGAGCGCACCGATGAGCCTCGCCCCCGACGCCTTCGCCTACGTCGCGGAGCTGGTGGCACGACGCGCCGGCATCAACCTCGACGCGGGCAAGGAGTACCTCGTGGAGTCCCGGCTCCAGCCGCTCGCGCAGCGGGCCGGTCACACCCGGGTCGACACCTACGTGCGCGAGCTGCGCACGGGCGAGCGCGAGGCGGACGTCCGCGCGGTCGTCGACGCGCTCACGACCAACGAGACGTCGTTCTTCCGCGACGGCGCACCGTTCCGCGCGCTCGCCGAGCACGTCGTGCCCGCGCTGCGCGGCGCGGACGGCACGCTGCCGCGGCTGCGGGTGTGGTCGGCCGCCTGCTCGACCGGGCAGGAGCCGTACTCGATCGCGATGACGCTCGCCGACGCCGTGCCGGACACGGCCGTCGAGATCGTCGCGACCGACATCAACGCGACCGTGCTCGACCGGGCGTCGCAGGGCGTGTACTCGCGGCTCGAGACCAACCGCGGCCTGCCGACCCCGATGCTCGTGCGGCACTTCGAGGCCGACGGCACCGGCTGGCGCGTGCGGGACCACCTGCGCCGGCAGGTGACGTTCCTGCGGCACAACCTGCTCGACGCGCCGCCGTTCGGCGGGGGCTTCGACGTGGTGTTCCTGCGCAACGTCCTCATCTACTTCGACCTGCCCGTCAAGCAGGCCGTGCTCGACCGCGTCCTCGCGGCGATGCGCCCGGGCGGGTTCCTCGTCCTGGGTGCCGCCGAGACGACGATCGGCCTCGACGACGGCTGGGAGCGGGTCCCGGTCGAGCGCGGCGCGGTCTACCGGGCCGCCGCCGTCCCCAGCCTGCTCACGCCCACCCTGCGGTCGTTCGCGCCCGCGCCGATAGCCCCCCTCGGTGTCGTGCCGTCCGCGCGCGTCGCCGCCGTCCCGCTGTCCGACAGCGTCCGAGGAGAGAGCCGATGAGAGCACTCGTGGTCGACGACTCGCGGACGATGCGCCGCATCGTCGCGAACGTCCTGGAAGGGCTCGGGTTCTCGACGACCCAGGCCGCCGACGGCCAGGAGGCCCTCGACGCCCTCCAGCAGGAGGGTGCCGTGGACCTCGTCACCGTCGACTGGAACATGCCCGTCATGGACGGGCTCGAGCTGGTCACGCACGTCCGCAAGAACCGTGAGTGGCGCGGCGTGACGCTCATGATGGTCACGACCGAGGCCGAGCAGTCCCAGATCGTGCGCGCGCTCGCGGCAGGCGCGCACGAGTACCTGATCAAGCCGTTCACCGCCGAGGAGCTGCGGGCGAAGCTCGACCTGCTCGGCCTCGTCCCCGTGGAGGAGACCGCATGAGCACCGACGTCGCGACCGACCAGGTCCTGCTCATCGCCCGTGACGTGTTCGCGTCGATGATCGACGGCGAGGACGGGCACCTGAACGCCTGGGAGGGCGAGACGCCCGCCGTCGAGGAGCCCGTGCACGCGTGGGTCGACCTGTTCGGCGAGCTGAGCGGACGTGCCGTCCTGACGACCGCGACCGCGACGGCGCACGACCTGGCCCGCGCGCTGCTCGGCCTGCCGGCCGACGAGGAGGTCTCGCACGAGGACCTCGTCGACGCGTTCGGCGAGCTCGCCAACGTCGTGGGTGGCAACATCAAGGCGCTCATGCCCGACGCCGCCAAGCTCGGCCTTCCCGCCGTCGCCGACACCGTGCCGCTGCTCGAGGGCGCGCTCCGCGTGCAGGAGCTCGCGCTGTCGTGGCGCGGCCGCCCGATCGTCGTGGAGCTCTGGGTGCTCCTCACCGGGGGCGGGCAGTGAGCCCCGTCCCCACCGTCCCTGGCACGACCGCCGCGCCGACCGTCCCGCGGCGCCGCACCGAAGGAAGGAACCGATCATGATCCGCGTCCTCGTCGTCGACGACAGCCGCGTCATGCGCCAGATCGTGATCCGCACGCTCCGGCAGGCGGGTTACGACTGGGACGTGCGCGAGGCGTCCGACGGTGCGGAAGCCCTCGCGGCCGTCCGTGCCGACGAGCCCGACGTCGTCCTGTCGGACTGGAACATGCCGAACGTGTCCGGCATCGAGCTGCTGGAGGCGCTGCGCGCCGAGGGCTTCGAGACGCCGTTCGGGTTCGTCACGTCCGAAGGCTCGCCCGAGATGCGGGCCACCGCGGACGCCGCCGGCGCGCTGTTCCTCATCGCGAAGCCGTTCACCGCGGAGTCGTTCCGCGAGGTCATCGAGCCGGTGCTGGCATGAGCGCGCAGACCCCGCTGGCCGGTGCCGTCGAGGTCCGCGACCTGCTCGAGAACCTCGTCGGCCGCGAGGTCGACGTGCTCACGGGCGCGACGAGCCAGGACCCGGCGAAGGGTGACGGGTGCCTGGTCGGCGTGTACCTCGACGACACGCAGCAGGTCGCCGCGCTGATCCTGCTCGACGTCCCCGCCGCCGCGTACCTCGGCGGGGCGCTCGGGCTGGTCCCGGTGAAGATGGCGCAGCAGGCCGTGAACCACGGTGGGCTGCCCGCGGGCCTGCTCGAGAACGCGAGCGAGATCCTCAACGTGCTGGGCTCGCTGCTCAACGCGGAGGGGGCGCCGCACGTCCGCCTCGACGTCGTCTACGAGCCGGGTCACCCGCTGCCCGCGGACGTCGCGCGGCACGTGCCGGCGTTCATGCGGCGCTGCGACCTCGAGGTCGACGTCGCCGGGTACGGCCGCGGAGGGTTCTCGCTGGTCGTCGTGTGACGACGGTCAGCGCTCGGGGGCGGTGCCCGGCTGCGGTCGCCGCCTCCGGGCCCACGCGAGCGCGCCCAGGCCGATGACGACGCCCGTCGCGCACACCACGGTCGGGACCCAGTCGGTCGCACCGGTCCAGCCGAGGACCGCGCAGACGACGAGCCCGGCCACCCACACGCCGGTGCCGACGAGGAGCACGTGCGCGAGGTCCACCTGCACGGGCGGGGGCGGCGTGCGCTCGGGGCGCAGCAGTCGGTCGAGGAGCGACGGCACGGGCGAAGCCTACGACCGGCGCAGGGTGCCGACGATCACGTCCACGGCCTGCGCCATCTGGTCGAACACGCGCGCGTAGAGCGCGTCCGACTGGCCGATCGGGTCGACGACGTCGTCCTCGTCGGGCGTCGCGTGCACGCGGCCGCGCTGCGCGGCGGCGAGGGTGGCGAGCGCCCGCAGCCGCTCGGCGGGTGTCGCGCCGGCCGCGTCGAGCTGCGCGGGGTCGACGAGCGGGGCCAGCCGCGCGAGCTCGCGCAGCGTGTAGGTGCGGCGCACGGCCGCGGGCACGAGCTCGACGACCGCGGACCGGTGGCTGCGTGTGAGCGCGAGCACGACGTCGGCCTCGCGGACCGCGGCCGCGTCGAGCTGCCGGGCGACGAACCGGTCGGCGACCAGCCCGCGGCCCGCGACCAGCGCCGCCATCTGCGGGCTCATCGCGGACCCGACGACCGCGCGCGTGCCGGCCGAGCCGACCTCGATCCCGCCGGCGGCCACGTCGCCCCGGAACGCGCCGCCCGCGCCCGCGGCGAGCAGGCGCTCGACGGCGGGGGAGCGGCAGATGTTGCCGGTGCAGACGGTGAGGACGCGCACGGGCGGGGCGGGGTCGACGGTCACGGCGACCATGATGCCCGGCGGGGGTGCGCCGTCCGGTACCGCCGGGCGGGCGTCGCGCTCGTCACTGTGTGACGTTCATGTTGCGGACGGTGGGAACCACCATGCGGACGCGATCGTTCTCCTACGATCTGCGCATGGCTTCCCCCTCCGCCCCCGTCGCGCAGGACGAGACTCCGGCGCCACCTCGCAACGCGGTCGACCGCTACTTCAAGATCACCGAGCGCGGCTCGACGATCGGCACGGAGATCCGCGGCGGTCTCGTCACCTTCTTCACGATGAGCTACATCATCGTGCTCAACCCGCTCATCATCGGCACCGTCCCGTCGGACGGCGGCAACGGCGCGTTCCTCGGCGGCGGCGACGCCCCGAACCTCGCCGCCGTCGCGGCGACCACCGCCCTGGTCGCGGGCGTCATGTCGATCCTCATGGGCGCCGTCGCGAACTTCCCGCTCGCGCTCGCCGCGGGCCTCGGCCTCAACGCCGTCGTCACCTACTCGATCGCGTTCCTGCCCGGCATGACCTGGCCGGACGCGATGGGCATCGTCGTGCTCGAGGGCCTCATCATCCTCGTCCTGGTCCTCACCGGCTTCCGCGAGGCCGTGTTCCGCGCCGTCCCCGTCGAGCTCAAGACCGCGATCTCCGTCGGCATCGGCCTGTTCATCGCGTTCATCGGCCTCGTCGACTCCGGCTTCGTGCGCATCCCGTCGAGCCTCGCGACGCCCGTCGAGCTCGGCATCGCCGGCTCGCTCGGCTCGTGGCCGCTGCTCGTGTTCTCGGTCGGCCTCATCACCGCGATCGTGCTCATGGTCCGCAAGGTCAAGGGCGCGATCCTCATCGCCATCGCGACCGCCACGATCCTGTCGATCGTCGTCGAGGCGATCACGAAGGTCGGCGCCGCGAAGCCCGACGGCAGCAACCCCGGCGGCTGGAAGCTCAACACCCCCGCGATCCCCGACCAGGTCGTCGCGACCCCCGACTTCTCGCTGCTCGGCCAGTTCTCGCTGTTCGGCTCGTTCGAGCGCATCGGCGCGGTCGCGGTGATCCTGCTGGTCTTCTCGCTGCTGCTCGCCGACTTCTTCGACACGATGGGCACCATGGTGGCCATCGGCGGCGAGGCCGGGCTGCTCGACAAGGACGGCAACCCGCCGCGCACCAAGCAGATCCTCGTCGTCGACTCGCTCGCCGCGGCCGCCGGTGGTGCGGGCTCGGTCTCGTCCAACACCTCGTACATCGAGTCCGCCGCGGGCGTCGGCGACGGTGCCCGCACGGGCCTCGCCGCGATCACGACCGGTGTCGCGTTCCTGCTCGCGACGTTCCTCGCACCGCTCGTCGACGTCATCCCGTTCGAGGCCGCCACCCCGGCGCTGGTCGTCGTCGGCTTCCTCATGGTCATGCAGATCAGCGGCATCGACTGGAAGAACTGGGAGGTCGCGATCCCCGCGTTCCTCACGATCGTCCTCATGCCGTTCGCCTACTCGATCACCGTCGGCATGGGCGCGGGCGTCATCGCGTTCGTCGTCATCAAGGTCGCGCTCGGCAAGGCGAAGGTCGTGCACCCGCTCATGTGGGGCGCCGCCGTGCTGTTCGTCGTGTACTTCCTGCTCGGCCCGATCAAGGACGCCCTCGGCGTCTGATCGCAGCTCAGCCGGTGGTGCGGGCCGGGTCCTCCTCCGGGAGGGCCCGGCCCGTCCGTCTCCGCGCGACGCGGCGGGCGACGAGCAGCACTGCGACGCCGAGGGCCGCGCCCAGGGTGTTCATGACGACGTCCTGGACGGTGGGGACGCGCGACGGGAGGAACGCGCGCTGCGCGAGCTCGATCGCCGCCGACGTCGCCGCGCCCAGCGCGACCGCCCACCACGCGCGCCTCAGCAGGACGCCGACCAGCAGGCCGAACGGCACGAACAGCACGACGTTCGCGACGGCCTCCGTCCCGGCGTACGTCACCGGGAGGCCGCGCTCCTGCAACCACGCGAGCACGGTCCTGACGAGGCCGAACGTGGCGTCCGGTGCCGGCTCGGGCCACAGGGTGAGGCGCGCGACGCCCGCCAGGTAGACGACCAGCACCGCCACGAGGGCACGGCGGCGGGTGGCGGGGGAGGACGTCACCTCGTCACGGTAGCCGTGACGTCGGTCGCGCCAGCGGTTTCCAGATGCCCGAGGCAGTTGTACCGTCGGACCGGGTGCCGTGTCCGTGCGCGGCACCGACGGCCTGGGGGAAGCCGAGGGGGCTCACATGTTCGTCCGACGTCACATCGCCGCTGCGCTCGTCGCGGGCGGCCTGCTCCTGTCCGCAGGGAGCGCAGCGACCGCAGCACCGAGCGATGACGGCTACCGCGCGCCGAGCGTGGTCGCGACCGTGTCCGACCCGACGCCCGCGCCCGGGCAGTCGTTCAGCTTCACCATCCAGCACACGCCGAGCACGCCTGTGACGCTCACGATCACGGCGCCGGCGTCGGTCCCGGACAGCGCGATCACGATCGCCGGCACCAAGTCGCTCACCAAGACGACCGACGCCGCCGGGTCCGTGACGTTCACCGTGACGCTCGCGCAGGCCGGCACCTACACGCTGACCGCCGTCGACGCGGCCACGGGGGCGGTCATCGCGACCGAGGTGCTCGCGGTCACGCCGACCGGGACGGGCGGCACGCTGAGCTCGACCGGTGCCGACGCGCTCCCGTACGTGCTCGGCGGCGTGACGCTGCTCGTCGTGGGCGCCGGTGCGCTGCTGCTCGCCCGGCACCGCGCCGCGACGCGCTGACCCGAGCACCGCGCACGCCGGCCGCGAGGACCGCGCCCGGCGTGCTGCGGCGCGCCGTCGGACGCCCGCGGCGGC
>NZ_BHYL01000099.1 GCF_003851725.1 Cellulomonas algicola | reverse complement strand
CCGGGCCACGCGTGCTGCCACGTGCCGCCCGACGTGACGACGCGACCGGCGGTGTGCACGGTCGCGTCGAGGGCGGGGTCGGCGGTCGCCGCGACGGCGGCTCCCGGGACGAGCGCGACGACCGTCGCGATCGCCGTCAGCGTCAGGGTGGTGCGCAGCGCTCGCACGCCGGGTCCCTTCGTCGGTGTGAGCCGGCCGGGATGGGCGGCGCCCTCTGCCTACCGACCCGGCCGGTCGCAGCGACAGCCGGTGAAGCGATTCGACGACGACGGCGCGGGTGGACGTGCGGCTCGCTCGGCGGCGGCGACGCTCAGCGTGCCCCGGGCAACGGCCCCCACCGCAGCGGCTCGTCGGGCCACGGCGTGCGCCGTGCGGTCGACCGCCGGGCGAGGACGACGCCGCACGCGGTCGCGACGACGGTGAGCACGACGCCCACCCACGCGGCCCCGACCACGAGGAGGGTCACCGCGGCGACGACACCGACGACGGCCGCGAGCCCGGACGCGGGGCCTCGGCGCAGGACCGCGGCACCCCCGCCCAGGAGGGCAGCCGTGACCACGAGCAGCGCGCTCAGCGGGACGACGCGGCTCGCGGCGAGGAGGTCGTCGCCACCGGGCGGGGTCCGCCACGCGAGGTCCGCCGCTGCGGTCGCCGCAAGCACGAGGCCCGAGGCCGCGAGCAGCGCGACGCCTCCGGTCCGGCGACCGGGCCCGACGGACGCGTCGGGTCGCCGCCCGCGGACGCGACGACGACGAGCGCGACCGCGACGCCCACCGGGAGCGCGAGCGGCAGCGGCGGGCGCGGCGTGTCGGGTTGCTCGGGGATCGGGACGAGGACCTCGCGCGCGCCGGGGAACGGGTGGCCGAGCCGCTCCCACGTGCCGTCCTCGTGCCGGAGCGCGAGGCCGTCGCCGCCGTTCGCGGCGTAGACGCGGTAGCCGTCGGGTGTCGGCAGCACGGCCACCTGGCGCGTGCGGATCACGCCCGCCGGCGGGTCGTACCGGCGGGCGAGCGTGCCGAGGAGCTCGGTGGGCACGGACCAGTCGACCCGCCAGGTCCGCCCACCGTCCGTGCTGCGCTCGACGCCGAGCGGGCCGTGGTCGACGACCGCGTCGCCGGCGCGGAGCGGCCGGTAGCACTCGTCGGGCTGGTCGGGCACGCACGCGCCGGGCTCGTCGCGCGACGTGGCGAGCGCGGCGGCGACAACCTCCCGGGCATCGCCGTCGGTGACCGCGGCCCAGGTCTCGCCGTCGGTCGAGCGCACGGGCTCGCCGTCCTGCCGCTCGACGACGACCGCGCCGTCGACGACGGCGACGGACCGCACCGTGTCGCCCTCGGCCGGCGCGGAGGTCGCGACGGTCGCGAGCACCGCGACGGGCAGGACGACCAGCCACCGGGCGGGCACGGGCCGACGGCGGTCGGCGCCAGCCGCCGGTCGGACGCCGGCTCCCACGCACCACGCCAGCGCGAGCACCGGCAGCGCGGCGAGGTCGGTCGGGTCGTGACGCACGCCGCCCGGGCCGTCGACGAGCGACCAGGCGGCCGACGCGACCGAGGCGCCGGAGGGCGTCGCCTTGACGACGGCGAACAGCACGCCGACGAGTGCCACCGCGACCGTCGCGACGACGCGGTCGGACGCCGGTCGCGGGCGACGCCAGACGAGCGCGAGGACGACGGCGACGAGCGGGGGAGCGACGAGGAGGCCGGCGAGGTCGGAGAGCTTCCCGGTCCACCACGTGCCGAGCGCGGCCTTCAGGACGTGGTCGTTGAGGAGGAGGAGGACCACGGCCACGCACGTCGACGGGTGGCACAGCCAGCGCAGCGCGGCGTCGTGAGGTGGCCGTGCGTCCGCGTCAGTCATGGCTCCTCCGGGTCGTCGTCCTCGTCATCGACACGGCGAGCCACGGACTTCAGCCCGACGACGTCCGCACCGCGACGCCCGCACCGGTCGCGGCGCGCGGGTGACCGGTGGTCGGGCGTCGGGCCCGCGTCCACCTACGCTGTGCGGCGATGATCTCTCGTGTCGAAGGCGCGTACCTGGGTGCGGTCCGGGCGTTCCAGAACCCGATGCTGGACCTGCTGCACAAGCGGCACGCCCCGCTGGTCGTCGCGCTGCTCTCCGTGACGTTCACCGCCGAGCGCCCGACGGTCGCCGTCGCCGACGCGCACACCGAGATCGGCGACGCCCTCGACCAGCTCCGCGCCGCCGGCCACGGCGACACCCTGCCGGCCGGCGGTCCGCGCGAGCTGTGCCGGCAGTGGGCCGAGGCGGGCTGGCTGGTCCGCCAGGTGCTCGACGACGACGTCGAGGTCTACCGGCTGTCGGCGCACGCGGTCGGTGCGCTCGAGGTCGCGGGCCGTGCGGGTGGCGCGCGGGCGCGCGTGTCGCAGTCGCGGGTCCGGACGCTGCTCGACGCGGTCGGGCGGCTCGCGCAGGACGCCGACCCCGACGTGCTCGTGCGGATGGCCCGGCTGGACGCCGAGATCGGCCGCCTGCAGGCCGAGCTCGACCGCGTGCAGCGCACGGGCACGGTCGAGACGGTCGACGACGAGGAGCTGCTCGAGGAGGCCGAGAACGTCCTGCACCTCGTGCGCGAGCTCCCCGCGGACTTCGCGCGCGTCGCGGAGTCGATCAAGGCCATGCAGCGCGACGTCGTCACGGCGCTCCGGCAGGACGAGCGCCCCACGGGCGACGTGCTGCGCGAGTACCTCGCGCGCGGCGAGCAGGTCATGGAGTCGACCACGGAGGGCCGGGCGTTCGCCGGGGCGCTGCGGCTCATCGGCGACCCGCACCGGCTCGACGAGCTCGCCGCGCAGCTCGACGTCGTGCTGCGGCACCGGTTCTCCCGCCGTCTCGGACCGCAGCAGCGCACCGAGCTGCGCGAGGTCGTCCGACGCATCGAGCAGGGGCTCGACCAGGTGTTCGCCGCGCAGCGCGAGGCGTCGTCCGTCATCACGTCGCAGGTCCGCCACCACGACCCGCTGCGCGACCGGCAGGTCGACGCGCTCCTGCGTGACGTCATGACGGGCCTGCAGGCGTGGATGCCCGACGCGCGGCGCTCCCAGCCGGTCGACCCGCTGCGCCGACTCCCGGTCGCCGACGTCGAGCACCTGCGGCAGACGACCGGCGCGCTCCAGCCCCCGGAGCCGCCCGCTCCGCTGACCGACTGGGACGACGACGGCGACGTCGCGAGCGGCGACGCCCTCGCGTGGGGCGGGCCGCACTACGCCGAGCTCGACGCGCACCTCGCGGCGTTCGCGACCGACGGCGTCACGGCGGACCCCGACGGCGTGGACGTCGCCGCGGTGTTCGACGCCGCCCCGGACGCCCTGCGCCGGCCCGTGGACCTCCTGGGCCTGCTCGAGCTCGCGCACGCCCACGGCATGACGGAGACCGACCGCGTCGCGCTCGTCGACGCGGTCCGGCCCGACGGCGCCCGCCGACGCCTCGCGTTCGGCGGCGTCACGATCCGCACGAAGGACGACACCGATGACTGACGCCCCGACCGTCGCGACCGACGCCGACGCGCAGGACGACGCCGTCGACCTGCCGGACGCCGTCGACGCGCCCGACGCCACGGACCTCCCCGACGCGCCCGACGACGTCGACACCGGAGACCTCGCGACGCCCGACGAGCGCGGCGGGTTCATCGCGCCCGTGCCGATGGAGGAGGACCCCGCGGAGCTGTTCGCCGGCGACTCCGGCACGCTCGACGCCGACGTGCGCCGCGTGCTCGTGCGGCTGCTGCAGCGCCGCTTCCTCGTGGCCGACCGCAACCGCGCGCAGTGGCGCACGCTGCTCGAGAACCAGCAGGTGATCGAGTCGCGGCTGCACGACCTGTTCGTGCACCTCGTCGTCGACCACGACCGCGGCATCGCGTACAAGCGGCAGGTCCGCTCGGCCGAGCTCGACGTGCCCGTGCTGCTGCGCGACGACGCGTACTCGCGCGCCGAGACCCTCGTCCTCGTGCACCTGCGCACGGTGTTCCAGCGCGAGCGCGGCGCGGGGGAGACGTCGGTGCGCGTCGACGTCGAGGAGATCGAGCAGACCGCGCTCACGTACTTCGACCCCGACGACACGAACGTCGCGGGCCACCAGCGCGAGATCCGCGCGGCGGTCGCGCGGCTCGCGAAGGAAGGGCTGATCGAGGAGGAGTCGGAGGGGCGGTTCCGCGTGACGCCGCTCGTCGAGGTCGTGCTGAGCAACGAGCGGCTCACCGAGCTGCGCGCGTGGCTCGGCGAGCAGGTCCGCGCCGCGAGCGGGGTGCAGGTCCGCGGCGGCGCGGGCGAGGAGGACGTCCGATGACGATGGTCGACACCCTGTTCGGGCTGATCCCCGAGGCGTCGACGGGGCAGCAGTGGGTCGCGCGCGACCTGCAGCTCGTCAACTGGGGCGGCTACGACGGCCACCACCGCGTGCGGCTCGCGTCGACCGCGACGCTGCTGTCGGGCGGCTCGGGGTCGGGCAAGTCGACGCTCATGGACGCGTACATCGCACTGCTGATGCCGCACACCACGCCGTTCAACGGCGCGTCGAACGGCGGCGTCGTGGGCCGGCCGCGCGGCAAGGACCAGCGCAACATCCTGTCCTACGCGCGCGGCAAGCTCGACGAGTCGCGCACCGACGAGGGCAGCACGCGGCAGCGCGTGCTGCGCGGCGACGGTCGCGACACCTGGTCCGCGATCGCGATGACGTGGACGGACCAGGGCGGCACCGAGCTCACGGCCGTGCGCGCCTGGTACGTGCCGTCGGCCGCGCGCACGCTCGAGGAGGTCGTCGCGGTCCGCGCGACGCGCGACGGGTCGTTCGACCTGCGCACGCTCGAGGACGCCGCGGCGCACCGGTTCGCCCGTCCCGCGCTCACCGAGGCGGGGCTGACCGTCTTCGACACCGACCGCGACCTCACCGCGCGCCTGCACGCGACGCTCGGCATCGGCGCGTCCGGCGACGGCGCCAAGGCCGTCGCGCTGCTCGGTCGCATCCAGGCCGGGCAGCAGATCACGACCGTCGACGCGCTCTACAAGGCGATGGTGCTCGAGGAGCCCGACACGTACGCGACGGCCGACGCCGTCGTCGAGCAGTTCGACAAGCTCTCCGGCACGCGCGACCAGATGGTCACCGCACGCCAGCAGGTCAAGGCGCTCGAGCCGATCCGCGGGCTGCGCGCCGAGATCGACGAGGCCGCCGACCGGCTGCGCGTCATCGACGAGATCGGCACGTTCGACGAGCCCGCGTCGCCCGCCGCGCTGTGGAAGCACGAGCGCCGCCTCGACCTGCTGCGCGACGCCGAGGCGGACCTGCAGCGCCGCCAGCACCGCGCGCGCGACCACGTCGCCGAGATGCAGGCGCGGATCGCCGCGGCCCGCTCGGAGCTCGACGGCGTCAAGGAGACCCTGTGGTCGTCCGGCGGCGACCGCCTCGCGCACGCGCAGCGCGAGCTCGCCGCGACCGAGGCGCGCGCGCAGGAGGTCGCCCGCACCCGCACGCGGCTCGACGACCTGCTGCGCGCCCTGCCGGGGGAGACCGTCGCGAGCGAGGCGCAGCTCGCCGACCTCGTCGCCCGGGCGCACACGACGCTCGCGGACGGCGGTGCGCGTCGCCGGTCCTTCGACGAGCTCGCCGACGCGCGGTCCGAGCGCAAGGAGGCTGCGGCCGACCTCGCCGAGCTCCAGTCGGAGCGCCGCGACGTGGAGCGCCGACGCGACAACATCCCGCGCGACCTGCACGCCGCGCGCGCGGCCCTCGCCCAGGCGGCCGGCCTGACGCCCGAGGACCTCCCGTTCGTCGCCGAGCTCGTCGAGGTGCGCACCGAGCACGAGCCGTGGCGCGACGCGTTCAACCTCGCGCTCGGCGGCTTCGCGACCGTCCTGCTGATCGACGCCGCGCACCTGCGCGCGTTCCGCGCCGCGATCGACACCGTGCCGACCGCCCGCCGCATCCAGTTCCAGGGCGTGCCGACCGGCGGCCCCGACGACGTCGCGCTCGACTCGCGCACGCTGCCCGGGCGGCTCGACTTCCGCAGCGGCCCGTTCACCGCGTGGCTGCGCAGCGAGCTCGCGCAGCGGTTCGACCACGTCTGCGTCGACACCCCCGGCGAGCTCGCGCAGCACGCGAAGGCGCTGACCCGGACCGGGCAGGTGTCGCAGGGCACGCGCGGCGCGCACGGCGGGCAGGGGCACGCGAACGTCCTCGGCTTCACCAACACCCGGCGCCTCGCGTTCCTCGACCAGCAGATCGCGCGCGCTCAGCAGCGGCTGGAGCTCGCCTCCGCGCGGGTCACGGAGGCGGAGGCGCAGCTCGACGAGGGCGACGCCCGGCGGCGCGCGTACGAGCAGGTCGTCGGTGTGACGTGGGAGCAGGTCGACGTCGCCGCGGTCGAGGCCACGCGCGCCCGGTGGGCGCAGGTCGTCGACGAGGTCACCGCGGGCAACCCGCAGATCGCCGACCTGCAGCGCCGCGCCGACGAGCTGGACACGACCATCACGGCGCTCACCGAGCTGCTCGGCCGCACCAAGGCCGACGCGCAGGCGCTCGGCGAGCGGTGGTCGACCACGACCGACGAGGTCGACGCCGCGCAGCGGGCTCTCGACGAGGCGACCGCGTCCGGCACGACGGTCCGCGCCGCGCAGCGCGCGTACGTCGAAGGGCTGCTCGACGGCGGGCCCGAGGCGACCGCGCCCGCGCCCGACGCGGTCGACGCCCTGCGAGCGCTCGACGAGGTGCTCGCCCGCGCCAACGCCCTGCTGCTCGCCGACCGGCAGGCCGCGCAGCACCGCATCGGCGCCGCCCGCGACGCGCTGCGCCGCACCTTCGAGACGTTCGTCGAGCGCTGGCCCGACCCGAACCTCGGCACCGACCCCGACGGGTCGTACGGCGACTTCGCGCGCGTCCTCGTCGACCTCGAGACCAGCGGGCTGCACGACCTCGAGGCCGAGTGGCGCCGCAGCCTCCTGCGGCTGTCCGGCAACGATCTCGCCGACCTGCACAGCGCGCTCGCGCGGTCGGTCCGGGAGATCAAGGAGCGCATCCGGCCGGTCAACGACATCCTCGCCGACCTGCCGTTCGCCGACGACGACCACCGGCTGCGGATCGACGCGCGCGACACGCAGTCGACCGTCGTCGCCCGGTTCCGCAAGGAGCTGCGCGACCTGCGCGAGGTCCTCGCGACCGACGCGACCGACGCCGAGCGCGAGCGCCGGTACGTGCGGATGGCGAAGGTCGTCGACCGGATCCGCCGCACCGCGCCCGACTTCGCCGACCTCGTCGACGTGCGACGGCACGTGCGGCTGTCGGCCGAGAAGGTCGACCTCGAGGGCCGGCACGTCGCGCTGTACGACCACATCGGCGAGAAGTCCGGCGGTGAGTCGCAGGAGCTCGTCGCGTTCATCGTCGGCGCGGCGCTGCGCTACCAGCTCGGCGACGCGGGCGCCGAACGCCCCCGGTACGCGCCCGTGTTCCTCGACGAGGCGCTCATCAAGGCCGACGCGCGGTTCACCGGGCGGGCGATCGGGGCGTGGCGGGGGCTCGGCTTCCAGCTCGTCATCGGCGCGCCCAACGACAAGTTCAGCGCGCTCGAGCCGCACGTCGACCTGGCCTACGTCGTCCTCAAGGACGCGTCGGGGCGGTCGCGCACCAAGCCGGTCGTCGGCGTCCCGGACGGCACGACGACCCCCTGACGCGCGCGACGCCGGGCGCCGTCACGACGTGCCCGGCGTCACACGCGCTTCGCCCGGCGGTCGGGACGGAGGTCCCACGGAGGGCGACCGCGGACGGCCACGTCGGGACGTGTCACCCGTTCGCCGCACGCGGGCGCTTCACCGCGGGCCGCGCAGCCGGGAGCGTCGGTCCGTCGCGTGCGGACGCGGCGCAGGCGACAGCCCCGGGAGCGACGTGCGACAAGCGACAGGCGTGGTCCCGACGTCCGAGGAACGGACGTTCGGCCGCGAGGAGATCATCGTCTCGAAGACCGACCCGCAGGGGCGGATCACGTACGCGAACGACGTGTTCGTGCGCGTGTCCGGCTACCGGCGCGACGAGCTGCTCGGGCGGCCGCACTCGCTCATCCGGCACCCGGACATGCCGCGCGCGATCTTCCGCACGCTCTGGGACACCGTGCAGCAGGGGCAGGAGATCTTCGCGTACGTGAAGAACCTCGCCGCGGACGGCGCGTACTACTGGGTGCTCGCGCACGTCACGCCGTCGACCGACGAGACCGGCGCGACCGTCGGCTACCACTCGAACCGGCGGCTGCCCGACCCCTCCGCGGTGCGCGCCGCCGAGGAGCTGTACGGCGTCCTGCTGGCCGAGGAGAGCCGGCACGCCACGGGCAACGCCGCGGTCGACGCGTCGTCGGCCGTGCTCGCCGACCTCCTCGCGGG
>NZ_BHYL01000098.1 GCF_003851725.1 Cellulomonas algicola | reverse complement strand
CCCCCGGCCCACGGCCGAGCCGAGGGTCAGACGCGGCGGCGCTTCGGCGGGCGGCAGCCGTTGTGCGCCTGGGGCGTCACGTCCTGGATCGAGCCGACCTCGAGGCCCGTCGCCTGGAGCGAGCGGATCGCGGTCTCACGGCCCGAGCCCGGGCCCTTGACGAAGACGTCGACCTTGCGCATGCCGTGCTCCTGGGCACGACGCGCGGCGGCCTCGGCGGCGAGCTGCGCGGCGAAGGGCGTCGACTTGCGCGAGCCCTTGAAGCCGACCTGGCCGGAGGACGCCCACGCGATCACGGCGCCGGACGGGTCCGTGATGGAGACGATCGTGTTGTTGAACGTGCTCTTGATGTGCGCCTGGCCGTGGGAGACGTTCTTCTTCTCCTTGCGGCGCGGCTTGCGCACGGAACTGCGGGTCTTGGGAGGCATCTGCTTCTTCTCTCGTGGTCGTCAGGCTGCGTGTGCCGACGTCCCGGGACCTCTCGCCGTGGGCGCGGTCCTCGCGGGACGTGCGGGTTACTTGCGCCCGGCCTTCTTCTTGCCGGCGACGGTGCGCTTCGGGCCCTTGCGGGTGCGCGCGTTGGTCTTCGTGCGCTGACCGCGCACGGGAAGGCCACGGCGGTGGCGGAGGCCCTCGTAGCAGCCGATCTCGACCTTGCGGCGGATGTCCGCGGCGACCTCACGGCGGAGGTCACCCTCGAGCTTGAAGTTGCCCTCGAGGTAGTCACGCAGCGCGACGAGCTCGGTGTCCCCGAGGTCCTTCACGCGGACGTCGGGGCTGATGCCCGTGGCGGCGAGGGTCTGCTGGGCGCGCGTGCGACCGACCCCGTAGATGTAGGTGAGCGCGATCTCCAGCCGCTTCTCGCGGGGGAGGTCGACGCCGATGAGACGTGCCATGTGCCTGGTGGCTCCTGAACTGCGTCGGAGGTCTTCCGCACCGCCTCCCCGCGTGCTGCGGGCCCCGGCCTCCGACCGAGGGTTCGCCGGTCCGGACCGGGCTGCTGCCCGGCACCGTCCGGAGTGGCGGTGCGCTTGCCGGCCCCTGCCCGGGGCCGATGGTCCCGTGCGGGACCGGTGGTGCTGCTCGACGTGCTCCGCGGGACGGACCCGCTGCGCACCGTCAGGGCGTCAGCCCTGGCGCTGCTTGTGGCGCAGGTTCTCGCAGATCACCTGGACGCGACCGTGCCGGCGGATCACCTTGCACTTGTCGCAGATCTTCTTGACGCTGGGCTTGACCTTCATCGCGTTGATTCCTCCGCCGCCGCTGACCCACGGGCTCCCCCGGGGCGTGACGGCGTGTTCGAGTGGTGGTTACTTGTAGCGGTAGACGATCCGACCGCGGGACAGGTCGTACGGGCTCAGCTCGACGACCACCCGGTCCTCAGGGAGGATCCGGATGTAGTGCTGACGCATCTTGCCCGAGATGTGGGCGAGCACCTTGTGGCCGTTCGTGAGCTCCACGCGGAACATTGCGTTCGGCAGAGCCTCCACGACGCTGCCCTCGATCTCGATGACACCGTCCTTCTTCGCCATGTCCTCCGCTAACTGTCGGTCCTGGTCTTGATCAGCCCACGTCGGCCGTGGCCCCCGCGCGTGCGGGAGCGGGACCGGCGTTCGTGGAGAGTGCGAAGGCCCGGACCGCACCGAGGCCGGCCCGTGTCGAGGACGACGGGTCGACCGTGGCGCGACGGCTGTCAGGAGCCCCACGATCGCGGGACGACTGTCAGCCAACTGGGCGCACACACCCAACGGACTATGTTACGGCATCCGCCTCACAGGACGAAACCGCCGGACCTGCGCCCCCTCCTGCCACGGGGACGTCGCCAGGTCCGGCGGTCTCGTCACGGGCCGTCAGCGGCCCGGGTCGTGCTCGGTCAGGCGTCCGAACCGCTCGGACGGCGACGGTGGCGCAGCGCCAGCAGCACGCCGCCGGCGGCGACCAGCACTCCGGCGCCGACCGCGAGCGGCAGCGCCGTGGAGCCGGTCGTGGCGAGCGCACCCGCTGCGAGCACCTCGGAGCGCACGGTGGGCGCCGGCGTCGACGACGGGGCCGCGAGAACCTCCGACGTGGGCGACGGGGTCACCGCGGGCGTCGCGACCGGCGTGGGCGTCACGCTGGGCGTGGGCGTGACGTCGTCGTCCACGACGTCCGTCGGGACCGGCGTCGGCGTGGGCGCCTCGGGCGTCACGCTCGGCGTCGCCGACGGGGTCGGGCTGACGGTCGGCGTGGGCGTCGCGCTCTGCGTCGGCACCGGGTAGGTCGGCGCGCAGGCCGGCACGGCGCCCACCTGCTCCTCGAGGTCCCAGTGGTCCGCGGCGAACAGCGGCCCGCCCTGGTTGACCCACTTCAGGACGCCGTCCGGGTAGTGCGGCGCGTCGGAGTCCGTGAAGACCTGGGGACCGCCGTAGGCGGCGTCCTCCTGCACGCCCCAGCCCGGACCGCAGACCTCGAACGGCACCGCGTCCTTGATCTGGTCCCACGTGATGTTCCGCCACTGGGCGCCGTCCCACGTCGCGACCAGGTACTGCTGCGTCGAGTTCTCCCACGAGGCCGGCGCCTTGGCGTCCTTCTTCAGGTAGACGTACGCGGCCGTGGTGGTCTGGCCGCCGCGCGTCGGCTTCGGCTGCGCCGACTGCATCGGCGTCGGCGTCGTCGGCGTGGTCGAGCTGGGCTTCGGCTTCGGCTTGCTCCACGAGTCACCGCGGTGCGAGCCGCCGTGGCCCCCGTGGCCCGAACCACCGGTCGCCGCAGCCGGTGACGCAGCGAGCAGGCCCACCGCGAGGACGGACGTCCCGACGACGGCGGCCCGCCGCGCGTGGGACCGGAGGGACGGACGACTGCTGCGCTGCATAGGGACCAACCCATCGTGTGCGGCAGGCATGACGAGGGGGCACACGCCTGCGTGTCCGACGGACCGCACGCGAGCACCCCGCCGCGGGCGTGCGACGAGGTGCGGGAGCGGTCCTGGCGGGAGGACGATCCCGCCGCGCGGCACACTATCCGACAAACCGGACGCCGTGGGGCTGTTTGCCCAGGTCGGGCGCATTCGGACGGGAAACTGGACGCGCGTTCACCCGATCGTGTGGTAGCGCTTCCCGCACGCGGGGGACGCGCATGCCCTGAGGGCTGCGCAGAGTCGACGGCGTCGGCGCGGGGACGGTGAGGGGCGCGCCGACGAGGGAGCGGAGTGACCTTCGCGCCACCGAGCTGAGCGCGGCGACCGCGACCGTCGCGCCGAGGGGTTGGCGCGGCGACCGCACCCGTCGCCCCGACGAGGTTGGCGCGGCGACGCGACCGTCGCGCCGACGAGGTCGGCGCGAGCGACGTTGCCACAGGCTCGCCGGCGCACGTCGCTCCGGCGGGCTGGTCAGGCGAGCGGGGCGACCTCGACGCCGAGCGCGCCGAGCTCGGCCGCTCCCCCGTCGTGCGCGGTGAGCACCCAGATCCCGTCGTCGAGGACAGCGACGCTGTGCTCCCAGTGCGACGCGCGCGACCCGTCGACGGTCACGACGGTCCAGTCGTCGTCGAGCACCTGCGTGAAGCGCTGCCCGCGCACGACCATCGGCTCGATCGCGACGCACAGGCCCGGCTTCACGCGCGGGCCACGGTCGCGTGCCCGGTAGTTGAGGACGTCGGGCGGCTGGTGCATCGCGGTCCCGATGCCGTGACCGACGTACTCCTCGACGACCCCGTACCGACGCCCGTCGTTCAGACCGGCCTCGACGGCCGCGTCCACGACGTCCTCGACGGCCTCGCCGACCGCGCCGAGCCGCTCGGCCGACGCGAGCGCGGCGATCCCGGCCCACATGGCCTTCCGCGTCGTCTCGGCGAGGTCGGCGTCGGCCTGCTCCCCGCCGTCGAGCACGACGGTGATGGCCGAGTCGCCGTGCCAGCCGTCGACGACGGCGCCGCAGTCGACGGACACGACGTCGCCGGGCTCGAGCACGCGGGCGCCCGGGATGCCGTGCACGACCTCGTCGTTGACGGACACGCAGAGCGTCGCGGGGTACCCGTGGTACCCGAGGAAGGACGGGGTCGCGCCGGCGTCGGCGATGACCGCGGCGGCGACGGCGTCGAGCTCGGCCGTCGTCACGCCGGGGGCGACGTGCTCCCGGACCGCCGCGAGGGCGTCCGCGACGACCAGGCCGGCACGTCGCATGACGCGCACCTGGTCGGGGGTCTTGTACTCGATGCGCTCACGGCCGAACACGGGCACCACCGACGAGGCCCGCGTCAGCGGGCGAGCGAGCCGATCGCGGCCACGAGCCGCTCGGTGACCTCGTCGACCTCGCCGATCCCGTCGACCTGCACGAGCAGGCCGCGGTCGGCGTAGACGGCGGCGATCGGGGCGGTCTGCTCGGCGTACACGTCGAGCCGGTGGCGGATGACGTCCTCGGTGTCGTCCTCGCGGCCCTCGATCTCGGCGCGCTTCAGAAGGCGGCCGACGACGACGTCGGGGTCCGCGGTGATCTCGACCGCGAGGTCCACCGCGCGGTCACCGAGGATCTCGTCGAGCGCCGCGACCTGGGCGACGTTGCGGGGGTACCCGTCGAGCAGGAAGCCCTCGGCGACGTCGTCCTGCGCGAGCCGGTCGCGCACGAGGTCGTTCGTCAGTTCGTCCGGGACGAGCGCGCCGGACGCGGTGATCGCCTGGACCTTCTGGCCGAGCTCGGTGCCGCCCTTGATGTTGGCGCGGAAGATGTCGCCGGTCGAGATCGCGGGGACGCCGAGCCGCTCGGCGAGGCGGGCCGCCTGGGTGCCCTTGCCCGCTCCGGGCGGGCCGAGGAGGACGAGACGAGCGCTCACCGCAGGAACCCTTCGTAGTGCCGCTGCTGGAGCTGCGACTCGATCTGCTTGACGGTCTCCAGGCCCACGCCGACGACGATGAGGATCGACGAGCCGCCGAACGGGATGTTCGTGCTGACGTCGAGGGCGATGAAGACGATGGTCGGGATCAGCGCGACGAGGGCGAGGTAGATCGAGCCCGGCGCCGTGATCCGCGTGATGACGTAGTCGAGGTACTCGGCCGTGGGACGGCCTGCGCGGATCCCGGGGATGAAGCCGCCGTACTTCTTCATGTTGTCCGCGACCTCGTCCGGGTTGAACGTGATCGCCGTGTAGAAGTAGCAGAAGAAGATGATGAGGAGCACGTAGATCGCGATGTGCCACGGCGACGCCGGGTCCGCGATGTAGCGCGACACCCACTGCACCCAGCCCGCGGTCGGGTCGCCGAACTGGGCGATGAGGCCCGGGACGGCGAGCAGCGAGGACGCGAAGATCACCGGGATGACACCGGCCATGTTGATCTTGATCGGGATGTAGGTGCTCGACCCGCCGTACATGCGACGGCCGACCATGCGCTTGGCGTACTGCACCGGGATGCGGCGCTGCGACTGCTCGACGAAGACGACGAGCGCGATGACGAGCACCACGACGGCGAGGACCGCGACGAACTTCGCGCCACCGCCGGCGCCACCGGCGATCGACCACATCGCGCCGGGGAAGCTCGCGGCGATCGACGTGAAGATGAGGAGCGACATGCCGTTGCCGACGCCGCGCTCGGTGATGAGCTCGCCGAGCCACATGATGAGGCCGGTGCCCGCGGTCATCGTGATGACCATGATGAGCAGCGTCACCCAGCTGTCGTTCGGGATGACGTCGACGGTGCAGCCCTGGAACAGCTGGCCGCTGCGCGCGATCGTGATGATCGTCGTCGACTGGAGGACCGCCAGGGCGATCGTGAGGTACCGGGTGTACTGCGTGAGCTTCGCGGTGCCGGACTGGCCCTCGCGGTGCAGCTCCTCGAACTTGGGGATCACCACGCGCAGCAGCTGGATGATGATGCTCGCCGTGATGTACGGCATGATCCCCAGCGCGAAGACGGAGAGCTGCAGGAGCGCTCCCCCGCTGAACAGGTTCACGATCCCGATCAGGTCGTTCGCGCCCTGCGTCTGGTCGATGCAGACCTGCACGTTGGGATAGCTGACGCCCGGGGTCGGCAGGAACGAGCCGATCCGGAAGACGACCATGATCCCGATCGTGAAGAGCAGCTTGCGCCGCAGGTCGGGCGTCCTGAACGCCCGGACGAATGCGCTGAGCACCTGGTCCTCCTGGGCCGCCGATCGGCGGCGTCTCGTGCGACCCGGCTGTCCCGGACCGCGAACCCCGCCACGACGCGGGGCAACGAGGCACCCTAACGGATGCCCGACGACAAACGGAACGAGGCCGGTGGGAAGTGAGATCCCACCGGCCTCGTCCGGCGATCAGTCCTGCGCGACGGAACCGCCGGCAGCCACGATCTTCTCCTTGGCGGACGCCGAGTAGGCGTCCACGGCCACGGAGACCTTGACCGTGAGCTCGCCGGTGCCGAGCACCTTGACGGGCTGGCCCTTGCGGACCGCACCCTTCGCGACCAGGTCGGCGACCGTCACGTCGCCACCGTCCGGGTAGAGCGCCGAGAGCTTGTCCAGGTTGACGACCTGGTACTCGACGCGGAACGGGTTCTTGAAGCCACGGAGCTTCGGCAGACGCATGTGCATCGGCATCTGCCCGCCCTCGAAGGCGGCAGGGACCTGGTACCGGGCCTTGGTGCCCTTGGTACCACGACCGGCCGTCTTGCCCTTGGACGCCTCACCACGACCCACACGGGTCTTGGCGGTCTTGGCGCCCGGCGCCGGACGCAGGTGGTGCACCTTGAGGGTGCCACCGGCGCCGGGCTGGGCGGCTGCCTCGGCCGCCTTGCGGGCGGCCTCCGTCGGCGCGGCCTTCTCGGCCTTCGCCGGAGCGGCGGCCTTCTTGGACGGGGCCTTCTTCTCGGCAGCCGGCTTCTCCGCGGCGGCGGAGGCGGTCTCGGCCTTGTCGGCCTTCGCCTTCGTCGTCTTCTTCGGAGCCTCGGCAGCCGCGTCGGCGGCCTTCTTGGCGGGAGCCTTCTTGGCGGCGGCCTTGGGGGCCGTCACCTCCTCGGTCTCCTTCTTCTCGTCAGCCATGCTCACTCCACCTCTTCGACCGCGACGAGGTGCCGCACGGTCTGGACCATGCCGCGGATCTCAGGGCGGTCCTCCTTGACGACGACGTCGCCGATCCGCTTGAGGCCCAGGGTGCGCAGCGTGTCGCGCTGGTTCTGCTTGCCACCGATGCCCGACTTCTTCTGGGTCACCTTGAGACGAGCCATCACGCACCCACCTTCTCGGCAGCGGTCGCACGACCCTCGGCCTGGGCCCGCAGGAGGGCGGCCGGGACGACGTGCTCGACCGGCAGGCCACGGCGCGCGGCCACGGCCTCCGGCTGCTCGAGGCCACGGAGGGCCGCGACCGTCGCGTGGACGATGTTGATCGCGTTCGACGAGCCGAGCGACTTGCTCAGGACGTCGTGGATGCCGGCGCACTCCAGGACGGCGCGCACCGGACCACCGGCGATCACACCGGTACCCGGCGACGCCGGACGCAGGAACACGACACCGGCGGCGGCCTCACCCGTGATGGGGTGCGGGATGGTGCCCTGGATGCGGGGGACGCGGAAGAAGTTCTTCTTCGCCTCCTCGACACCCTTGGCGATCGCCGCGGGCACCTCCTTGGCCTTGCCGTAGCCGACGCCGACGGTGCCGTCACCGTCGCCCACCACGACGAGCGCGGTGAAGCTGAAGCGGCGGCCACCCTTGACGACCTTGGCGACGCGGTTGATCGTCACGACGCGCTCGACGAACTGGCTCTTCTCGGCGGCGTCCTGACGACGTCCACCGTCACGACGGCCGCCGTCGCGGCGGTCGCCGCCGGTGCCGCCCTGGGCACCGGTGTTGCTGCGTGCAGGAGCAGCCATCAGTGAGTCCTCTTCTTCCCGGTGTACGTCGTCACAGCTTCAGACCACCCTCGCGGGCACCGTCGGCGACCGCGGCCACCCGGCCGTGGTACTTGTTGCCGCCGCGGTCGAAGACGACCGCGTCGATGCCCTTGGCCTTCGCGCGCTCGGCGACGAGCTCGCCGACCTTGCGGGCCTTGGCGGACTTGTCGCCCTCGGCCCCGCGCAGGTCGACCTCGAGGGTCGACGCCGACGCGATGGTCTGGCCGATGCCGTCGTCCACGACCTGGGCCGTGATGTGACGGGCGGAGCGGGTGACGACGAGGCGCGGCCGAGCAGCCGAGCCCACGACCTTCTTGCGCAGGCGCAGGTGCCGGCGCTGGCGGGCGATCGTCTTGCCCTTGCCCTTGATGCTGATCGCCATGGCTTACTTCCCAGCCTTTCCGACCTTGCGGCGCACGTTCTCGCCCGCGTACCGCACGCCCTTGCCCTTGTACGGCTCGGGCTTGCGGATCTTGCGGATGTTCGCGGCGACCTCGCCGACCTGCTGCTTGTCGATGCCCTGCACCGAGAAGCGGGTCGGGGCCTCGACGACGAAGGTGATGCCCTCCGGCGGCGTGACGACGACCGGGTGGCTGAAGCCGAGCGCGAACTCGAGGTCCGAGCCCTTCGCGGTCACGCGGTAACCGGTGCCGACGATCTCGAGCTTCTTGACATAGCCCTCGGTGACACCCGTGACCAGGTTCGCGAGGAGCGTGCGGGTCAGGCCGTGCAGCGAGCGCGAGAGGCGCTCGTCGTTCGGGCGGGTGACCACGAGGGCACCGGCCTCGTCACGCGCGACCTCGAGGGGTGCGGCGACCGTGTGCGAGAGGGTGCCCTTGGGGCCCTTCACCGTGACGACGGCACCGTCGATGTTGACGTCCACGCCGGTCGGGACCGAAACGGGGATCCTGCCGATACGAGACATTGGCGTTCTCCTTCCGGGTCTCGATTACCAGACGTAGGCGAGGACTTCCCCACCCACGCCCTTCTTGGCGGCCTGCTTGTCGGTGAGGAGACCCGAGGACGTGGAGAGGATCGCCACGCCCAGGCCGCCGAGCACCTTGGGCAGGTTGGTCGACTTGGCGTACACGCGCAGGCCCGGCTTGGACACACGCTTCAGGCCGGCGAGCGCACGCTCGCGGTTGGGGCCGTACTTCAGGGTCACGACGAGGTTCTTGCCCACGGGGGCGTCCTCGACGGTCCAGCCCTGGATGTAGCCCTCGGCCTGCAGGATCTCCGCGACGTGCGACTTGAGCTTCGAGAACGGGATCGACACCGTGTCGTGGTGCGCCGAGTTCGCGTTGCGCAGACGCGTGAGGAAGTCTGCGATGGGGTCGGTCATGGTCATCGGGCTTCAGCCCTTTCTCGCCGGGGTATCCCGGACCCGCTCGACGCGGGCCCGGGACCTACCGACGATCGTTCCTACTGGGGGTCTTACCAGCTGCTCTTGGTGACGCCGGGGAGCTCGCCGCGGTGGGCCATCTCCCGCACGCAGATCCGGCACAGGCCGAACTTGCGGTACACCGAGTGCGGACGGCCGCAGCGCTGGCAGCGCGTGTACGCACGCACCGCGAACTTCGGCTTGGCGGCAGCCTTGTTGATCAGAGCGGTCTTCGCCATGGTCAGTTCTCCTTGAACGGGAAGCCGAGGAGCTTGAGGAAGGCGCGACCCTCGTCGTCGTTGTTCGCCGTCGTGACGATCGTGATGTCCATGCCGCGGACACGGTCGATCCGGTCCTGGTCGATCTCGTGGAACATCGACTGCTCCGTGAGGCCGAAGGTGTAGTTGCCGTTGCCGTCGAACTGCGTCGCCGACAGGCCGCGGAAGTCACGGATACGGGGAAGCGCCGTCGAGAGCAGGCGGTCCAGGAACTCCCAGGCACGGTCGCCGCGCAGCGTGACGTGCGCGCCGATCGGCATGCCCTCGCGCAGCTTGAACTGCGCGATGGACTTGCGGGCCTTGGTGACCTGCGGCTTCTGACCCGTGATCTGGGTCAGGTCGCGGATCGCGCCCTCGATGAGCTTGGAGTCCTTGGCGGCGTCGCCGACACCCATGTTCACGACGACCTTCACCAGGCGCGGGACCTGGTTGATGTTCTCGTACGCGAACTGCGTGTTGAGCGCCGGCTTGATCTCCTCGGCGTAGCGGGTCTTCAGACGCGGCTGGGCCGGAGCGGTGATCTCGGTCATCAGATGTCCTTACCGGAACGCTTGGCGACGCGGACACGGACGTTCCGCGTGCGGCCGTCACGCTCGACCTGCTCGGTGCGGTAGCCCACCCGGGTGCCCTTCTTGGTCTCCGGGTCGACGAGCATCACGTTGCTGATGTGGATGGGGGCCTCGACGGTCTCGATGCCACCCGTGCGGGTGCCACGCTGCGTCTGGCCGGCCTTGACGTGCTTCTGCACGCGCTGCACGCCCTCGACGACGACGCGCTGCGTCTCGGTGAGCACCTCGAGCACGCGGCCCTGCTTGCCCTTGTCGCGCCCCGAGATGACGAGGACGAGGTCGCCCTTCTTGATCTTCGCCATGGTCAGAGCACCTCCGGCGCCAGCGAGATGATCTTCATGAACTTCTTGTCGCGCAGCTCGCGGCCCACGGGGCCGAAGATGCGCGTCCCACGGGGCTCCCCGTCGTTCTTGAGGATCACGGCGGCGTTCTCGTCGAACTTGATGTACGAGCCGTCCGGACGGCGGCGCTCCTTGCGGGTGCGCACGATGACGGCCTTGACGACGTCGCCCTTCTTGACGTTGCCGCCGGGGATCGCGTCCTTGACGGTGGCGACGATGACGTCACCGATGCCTGCGTAGCGACGGCCGGAACCACCGAGAACGCGGATGCAGAGGATCTCCTTGGCACCCGTGTTGTCGGCGACACGCAGTCGCGACTCCTGCTGGATCATTGCCTACTCCTGTCGTCCGGCGGGTTCTCGGTCGATCTGGCCGCCGAGCCTGGCCTGACGTAGTTGCCGTGATGCACACGTCGCGGCGGGGGTGCTCCCTCGCGGGGTCACCCCCGCCGCCCGTGGGCAACTTGGGTGCTGCTGCTTACTTGGCCTTCTCGAGGATCTCCACCAGGCGCCACCGCTTGGTCGCGGACAGCGGGCGGGTCTCCATGATGAGGACGAGGTCGCCGATGCCCGCCGAGCCCTGCTCGTCGTGCGCCTTGACCTTGCTGGTCCGCCGGATGACCTTGCCGTAGAGCGGGTGCTTGACCCGGTCCTCGACCTCGACCACGACGGTCTTGTCCATCTTGTCGCTCACGACGTAGCCACGGCGCGTCTTGCGGTACGCGCGGTGCTCCGCCGTGGCGGTGGTGCTCTTCTCGTTCATGCTGCCCTCACTCGCTCGCGGTCGGAGCGGTACGGATGCCGAGCTCGCGCTCGCGCAGGATCGTGTAGATCCGGGCGATGTCGCGGCGGACGGCCTTCAGACGGCCGTGGCTCTCGAGCTGACCGGTCGCGGACTGGAAGCGGAGGTTGAAGAGCTCCTCCTTGGCCTTCTTCAGCTCGGCGACCAGCTTCTCGTCGTCGAAGGCGTCCAGCTCGGTGGGAGCCAGGTCCTTGGTTCCGATAGCCATCAGTTACCACCCTCGCGAACCACGAAACGGGTCTTCATCGGGAGCTTGTGCTGGGCGCGGCGCATGGCCTCGCGAGCCAGCGGCTCCGGGACGCCGGCGAGCTCGAACATCACTCGGCCGGGCTTGACGTTGGCGATCCACCACTCGGGCGAGCCCTTGCCGGAACCCATGCGGGTCTCGGCGGGCTTCTTCGTGAGGGGACGGTCCGGGTAGATGTTGATCCAGACCTTCCCACCACGCTTGATGTGGCGGGTCATGGCGATACGCGCAGCCTCGATCTGCCGGTTCGTGACGTAGGCGGGCTCGAGAGCCTGGATGCCGTACTCGCCGAACGAGATCTTGGTGCCACCGGTCGACGCGCCGGAGCGGCCGGGGTGGTGCTGCTTGCGGTGCTTGAGTCGGCGCGGGATGAGCACGGCTCAGGCCTCCGTTCCGGTCTCAGCCGAGGTCTCCGCCGCGGGAGCGGCCTCGGTCGCGGGGGCCTCGACAGGGGCGTCCGAGGTGCGCTGCTCGCGACGGCCGCCGCCACGGGGGCCGCGGTCGCCACGGTCACCGCGCGGGCCACGGGCCGGGCGCGGAGCCTGGGTCGCCTGCTCGCGGGCGAACTCCTTCTCGGTGACGTCGCCCTTGTAGACCCAGACCTTCACGCCGATGCGGCCGAAGGTCGTGCGGGCCTCGAAGAAGCCGTAGTCGATGTTCGCGCGGAGCGTGTGCAGCGGCACACGACCCTCGCGGTAGAACTCCGTGCGGCTCATCTCCGCGCCACCGAGGCGGCCGGAGACCTGCACGCGGATGCCCTTGGCGCCGGCGCGCTGCGCCGACTGGATGCCCTTGCGCATCGCGCGGCGGAACGAGACACGGCTCGCGAGCTGCTCGGCGATGCCCTGGGCGACCAGCTGGGCCTCGATCTCGGCGTTCTTGACCTCGAGGATGTTGAGCTGGACCTGCTTGCCCGTGAGCTTCTCGAGCTCGCCGCGGATGCGGTCGGCCTCCGCGCCACGACGCCCGATGACGATGCCCGGGCGGGCGGTGTGGATGTCGACGCGGACGCGGTCACGCGTGCGCTCGATCTCGACCTTCGCGATGCCGGCGCGCTCGAGGCCCGTGCTCATGAGCTTGCGGATCTGCACGTCCTCGCGGACGTAGTCGCGGTAGCGCTGACCCGGCTTCGTCGAGTCCGCGAACCAGCGCGACCGGTGGTCCGTCGTGATGCCCAGGCGGTACCCGAGCGGGTTGACCTTCTGTCCCACTATCGGGTCCGTCCCTTCGTCTCGCGCTCAGCGACGACCACGGTGATGTGGCTCGTGCGCTTGAGGATCTGGCTGGCACGACCCTGCGCCCGCGGACGGAACCGCTTGAGCGTCGGGCCCTCGTCGACGAACACCTCGGAGACGTAGAGGTTCGCCTCGTCGAGCCGCTCGCTGTTGCGCTTCGCCCCCTCGACCGCGTTCGCGATCGCCGACTGCACCGTCTTGAGGACGGGCTCCGCGGCCGCCTGCGGCGCGAACTTCAGCACCGCCACGGCCTCGCCGGCCTGCTTGCCACGGATGAGGTCCACGACGCGCCGGGCCTTCTGGGGCGTGACGCGGACGAACCGCGCCTTCGCCTTGGCTTCCATTGCTGTCCTGCCTTCTTGTCTCTGCCGTCAGGGCGTCACCAGCTGACCGAGGTCAGCGGCGACGGCCCTTCCGGTCGTCCTTCTCGTGGCCGCGGAACGTGCGCGTCGGGGCGAACTCGCCGAGCTTGTGCCCGACCATCGACTCCGTGACGAAGACCGGCGCGTGCTTGCGCCCGTCGTGCACCGCGAACGTGTGACCCAGGAAGTCCGGGGTGATGACCGAACGGCGGGACCACGTCTTGATGACGTTCTTGCTTCCGGCCTCGTTCTGCGCGTCGACCTTCTTCTGGAGGTGGCCGTCGACGAACGGGCCCTTCTTGAGGCTGCGAGGCATCTCGGGCTCCTATCAGCGCTTCTTGCCGGTGCGCCGACGGCGCACGATGAGCTTGTCGCTCGGCTTGTTCGGACGGCGGGTACGACCCTCGGGCTGGCCCCAGGGGCTCACCGGGTGGCGACCACCGGAGGTCTTGCCCTCACCACCACCGTGCGGGTGGTCGATCGGGTTCATGGCGACACCACGGACGGTGGGGCGCTTGCCCTTCCACCGCATGCGGCCGGCCTTGCCCCAGTTGATGTTCGACTGCTCGGCGTTGCCGACCTCGCCGACCGTGGCGCGGCAGCGCAGGTCGACGTTGCGGATCTCGCCGGACGGCATGCGCAGCTGCGCGTACGGGCCGTCCTTCGCGACGAGCTGCACGGACGCACCGGCCGAGCGCGCGATCTTCGCACCGCCGCCGGGCCGCAGCTCGATGGCGTGGATGACCGTACCGGTCGGGATGTTGCGCAGCGGCAGGTTGTTGCCGGGCTTGATGTCGGCGCCAGGGCCGTTCTCGATGACGTCACCCTGCGACAGCTTGTTCGGCGCGATGATGTAGCGCTTCTCGCCGTCCGCGTAGTGCAGGAGCGCGATGCGGGCGGTGCGGTTGGGGTCGTACTCGATGTGAGCGACCTTGGCCGGCACGCCGTCCTTGTCGTGACGACGGAAGTCGATGACGCGGTACGCACGCTTGTGACCGCCACCCTGGTGGCGCGTGGTCACACGACCGGTGGAGTTGCGGCCACCCGTCTTGTGCAGCGGGCGGACCAGCGACTTCTCCGGCGTGGAGCGCGTGACCTCGACGAAGTCGGCGACCGACGAGCCACGGCGGCCCGGCGTCGTCGGCTTGTACTTACGGATTCCCATGAGTCCTCAGATCCTTCCGGGCCGCTCAGCCGACCGGTCCGCCGAAGATGTCGATCGTGCCCTCGCGGAGGGTGACGATCGCACGCTTCGTGTCCTTGCGGCGGCCGATGCCGAACCGGGTCCGACGGGCCTTGCCCTGACGGTTCGCGGTGTTGACCGAGTCGACCTTCACGCCGAACACCTGCTCGACGGCGATCTTGATCTCGGTCTTGTTGGCGCGCGGGTCGACGAGGAAGGTGTACTTCCCCTCGTCCAGAAGGCCGTAGCTCTTCTCGGACACGACCGGCGCGATCAGGATGTCGCGGGGGTCCTTGCCGACGGTGGTCACTTGGTCTCCTCCTCGGCGGCCTCGGACTCGCTCGCCACGGCCTTGGCACCCTTGGCGGGGCCGGCCAGGAACGCGTCGAGAGCGCCCTGCGTGAACACGACGTCGTCAGAGATCAGCACGTCGTAGGTGTTGAGCTGGTCCGCGACCAGCAGGTGCACCCGCTCGACGTTCCGCAGCGACTTCCACGTGATCTCGTCCTGACGCTCGACGACGACCAGCACGTTCTTGCGGCCCGACAGGTTGTCGAGGACGGCGAGAGCGGACTTCGTCGACGGCGCCGTGCCCGGGGCGAAGCCCGAGACGACGTGCACGCGGCCGGCGCGGGCGCGGTCCGAGAGAGCACCGCGGAGCGCCGCGGCCTTCATCTTCTTCGGGGTGCGCTGGCTGTAGTCACGCGGCGTGGGGCCGTGGACGACGCCACCACCGGCGAACTGCGGAGCACGCGTCGAACCCTGGCGGGCGCGACCGGTGCCCTTCTGCTTGTACGGCTTCTTGCCGCCACCACGGACCTCGCCGCGCGACTTGGTGTCGTGCGTGCCCTGGCGAGCCGCCGCGAGCTGCGCGACGACGACCTGGTGGATCAGCGGGACGTTGGTCTGCACGTCGAAGACGTCCGCGGGCAGGTCGGCCGTGCCGGCCTTCTTGCCCTGCGGGTCGAGGACGTCGACCGTCAGCGTGTCGCTCATGGAGGTCACGCACCCTTCACAGCGGAACGCACGACGACGACGCCACCCTTGGGGCCGGGGACGGCACCCTTGACGAGCAGGAGGCCCCGCTCGGCGTCGACTGCGTGCACGGTCAGGTTCTGGGTGGTCTGACGGGCGTTGCCCATCCGACCGGCCATGCGTAGGCCCTTGAACACGCGCGACGGCGTCGACGCGCCACCGATCGAGCCCGGCTTGCGGTGGTTGCGGTGCGAACCGTGGGACGCGCTCACGCCGGCGAAGCCGTGGCGCTTCATGACACCGGCGGTGCCCTTGCCCTTGGTCGTCCCGACGACGTCGACGAGCTGGCCGGCCTCGAAGAGGGCGGCGGTGAGCTCCTGGCCGAGCGTGAACTCGGCGGCGTCCGACGTGCGGATCTCGGCCACGTGCCGGCGCGGCGTCACGCCGGCCTTCTCGAAGTGGCCCTTGAGCGGCTTGGTGACCTTGGTCGGCTTGACCTCGCCGAAGGCGAGCTGCACAGCGGCGTAACCGTCGGTCTCAGCGGAGCGGACCTGCGTCACGACGTTGGTGCCGACCGCAACCACGGTGACGGGCACGAGACGACCGTTGTCGTCCCAGAGCTGCGTCATGCCGAGCTTGGTGCCGAGCAGCGCCGTGACGGGGCGCGCGTTCTGCTGGGTAACCATGAAGATCAGTTCCTTCCCAGCGTCAGAGCTTGATCTCGATGTTCACGTCCGCGGGCAGGTCGAGACGCATGAGCGAGTCGACGGCCTTCGGCGTGGGGTCGATGATGTCGATGAGCCGCTTGTGCGTGCGCATCTCGAAGTGCTCGCGGCTGTCCTTGTACTTGTGGGGCGACCGGATGACGCAGAAGACGTTCTTCTCCGTCGGCAGCGGCACCGGACCCACGACCGACGCACCAGCGCGAGTCACCGTGTCGACGATCTTGCGCGCCGAGCTGTCGATGACCTCGTGGTCGTAGGACTTGAGCCGGATGCGGATCTTCTGTCCCGCCATGGCGTCGTCTACTTCTCTCTCTTCGAACCGGTCCGTCCGACCCCCGCACTCGGGCGTGTCGCTTCACGCGACAGGCCTCTGCGCTGCGTACCGTTCCCGGCACGAGGTCGGTGGTTGTAGTCGAGCGTCCACCGCCGGGTGACCCCGGGGTCCGGACGCTCTCCACGTCTGCCTGCCCAGCCGGTCGGGCGCACGTAGGCACACCACCCCCAGCGGGCAACTTGACTAGTCTGCCAGACGGACGCCCGATACTCCAATCCCGCTGTCCTGTGCGCTCCCCCACAACCGCACCGCGACCACGCGGCACGCCGGGCTCCCGGCGCTCGACGTCAGCGCGGGACCGGTCCCCGGGGGCGCCGGCCGACGTGCACGACCGTCGGCGGACGCCGGTCCTCCCACGGCGACACCTCGACCCGCACGCCGTGGGCCGCCGACGCCTCGACGAAGCGCTCGAGCACGTCGACGAGCCGCCGGCGGAAGCCGTCCCGCTCCGCGTCGTGGTCCTCGACCTCGACGCGCAGGACGCACGTGGACCCGTCGACCGCGTGTCCCCGCACGTGCACCGCCGTCGCCACGAACGGCACGGGCAGCTCGGCCGCGACCACGGCGGCCAGCGCGACCTCCCCGAGGACGCCACCCACCGACGCACGCGGCCCACGCACCGTGCACACCGGGACGCCGCCCGCTCCGGCGGTCCGCTCGACCCGCAGCCCGGCCGCCGCGGCGACGCCGGCGAAGACGTCGAGGGCCGGCCCGACGGCGGCGGCGACCGACACGAGGCACGCCGGCGACGTCATCGCGGACGGCCACGGTCGCGGTCCGCCCGCGTCGAGGCCCGACCACGACCGCCACGGGTGACCGACGGGGAGCGACGGCGCGACCCGGTCCGCCACGACGGCGCGCGCCGCGTCCGTCGCGACGTCGGCGAGCCGGCGCACCGCGGGCGGGAGGGTCATGCGCGCGAGCCTAGGTCGACGGGGACGCGCACGGGCGGTGCCCGGACGCACACCACCCGCCCGGCCGACGCGGTCGTCCGCGCCGGGTCAGCGGTCGTCCACGCCGGGTCAGCGGTCGTCCACGCCGGGTCGGCAGGCGTCCGCGCCGGGTCAGCGCCGTTCGACCGTCAGCGAGCCCACACCTCCGCCGACGCGCACCTCGTAGTGCGGCGCGCCCGGGTCGAACCCGACGGTGCTGACCTCGGCGCCCGCGCCGAGGCCGTCCGTCGTCTGGCCGTCGACCGTCGCCGAGCCGGCACCCGACGTGACGAGCGCGCGCACGCCGACGTCCTGCGGCACGTGCACGACCAGGCTCCCCGCGCCCGCGCGCTGGTCCACGACGACCCGGCCGTCGGCAGCGGGAAGGGTCAGCTCGACGACGTCGGCGCCAGCCGCCAGCACCACCCCGTCGACGTCCGTGGCCGCGAGGTCCGCCGTGACGCGCGACGCGCCGCTGCGCACCTCGACCTCCCAGCGGACGTCGGCGGCGACCCGGACCACGACCGCCCCACCGCCCAGGGTCACCACGGGGGCGTCGTCCGGGCCGTCGACCGTCGCGGGCCGGTCCGCCCCCGCCGGCTCCACGACGACGAGGTCGGAGCGCGGCGCGTCCGCCCGCACGGTGAGGGTCGACACGTCGCCCGTCACGACGAGTCGCGCGGACTCCGCGCCGCCTCGCGCCCGCGCGACGCTGCGGTCGGCGTCCGGGCCGCCACCGGGCCCTCCCCACGGCCACGGGCCGGAGCCGAGCGGGCCCTGCGTCACCACCAGGACGAGCGCCCCGACGACGAGCACGGCGCCGACCAGCAGCCACGTGCGGAGCGGGACGGCCGAGCGGCTGCCCGCAGGACGACCGTCGGACGCGTCCACCGCACCGTGCGAGCGCGCACGGTCGTCGAGCGGCTGCTGCCGGTCCGGCTGGGGTCGGTCGCTGTCCGAACGCATGGCGGCGACCGTACCGAGCCACCGCCCGGCCCGCGCGCCGGGATCGGCGAGGCTTCGACGGAACGGTCGGCCACCTGCCCGCGCGCCGGCCGGTGGGACGACGCAGGGCCCGGGAGCCGAAGCTCCCGGGCCCTGCGTTCAGCGATCTAGCCCCGAAGGGCGGTGATCACTTGAGGATCTTCGTGACCCGGCCCGAGCCGACGGTGCGGCCACCCTCGCGGATGGCGAAGCCGAGGCCCTCCTCCATGGCGATGGGCTGGATGAGGTTCACGTGGATCTCGGTGTTGTCACCGGGCATGACCATCTCGGTGCCCTCGGGCAGCGTGATGACACCGGTGACGTCCGTCGTCCGGAAGTAGAACTGCGGACGGTAGTTGCCGTAGAACGGGTTGTGACGGCCACCCTCGTCCTTGGCCAGGATGTAGACCTGGCCCTCGAACTCGGTGTGCGGGGTGATCGAACCCGGCTTCACGACGACCTGGCCGCGCTCGACCTCCTCGCGCTTCGTGCCGCGCAGGAGCAGACCGACGTTCTCGCCGGCCTCGGCGTAGTCGAGCAGCTTGCGGAACATCTCGACGCCGGTGACCGTGGTCTTGATCGCCTTCTCCTTGATACCGACGATCTCCACCTCCTCGTTCACCTTGAGCTGACCGCGCTCGACACGGCCGGTGACGACGGTGCCACGACCGGTGATCGTGAAGACGTCCTCGATCGGCATGAGGAACGGCTTGTCGATGTCACGGACCGGGTCCGGGACGTTCTCGTCGACGGCGTCCAGCAGGTCCTCGACGGACTTGACCCAGACCGGGTCGCCCTCGAGGGCCTTGAGGCCGGAGACGCGCACGACCGGCACGTCGTCGCCCGCGAAGCCCTGCGAGGAGAGGAGCTCGCGCACCTCGACCTCGACGAGCTCGAGGATCTCCTCGTCGTCGACGACGTCGGACTTGTTCAGGGCCACGAGCAGGTAGGGCACGCCGACCTGACGGGCGAGCAGGACGTGCTCACGCGTCTGGGCCATCGGGCCGTCCGTCGCGGCGACCACGAGGATGGCGCCGTCCATCTGCGCCGCACCCGTGATCATGTTCTTGATGTAGTCGGCGTGACCCGGCGCGTCGACGTGCGCGTAGTGGCGCTTCTCCGTCTGGTACTCGACGTGCGCGATGTTGATCGTGATACCGCGCTGCTTCTCCTCCGGCGCCTTGTCGATCTCGTCGAACGGCGTGAAGGGGTTCAGGTCCGGGTACTTGTCGTGCAGCACCTTCGAGATCGCGGCGGTCAGCGTCGTCTTGCCGTGGTCGACGTGACCGATGGTCCCGATGTTGACGTGCGGCTTGGTCCGCTCGAACTTCGCCTTGCCCACTGGGTGTCCTCCTCAGGACTTGGTAGAGAGTGCCCGTCTGCGGCTACCGGGAGGGTAGACGCGAGGCGTGCGGTCCTACGGGTCGGTTTGTGTGATGGAACTACAGGGTTCGACCTGTGGGACTACTCGCCCCGGGTCTTCTTGATGATCTCGTCGGCAACGTTCCGAGGAACCTCGGCGTAGCTGTCGAACTGCATCGAGTACACCGCGCGACCCTGGGTCTTCGACCGCAGGTCACCGACGTACCCGAACATCTCGGAGAGAGGAACCTGGGCGCGGATCACCTTCACGCCCGTCGCGTCCTCCATGGACTGGATCATGCCGCGGCGCGAGTTGATGTCGCCGATGACGTCACCCATGTAGTCCTCGGGGGTGCGGACCTCGACGGCCATGACCGGCTCCAGGAGGACCGGGTCGGCCTTGCGGACCGCTTCCTTGAGGATCATCGAGCCGGCGATCTTGAACGCCATCTCCGAGGAGTCGACGTCGTGCGACGCGCCGTCGAGCAGGATCGCCTTGACGCCCACGAGCGGGAAGCCCGCGAGGACGCCGAGCTGCATCGCGCTCTGGATGCCCGCGTCGACCGACGGGATGTACTCGCGCGGGATGCGGCCACCGGTGACCTTGTTCTCGAACTCGTACAGCTCGCCCTCGGCGGGGTCCAGCGGCTCGAAGGTCATCTGGACCTTCGCGTACTGGCCCGAGCCACCGGTCTGCTTCTTGTGCGTGTAGTCGATCTTCTCCACCGAGCGGCGGATCGTCTCGCGGTACGCGACCTGCGGCTTGCCGACGTTCGCCTCGACCTTGAACTCACGACGCATGCGGTCGACGAGGATGTCGAGGTGGAGCTCGCCCATGCCGCCGATGACGGTCTGGCCGGTCTCCTCGTCGAGCTTGACCCGGAACGTCGGGTCCTCCTCGGCGAGCTTCTGGATGGCCGTGGAGAGCTTCTCCTGGTCACCCTTCGTCTTGGGCTCGATGGCCACGTCGATGACGGGCTCCGGGAAGGTCATCGACTCGAGGACCACTGGCGCCGACGGGTCCGTCAGGGTGTCACCGGTGGTGACGTCCTTGAGGCCGATGAAGGCGTAGATGTGACCCGCGGTCGCGTCCTCGACCGGGTTCTCCTTGTTGGAGTGCATCTGGAAGAGCTTCCCGATGCGCTCCTTCTTGCCCTTGGTCGAGTTGAGCACCTGGGCGCCCTGCGAGACCTTGCCCGAGTAAACCCGGACGTAGGTCAGCTTGCCGAAGAACGGGTGCGCGGCGACCTTGAACGCGAGGGCCGAGAACGGCTCCGTCGCGTCCGGGTGACGCTCGATGACGATCTCGGCGTCCTTGGCGTCGTGGCCCTGGACGGCCGGCACGTCGAGCGGCGTCGGCAGGTAGTCGATGACGGCGTCGAGCATGGGCTGGACGCCCTTGTTCTTGAACGCCGAGCCGCAGAGGACCGGGTAGGCCTCCGAGGCGACCGTGAGCTTGCGGATGCCGGCCTTGATCTCGGCGACCGTGAGCTCCTCGCCACCGAGGAACTTCTCGAGCAGCTCGTCGTCGGTCTCGGCGACGGACTCGAGCAGCGCGGCGCGGTACTCCTCCGCCTTCTCCTGCAGGTCGGCCGGGATCTCCTCGATCTCGTACTTCTCGCCGAGGGCCGTCTCGCCGCGCCACACCAGGGCGCGCATCTCGACGAGGTCCACGACACCGATGAAGTCGTTCTCGGAGCCGATGGGCAGCTGGATGACGAGCGGCTTCGCCTTGAGGCGGTTCACGATCGTGTCGACCGTGAAGTAGAAGTCCGCGCCGAGCTTGTCCATCTTGTTGACGAAGCAGATGCGCGGGACGTCGTACTTGTCCGCCTGGCGCCAGACCGTCTCCGACTGGGGCTCGACGCCCTCCTTGCCGTCGAACACGGCGACCGCGCCGTCGAGGACGCGCAGCGAGCGCTCGACCTCGACCGTGAAGTCCACGTGGCCGGGCGTGTCGATGATGTTGATCTGGTTGTTCTTCCAGTAGCAGGTCGTCGCGGCGGACGTGATCGTGATGCCGCGCTCCTGCTCCTGCTCCATCCAGTCCATCGTCGACGCACCGTCGTGCGTCTCACCGATCTTGTAGTTGACCCCGGTGTAGAACAGGATCCGCTCGGTGGTGGTGGTCTTGCCGGCATCGATGTGCGCCATGATGCCGATGTTGCGGACCTTCGTCAGGTCCGTGAGCACGTCCAGTGCCACGTGAGTTGCCCCTTGTCGGTTGGCTTGTGGTGGTGCCGCCGCCCCGCCCGCGCATGCTGAGCAGCACGGACGGGGCGCGGCGACCGGCTGGGATTACCAGCGGTAGTGCGCGAAGGCCTTGTTCGACTCGGCCATCTTGTGCATGTCCTCGCGGCGCTTGACCGCGGCACCGAGGCCGTTCGAGGCGTCGAGGATCTCGTTCATGAGGCGCTCGGTCATCGTCTTCTCGCGGCGGGCGCGCGAGTAGTCGGTGAGCCAGCGCAGGGCCAGGGTCGTCTGGCGCACGGGGCGCACCTCGACCGGGACCTGGTACGTGGCACCGCCGACGCGGCGCGAGCGGACCTCGAGCGAGGGGCGCACGTTGTCGAGCGCGCGCTTGAGCACGACGACCGGGTCGCCCTGCGTCTTCTCGCGCACGCCCTCGAGCGCGCCGTAGACGATCGACTCCGCGACGGACTTCTTGCCGTCGAGGAGGACCTTGTTGATCAGCTGCGTGACGACCGGCGACCCGTAGACCGGGTCGGAGATCAGCGGCCGCTTCGGGGCCGGACCCTTACGAGGCATCAGCCCACCTTCTTCGCGCCGTAGCGGCTACGCGCCTGCTTGCGGTTCTTGACGCCCTGCGTGTCGAGGGCACCACGGACGATCTTGTACCGGACACCCGGGAGGTCCTTCACACGGCCGCCGCGGACGAGCACGATCGAGTGCTCCTGCAGGTTGTGGCCGACACCGGGGATGTACGCGGTGACCTCGACCTGGCTCGAGAGACGGACACGGGCCACCTTGCGGAGGGCCGAGTTCGGCTTCTTCGGGGTCGTGGTGTAGACGCGGGTGCACACACCGCGTCGCTGGGGGGAGCCCTTGAGGGCGGGCGTCTTCGACTTGTTCGTCTTCGCCTGCCGGCCCTTGCGGACCAGCTGCTGGATCGTAGGCACTACGTCTCCGTCTGTTGGATGAGCTCTGGTCGACCGGACCCGTCACCCTGGACGGCCGGCAGTCTGGGGGTCGTCGCCCGTCGCGCGACTACGTCCCTGGTCTCGAGTCCCGCACCGACCCCCGCGCCCGGGCGTGTCGCCCCGGCCTTCCGCGGCGCTTCCCGTCCGGTGTTCCGTGACGGAGGTGACGCGGTGGAGGGGGAACCACCCGGTGCTCCCGGCCCGCTCCCCCGCGTCAGCGAGGGCACGTCCGGGTGCACGCATGAGGGCCCGACGGCGCGGGCACGGTGTCCTACGTTACCTGGGCCCCCACGGGAGCGTCAAAGAGACGGCGCTCACCCGCCACGCTACCCGTGGACCGGGGCACGCTCATCCCGAGCGGTCCCCCACGGCCGCACGCGGGCCGGGGCCGAGGACGCCCGAGGGGGCCCGCCGCGGACGGCGGACCCCC
>NZ_BHYL01000097.1 GCF_003851725.1 Cellulomonas algicola | reverse complement strand
CGCGCGGGTCGACCTCGCGGGCCTCAACGGTGCCGAGCAGTGGGCCCGCGACGTCGCGAAGGACCTGCGCCAGCGGATCGGCGTGCTCGAGCACATGGCGCAGGCGAACCCGACGTTCGGTGGCGTGAGCATGACCGCCGACCAGGCGGCCGCGATCGCCGGCCAGTCGATGTCGGTCGAGGACGCGCTGATCGCGGTGCACGCGACGGGCACCGCCCCGAACGCCTGGAACGACACGGACCCCGCCAACCTCGCCGAGTGGTTCGAGCAGCTCCAGGCCGAGGCGCTCGAGAAGCTCGCCGGCATGACCGACAGCGAGCAGGCCACGGCCCTCGTCGACGCCTACCACGACGTCCAGAACTTCGTCGTCGGCGGCGGCGCTGCGGTCGCCGCCGCGGGGACCCTGATCTTCCAGGGCGGTCCCGCCCTCGCGCGCTGGCTCGCCGACCGCAAGATCATCCAGCCGGGCCTCGCGGCGCTCGCCGAGTCGGACGCCGCCTGGGCGAACAGGCTCTCCGCGGCCCTCACGGCGGCGGACCGGCGGGGGCTCGCCGGCAAGGTGCCGTTCAAGTACCCGGGCTCGTTCGTCCCCAACACCGTCGGCAACTACCTGCTGAAGCTCGCGCCGACCGTCGAGGACTTCGACGCCTGGGTGACCCGCATGTCGTCCGCGACGCAGACGTACGCGGTGAACGGCGAGATGCAGCCCACGCTCCTGGCCAAGCTCCTGCAGAGCGAGAAGGGCGTCCAGGCGACGACCTGGGTCTCGCGGGTCCTCGGGACGACGCGCACCGGGCAGCTCGCGACCAGGCTCGCCACGTGGGGCAACGCGATCGTCGGCAAGCCGTGGATCAACCCGGCCACGGGGGCCGTCGTCGCGCGTGGCGCCGGCAACCTCCTGACGATGGCGAGCCAGTCGGGCGTCACGACGATGCTGAGGTCCGCGGGCGCGCTACGGGTCCTCGGCGTCGCGGGCAGCGCGTTCGCGACGGTCGACGGCGTCGTCGGGCTCGTCAACAACTTCGACGAGAACAACAGGCTCTGGTCCGAGGGCGGCACGGAGGGCAAGGCGCACGTCATCGGCGAGTACGCCGAGACCGCGTTCAACGCGTCGATGACCGCGGCGCTCATCGCACCCAACCCGGTGACGCTCGGCCTGGTCGCCGTCACGGGTGTCGTCTGGGCCGGCGCGGAGGTCGTCGAGCACTGGGACGACATCACCGCGGCGGCCGACACGGCCGTCGACTGGGCGGGCGACCGGGCCGAGGAGGCCGGCGAGTGGGTGGGTGACCGCCTCGACGACGTCAAGGAGTCCAACCTCAACCCCATGAACTGGTTCTGAGAGGGCGCGATGACATCGACCGAGCTCTTCGCCAAGGCGCAGGCCCTCGACGCCCTCGCGGGCGACGTCGAGACCGCGATCGACCCCGCGAAGTCGATCGCCGACTCCCCCGACTGGGAGTGCGCGAACGCGACCGACGTCCGCGGCGCGCTCAACGGCTGGCGGTCGGCCGCGCAGTCGGCCGCGCGCAACCTGCGCGACGAGGCGTCCCGCGTGCGCGGCGAGGCCCGGCGGGCCGAGGAGCGTGAGGAGCAGGAAGAGCGCGACGCGCGCCGCGAGAGGCAGCCCCAGTGACGGTCGACGTCTGGGCGCCGCTGGGCGTCGCGGGCGTCGTGCCGGTCGTCGACGAGCTGAGCATCCCGGACTTCCACCACATGCCGAAGGACGTCCCGTTCGCCGCGCGCACGCAGGTCGACATCGCCGGGCACCAGGTCACGGTCGTGTGGCGGCACCGCGTGCTCGTCGCGTCGCTCGCCGACGACACGGCCCCGGACGGCGTGCGGAAGATCGCCAGCGGCTTCCGTCAGCCCGCCACGGGCGGTCCGGACAGCATCCTGTGGAACTTCGTCCTCATGCCCGTCGACGTGCTCGGCGAGACCGTCGCCCTCGACCGCGAGCGCAGCGGGCGCGACCGGTGGCAGCTGCGCGTCTCGGGGCCGGCCGGACGCTC
Organism: Cellulomonas algicola; assembly: GCF_003851725.1. Taxonomy (GTDB): domain Bacteria; phylum Actinomycetota; class Actinomycetes; order Actinomycetales; family Cellulomonadaceae; genus Cellulomonas; species Cellulomonas algicola. Next base: position 17,611 of record NZ_BHYL01000097.1, on the reverse strand, counting down.
GTGGCAGTGGCGGCCGGCGGGCCGGATCTTCGCCGACCGGATGGAGCTGACCCGGTCGGACGACGCCGCACCCGTCGTCACGCACACGCTGCGACCGGTCCCGGGCCGCCCGGGCACGGCGTCCGGTCCGCCGGAGGTGAGCTGGGAGGCGTCCGCGAGCCTCGCGGAGGTGCTGCTGCCGCTCCTGTGGGTGCTCGACCGGGCGCACACGTGCCTGCTGCCGAAGACGCAGCGCGTCCTGCGCGGCGAGTTCCTGTGACCCCCGCGGGCGGCGACCGGCCGGACCCTAGGATGTCCCGGTGATCCGGTACGAGGAGCGCGCGTCGCGACGCCGTTCGACCCTGGCCCTGGTCGTCGTCTGCGTCGTCCTGTGGGTCGGCCTCGCGCTGACCGACGGAGGCTGGGTCCTCGCCACCGTCCTCGTGGGCATCGTCGCCGTCCTGGGCGGGGTCCTCGTCTGGAGCGTCGGCCGCTGGACGAACATCCGCGTGACCGACTCCGAGCTCCGCGTGGGCCGCCTCAAGGTCCGCCTCGCCGACCTGTACCCGGGCGTCTCGCAGCCCGGGGAGGTCGTCGAGGGCAAGCTCGCGGGCGGCCAGTGGGGCACGACGGCGTCGACGGCGCACCCGCGGATCGTCGCCCTGACGCGGCGCGACGGGCAGCGCATCATCGTCTCGACGAAGGACCCCGACGCGTTCCGCGCGGCGCTCGGCGCCGCGTTCGCCGAGCGCGCCTAGCACCCGAGCACGCCCAGCACCCGAGCACGCCGAGAAGCCGAGCACGCCCAGCACCCGAGCGCACCCGACCCGCGAGGGCCCGGAGCCGGATCGGCGACGCCCCTCCTCGCTGACCGTCGTGGGGCGCTGACACCCCCGCCTGGTCGACCCCCCGTGCCGGCGCTGGTGGGACCTAGGTCCGGCATCCGTGCTCCTGGGAGCGGCGATGCTGCCGGGAGTGCCCCACGACGGCGCACGCCGTCCTCCGGCGGCCGGTCGACGTGGGGTCCGACGGAGGTCGGGCGACGTGGCTGTGGCGACCGCGACCCGTGAGCCTCCGGTGGGCGGCCCCTCCCCCTCGGGGCCGCCCACCCCCGTCGGACGCCCCGCCCGCCCTCGAGGTCCCCGCCGCGTGGTCGGCGAGGGCGATCACGCGCGACGCCCCCGACGTCCCCCCGCCCGCCCCGCACGCTTCCGGTCGCGTCGACGGCGCCGGGCGGGGTGGACCGCCACCCGGCGCGTCGGGTCCCGGGTGCGCGCGACCGTGCATGATGCTGGGTCGTGCCCCACAGCCACCTGCCCGCCGCGCACGCGCCCGACGAGGCCCCGACGGAGCCCGCCGCCCTCCGTGTCACGGCCGCACGCGCACGCGTCTGGCTCGCCGCGGTGCTGGGGCCCGTCCTGCTGCTGACGCTGGTCGGCGCGTGGTGGCTGTGGCCGTCGGCGGACGCGCGGCCGCCCGTGCTCGACACGACGGGGCCGGGCGTCACGTACACGACGGGCGAGATCACGCAGGTCCGGCCTGACGCGACCGGGATGGACCAGGCGTCCGCGCGGCTGGCCGACGGCGAGGTCGTCGACCTGCACGTGCCGCCCGAGTACGTGCCGGAGGTCGCCGTGGGTGACCGGGTGCGGGTCGCGGCGATGTCCACGGCCGACGTCGGTGACCTCACGGACGTGACCGCGCAGCCGACGCTCACCACGACGTACCTGTTCGTCGACTTCGAGCGCGGGCCGCCGATGCTGCTGCTCACCGCGGTGTTCGCCGGGCTCGTCGTGCTGGTGGCGCGCTGGCGCGGGCTCGCGGCGCTCGTCGGGATGGGCGCGGGCCTGCTCGTCGTCGGCGTGTTCACGCTGCCCGCGCTGCTCCAGGGCCGGCCGGCGGTGCCGGTCGCGCTCGTGACGAGCGTCGTCATCATGTACGCCGTGCTCTACCTGGCCCACGGCGTCTCCGTCCGCACGTCGACGGCCCTGGCGGGCACGCTCGTCGGGCTCGTCGCGACGGCCGCGATCGCGTCGTGGGCGAGCGGGTCCGCGCACCTCACCGGGCTGTCGGGCGAGTACGCGCTCGACCTCATGTCGGCGGCGCCCGAGGTGCGGCTCCGGTCGGTGCTGCTGTGCGGGATGGTCCTGGCCGGGCTGGGCGTGCTCAACGACGTGACGATCACGCAGGCGTCGGCGGTGTGGGAGCTGCACGCGGCACGACCGGGCAGCACGTGGCGCGAGCTCGTCGGGCGGGGGATGCGGATCGGGCGCGACCACATCGCGTCGACCGTCTACACGATCGTGTTCGCCTACGTCGGTGCGGCGCTGCCGCTCGTGCTGCTCGTCAGCCTCACCGACCGGGGGCTGCTGGGTGTGCTGAGCAGCGGGGACATCGCCGAAGAGGTCGTGCGCACGCTCGTCGGGTCGATCGGGCTGGTGCTCGCGATCCCGGTGACGACGGTGCTCGCGGCCGTCCTGGTTCGGCGCAGCGCGGCGGGCACGACGGCACATCCCGACGGGCACGGCGACGACCCGGACGGTCCCGCGCGCGGAACCCGCGGCACCGACCGCGCACACCAGCCGCGGTCCGGTGAGGACGCGGCGGACGACGACCGCGCGGAGGTGTCGTCGTGACGCTCGACGCCCCTCCCGCGACGCGGACCCGCCGCTCGGGGACGCCGCGCACCGCCGTCGTCCTCGTCGTCCTGGTGGTGCTCGCCACGCTCGGCGCGCTCGTCGGGACCCTCGCGACGTGGCCCACCGACGAGAGCCGTCCGGAGACGGGCTTCGTCGACGTCGACGTCGAGCGCGTGTCCGCGACCGTCACGACCTCGCGCTGGGACACGTGCGACGGCACGGTCGAGGACATGGCGCCCGACGGGTCGGTCCCGTCGACGGTCCGCTGCCTGCACGTGACCGCGAAGGTCGACGGCGGCAGCGAGGCGGGCACGACGGTCGAGGTCATCGCGACGTCGGGACTCACGCGCGCCGACGTCCCGCCCGGCACCGCGGTCGTCCTCGAGCACTACCCGTCCGACGAGAACGGCGACGAGGTCTGGGCGTGGGGCGACTTCCGGCGCGGGGTGCCGCTCGCGACGTTCGCGCTCGCGTTCGCGCTCGTCACGGTCCTCGTCGCGGGGATGCGCGGGTTCCGGGCGCTCGTCGGTCTCGCGATCGCGTTCGTCGTGCTCGCCGTGCACCTCGTGCCCGCGCTCGTCCAGGGCCAGCCGGCGCTCGTCGCGACGCTCTCCGCGGCGACCCTCGTCGTCGTCGCCGTGCTGTACCTCGCGCACGGGTTCTCGCTGCGGACCACGACCGCGCTGCTCGGCACCCTCGGCGGCCTGCTCATGGTGACCGTGCTCGGCGTGGTCGGGGCGCGGATGGCGCACCTGCACCCCGGCTCGACAGAGGACACCTACCAGCTCGCACGCCTGCTCGGTGACGACGGCGTCCGGATCCTGCAGGGCGTGTTCCTCAGCGGCGTCGTGCTCGCGGGCATCGGCGTGCTGAACGACGTCACGATCACGCAGGCGTCGGCGGTGTTCGAGCTGCGGGCGTCCGACCCGACGGCGTCGTGGCGCGGGCTGTTCGCGCGCGGCATGCGGATCGGCCGCGACCACATCGCGTCGACCGTCTACACGATCGCCTTCGCGTACGCGGGCGCGTCGCTGCCCGTCCTGCTGCTCCTGGAGCTCTACGACCAGCCGCTCGGCATGACGCTGACGTCGGGCGCGTTCGCCGAGCAGATCGTCAGCACGCTCGCGGGCTCGATCGGCCTGGTCCTCGCGATCCCCCTGACGACGGCCGTCGCCGCGGTCGTCGCCACGCGCCTGGCGCCGACGCACGTGTCCGCGGGCGGCCACCGGCACTGACCCGGGCGGCCCGTCGGCGCCGCTGGGACGACGAAGGCCCGGTCACCGTGAGGTGCCGGGCCTTCGTGCTGGAGCCGCCTTGGGGAATCGAACCCCAGACCTTCTCATTACGAGTGAGACGCTCTGCCGACTGAGCTAAGGCGGCGTCGCCGTCCCCGTGGGCGGACCCCCGGATCGACGAGCGCGCCCACTGTACCCGGCGCAGGGCCCTGGCTCCAAAGCGGCTAGCAGCGGGTGCCCTCGGGCGGGACGGTGCCGGTGAGGATGTACGCGTCCACGGCGTCGGCGACGCAGTCGTTCGACGAGCCGTACGCGGTGTGGCCCTCGCCCTCGTAGGTGAGGAGCGTCGCGGTGGACAGGGTCGTCGCGAGCTTCTCGGCCCACGCGTAGGGCGTCGCGGGGTCGTTCGTGGTGCCGACGACGAGGATCGGGGCGGTCGCGTCCTTCGCGGAGTAGTCGTCGAGGCCCCCGACGACGGGCACGGGCCAGTCGGCGCAGATCGTGCCGCCGTAGGAGAAGAACGAGCCCATGGTGGGTGCGACGGCCTCGATGCGGTCGGCCTGCGCGCGCATCTCGGCGGGGTCGGCGCTCTGCCGGTCGTCGAGGCAGCCGATCGCCCAGAACGCCTCGGTCGCGTTCGTCGAGTAGGTGCCGTCGGCCTCGCGGTCGAAGTACGCGTCGGCGAGCTGCAGCAGGATCGAGCCGTCGTTCTCGTGGATCGCCGCGTCGAGCGCCTGCGTGAGGTACGGCCACGACGGCTGCGAGTAGAGCGGCAGCGCGATGCCGTAGAACGCGAGCGAGCCGGTGAGGCGTCGGTCGCCGCCGGTCGGCAGCGGGTCGGCGACGGCGTGGTCGAGCAGCGCGCGGATCTGGCCCATCGCCTGGTCGACGTCGCCGGTCAGCGGGCAGCTCGCGCCGGCCAGGCAGTCGGTGACGTAGGCGCGCAGCGCGTTCTCGAAGCCCTGCGCCTGCCCCTCGGCGAGCTCGTCGGCCGTGAGGGTCGGGTCGAGGGCGCCGTCGAGGACGAGCCGGCCGACGCGCAGCGGGAAGAGGGCGGCGTAGGTCGCGCCGAGCTGCGTGCCGTAGGAGTAGCCGAGGTACGAGAGCGCGTCGTCGCCGAGCGCGGCGCGCAGCACGTCGAGGTCGCGTGCAGCGCTCACCGTGTCGACGTGCGCGAGCGTCTGGCCGGACCGCTCCTGGCACGCCTCGCCGACACCGCGGAAGACGTCGATCGCCTCCTGGATGCCGGCGTCCGTCGAGTAGTCCGCGTCGAACGCGACGACCTTGTCGAGGTCCGTGCCGTCCATGCAGGTGATCGGGCTGGAGCGCTGCACGCCGCGCGGGTCGAACGCGACGAGGTCGAGCTGGCGCAGCACGTCCTCGCTGATCATCGACGCGGCCTGGTCGAGGAAGTCCACGCCCGAGACGCCGGGGCCGCCCGGGTTCACGAGGAGCGACGCGACCGCCGAGCCGCCGGTCGCGGGGCGACGGGCCAGCGCGATGCCGATCGTCGCGCCGGACGGGTCGGCGTAGTCGAGCGGGACGGTCGCGGTCGCGCACTCGCCCTGCGCGCACGTCGTCCACTCGAGCTGCTGGTCGTAGAACGCCGCGAGCGCCTCGTCCGGGGCGCCCGACGTCGCGGCGGACGTCGGCACCTGCGCCTGGTTCTTCGCCGGGACGCAGCCGCCGAGCACGAGCACGACGACGGCGCTCAGTGCGGCGACGACGACGGCGGCACGCCGCCGCGCACCCGGGCGGACAGGGGCGGCGGACGGTCGGGGCGAGGCGGTCGTCACGGGCACGCGCCTACGGTAGTGGGCACGCCTGTGCGGTCCGGCTCATGCCCGCCGGGCGTACCGCAGATGGACCACACCCTCGGAGAAGGTGCGCTCCTCGACGAGGCGCGTGTCCAGGCGCAGGCCGTCGGGCAGGAACCGCGTGCCGCCCCCGACCACGACGGGCACGACGAACAGCAGCACCTCGTCGACGAGGCCCGCGCGCAGCGCGTGCGCGGCGAGCGTCGGCCCGCCGATCGACACGTCGGCCGGGGAGTCCTCGACCAGGGCGCGCACGTCGACCGGGTCGAACGTCCGCGCGAGGCGCGTGCGCGCCGTGGTCACCGCGTCGAGCGTCGACGAGTAGACGACCTTGTCCGTGTCCTGCCAGACGGCCGCGTAGTCGAGGATCACGTCGGGTGCGTCGGGCAGCGTGTGCGCGGTCTCCCAGAACTGCATGACCTCGTACATGCGTCGGCCGTACAGGTAGGTGCCGACCGGGCGCTCGAGGTCGTTGACGTACGCGTGCACGTCGTCGGGCGGCCGCGCCCAGTCGAACGCGCCGGTCGCGTCGGCGGTGTACCCGTCGAGCGACGTGATCCCCGCGTAGAGCAGCGCCATCGCGTCCCCTCCCTCGCTCGGCGCCCGCGACGACGAGCCGAACCGGTCAGCCCTGCGGTCGCAGCGCGATCGCCATCGCCTCGACCGCGAGCAGCGGCGCGACGTTCCCCGCGATGCGCGTGCGCGCCTGCCCGACGGCGTCCATGCGCCGCAGCGTCTGCTCGGGCGTGCTCTGCGCGGCGAGCGTGCGGACGCCCTCCGCGTGCTCGACGTTGACGAGCTCGACGCCCGCGCCGAGCTGCACGACCAGCACGTCGCGGTACAGCGAGAGCAGGTCGACCATCGCGCGGTCCAGCACGTCGCGCTGCGCGCGCGTGGCCCGGCGCTTCTGCTCCTCCTCGAGCTGCCGGACCTGCGAGCGCAGGGCGGGCGGGAGCGTCGTCGCACCCTCCGCGCCCAGCGACCGCAGCAGCTCGGCCTTCTCGGCGGCGTCGCGGTGCTCGGTCGCCGCCTTGGCGTCGGCCTGCGCGGTCTCGACGAGGTCACCGGCCGCGAGCACCGCGTCGCCGACCCCGCGGATCCGTGCGGCGACCGCGAGCACCGCCGAACGCCGCGCGCGCGCCTCCGGGTCCCGGGCGAGGCGGCGGGCGATCCCGACGTGGCTCTGCGCGGCGCGCGCGGCGACGCCCGCGACCTCGGGGTCGATGCCGTCGCGGGACACGAGCAACGCGGCGACCGCGTCGACCGGCGGCACGCGGAGCGCGACCGACCGGCTGCGCGAGCGGATCGTCACGAGCACGTCCTGCGGGCTCGGCGCGCACAGCACCCAGACCGTGCGGGGCGCGGGCTCCTCGATGGCCTTGAGCAACGCGTTGCCGCTCGTGTCGTTGAGGCGGTCGGCGTCCTCGACGACGATGACGCGCCAGCGGCCCTGCGACGGCGAGCGCTGCGCGAGCTCGACCAGCGGGCGGACCGTGTCGGCCCGGATGACGACGCCCTCGGTCGCGACGTACGTGACGTCGGGGTGCGTGCCACCGAGGGTCGTCGTGCAGTCGTGGCAGCGGCCGCAGCCGCCGTCGACGCACTGCAGCGCGGCCGCGAACGCGCGCGCGGCGTTGGAGCGGCCGGATCCCGGCGGGCCGGTCAGCAGCCAGGCGTGCGTCATCGCCGACGGGTCGTGGACCGCCGTGCGCAGCACCTCGACGGCGGGCTCCTGCCCGACGACGTCGTCCCAGACGCTCACGACGACACCGCGCTCTCGTCGGCGACGGCGTCGCGCGCCGTCGCACCGGCAGCCGTGGCGAGGTCGTCGCCCGCCGGTGCACCGTCGACGTCCGCAGACGCGCCCGCCGCGAGCAGCGCCTCGACGCGCTCGCCGATCACCGCGGCGAGCTCCTCGGCCTGGCGTGTCGCGTCGAGCACGAGCCACCGGTCGGGGTCGGCCGTCGCGCGGTCGAGGAACGCGAGCCGGGTGCGGCGGTGGAAGTCGTCGCCCTCGCTCTCGAGCCGGTCGGGGGCGCTCGTCAGACGAGCACGGCCCACGTCGGGGTCGAGGTCGAGCAGCACGGTCAGCGCGGGCAGCAGGCCGCGCGTCGCCCACAGCGACAGGTTCTCGACCTCGTCGGCGCCGAGGTCGCGGCCCGTGCCCTGGTAGGCGACGGACGAGTCGAGGTAGCGGTCCGTGACGACGACCGCGCCGCGCTCCAGGGCGGGGCGCACGAGCGACGCGACGTGGTGCGCGCGGTCCGTCGCGTACAGCAGCGCCTCGGTGCGCGCGTCGACGTGCTCGCCGTGCAGGACCGCGTCGCGGAGCGTCTGGCCGAGCGCCGTGCCGCCGGGCTCGCGGGTCAGCACGACCTCGCGGCCCAGCGCCCGCAGCCGCTCGGCGAGAAGCCGGGCCTGCGTCGACTTGCCGGCACCGTCGCCGCCCTCGAACGACACGAACAGGCCCGCAGCAGGAGTCACGACGGTCAGGGTAGTCGCGGCCGCCCACGGCCCCGTCACTCGCCGGGGTAGGTGACCCCGACCTGCCGCCGGACCTCGTCCATCGTCGACATGACGGCGAGCGTGTCGTCCCACGTCAGGCGCGGGCTCTCGACCTCGCCGGCCGCGACGCGTCGCGCGACCTCGGCGGCCTCGAACTGCAGGCCCTTGCTGCCGGGCTGGTCGAAGGACCACACGCGCCCGTCGTCGCGCTGCACCCGGAACGACGTCGGCGTGTAGAAGCTGCCCGCGACCTGGATGTGGCCCTCGGTGCCGCTGATGAGCGCGACCGTGGGCGTGCGCGACCACAGCGTGGTCGAGAGCGTCGCCTGCGCGCGGTCGCCGTACGACAGGACGATCGAGACCTGCCCGTCGACGCCCGTCTCGGTCAGCGCGCCGACCGCGTGCACGGCGTCGGGGACGCCGAGGAAGTCGTGCGCGAACGACACCGGGTAGACGCCGAGGTCCAGCAGCGCACCGCCCGCGAGCTCGGGCGCGAACAGCCGGCTCGCCGGGTCGAACGCGAACGCCTGCCCGTGGTCCGCGGACAGGTTGACGATCTCCCCGATCTCGCCCGCGTCGATGACCTGGTGCAGCGCGGCGACGTGCGGCAGGAACCGCGTCCACATCGCCTCCATGACGAAGACGCCGGCCTCACGCGCGGCCGCGAAGACCTCCTGCGCCTCGCCGACGTTGCGCGTGAACGACTTCTCGACGAGCACGTGCTTGCCGGCGCGGATCGCGAGGAGCGCGTGCTCGCGGTGCTCGGAGTGCGGGGTCGCGACGTAGATCGCGTCGACCTGCGGGTCCTCGACGAGCTGCCGGTAGCCGACGTGCGTCGTCGGGATGCCGTGCGCCGTGGCGAACCGCTCGGCGCGGTCGCGGTTGCGGGAGCCGACGGCGACGAGCTGCGCGCGCGTGTGCTCCCGGACGGCGTCGGCGAACGCCGCGGCGATGCCACCGGCGCCGAGGATGCCCCAGCGGATCGGAGGTGCGGTACGGGGGTCCTCGGTGCGAGCCATGGCCGACAACCTAGCGCGACGAGGTGGACGGGTCCTGGTCGGGAGCCGCCCACCCTCGCGCGGCTACTTCTTGGTCGCGGCCTTCGTGCGGGTCGTCGTGCGGCGGGCCGGCGTCTTCTTCTTCGCCGGGCCCTGCGCGCGCTTCTCGGCGAGCAGCTCGACGGCCTGCTCGGGCGTGATCGACTCGGGCGTGACGTCGCGCGGGAGCGTGCGGTTCGTCTCGCCGTCCGTGACATACGCGCCGAACCGGCCGTCCTTGACGACGATCGGCTTGCCCGACGTCGGGTCGTCGCCGAGCTCGCGCAGCGGCGGCGCGGCGGTCGCGCCACGCCCGCGCTTGGGCTGCGCGTAGATCGCGAGCGCCTCCTCGAGCGTCGTCGTGAAGAGCGCCTCCTCCGACGCGAGCGTCCGCGAGTCCGTGCCCTTCTTGAGGTACGGGCCGTACCGGCCGTTCTGCGCGGTGATCTCGGTGCCCGACTCGGGGTCGACACCCACGACGCGCGGCAGCGACAGCAGCTTCAGCGCGTCGTCGAGCGTGACCGACTGCAGCGACATCGACTTGAACAGCGACGCGGTGCGCGGCTTCGGCGCGGCCGCCAGGGCCTTCTTGCGTGCCGCGGCGGACAGCGACGGGTCGAGCTCGGGCTCGGGCAGGAGCTCGGTCACGTAGGGGCCGTAGCGGCCGTTCTTCGCGACGATCGTGGTCCCCGTCGACGGGTCCTCGCCGAGCACCAGGTCGCCCTCGGGCTGCGTCTCCATGAGCTCGCGCGCCTTCTCGACGGTGAGCTCGTCGGGCGCCAGGTCGTCGGGGACCGACGCGCGGCGCGGGTTGCCGTCCTCGCCGAGCTCGTTCGCGTCCTCGAGGTACGGGCCGTACCGCCCGACGCGCAGCGTCAGGCCGTCGCCGATCTCGATCGAGTTGACCTCGCGCGCGTCGATCTCGCCGAGGTTCGCGACGAGGTCCCGCAGGCCCTCGCCCTCGCCGGGCAGCGCCGGGTCGCCGAAGTAGAACTGCGCGAGCCAGTCGCTGCGCTCCTTCTCCCCGGACGCGATGAGGTCGAGGTCCTCCTCCATCGACGCGGTGAAGTCGTAGTCGACGAGCCGGTCGAAGTTCTCCTCGAGCAGGCGCGTCACGGCGAACGCGAGCCACGACGGCACGAGCGCCTGCCCGCGCGACGTCACGTAGCCGCGGTCGAGGATCACGGAGATCGTCGCCGCGTACGTCGACGGGCGCCCGATCCCCCGCTCCTCCAGCGCCTTGACCAGCGACGCCTCGGTGTAGCGCGGCGGCGGGGACGTGCGGTGCCCGTCGGCGGTGAGGTCGCGCCCCGTCAGCGGGTCGCCCTCGGCCATCGTCGGCAGGCGGGACTCGCCCTTCTCACCCGAGGCGCCCTCGGCGGCGTCGTCCTCGTACCGCGAGACGTCGCGCCCCTCCTCGTACGCGGCGAGGAAGCCGCGGAACGTGATGACGGTGCCCGACGCGGAGAACACGGTCTCGACCGGCGCGTCGCCGACCGACGTGCCCGCGGTCGGGGTCGCGGTCGCCGCGATCCGGACCGACGCCGTCTGCCCGCGCGCGTCGGCCATCTGGGACGCGACGGTCCGCTTCCAGATGAGCTCGTACAGCCGGAACTGGTCGCCGGTGATCTCGCGCGCGACCTGGGCCGGGGTGCGGAAGTGGTCGCCCGCGGGGCGGATCGCCTCGTGCGCCTCCTGCGCGCCCTTCGCCTTCGACGTGTACACGCGCGCCGCGTCCGGGATGTACTCGGGCCCGTACAGCTCGGAGGCCTGGCGGCGGGCCGCGTCGATCGCCTGCGACGACAGCGCGGGCGAGTCCGTCCGCATGTAGGTGATGTAGCCGTTCTCGTACAGCGTCTGCGCGGTGCGCATCGTCTGCCGGGACGACATGCGGAGCTTGCGGGACGCCTCCTGCTGGAGGGTCGACGTCGTGAAGGGCGCCGCCGGGCGCCGGGTGTACGGCTTCGTCTCGAGGCTCGCGACGGACCAGGCGGCCTCGTCCAGGCCGGCGACGAGCGCGTGCGCCGCGGACTCGTCGAGGTGCACGACGTCCCCGCCGCGCAGACGGCCACGGTCGTCGAAGTCACGGCCGGACGCGACACGACGGCCGCCGACACCCGTCAGGCGCGCGGAGAACTCCGGCTGGGTCGCGTCGGAGACGGCGAAGGTGCCCGTCACGTCCCAGTAGTCGGCGGCGACGAACGCCATGCGCTCCCGCTCGCGCTCGACCACGAGCCGCGTCGCGACGGACTGCACACGGCCCGCGGACAGGCCTTGACGGACCTTGCGCCAGAGCACCGGGCTGACCTCGTAGCCGTAGAGGCGGTCGAGGATGCGGCGGGTCTCCTGCGCGTCGACGAGCCGGTCGTCGAGGTCACGCGTGCTCTGCAGCGCGCGCTGGATCGCCTCGCGGGTGATCTCGTGGAAGACCATCCGCTTCACGGGGACCTTGGGCTTGAGCTCCTGCAGCAGGTGCCACGCGATCGCCTCGCCCTCGCGGTCCTCGTCGGTCGCGAGGTAGAGCTCGTCGGAGTCCTTCAGCAGCTTCTTGAGCTCGCTGACCTTCTTCCGCTTGTCCGGGTCGACCACGTAGTACGGCACGAAGCCGTTGTCGACGTCGACCGCGAACTTGCCGAACGGGCCCTTCTTCATGTCGGCGGGCAGCTCCGACGGCTGCGGGAGGTCGCGGATGTGCCCGACGCTCGCCTCGACGTCGTACCCCTCGCCGAGGTACCCGGCGATCGTGCGCGCCTTCGCCGGCGACTCCACGATCACGAGCTTGCGCCCTGCAGACATTCCGTCAGGCCTTCCTACCGAGTCCGCGAGCCGCTCCGGCCCGCGTGCACCTCACCGCTGGGGACTCTACGTCGTGCCGTCAACTCTCCGGCACACGGGAGGCCGCAGCCTCTCGCAGCACGAGCAGCAGCGCGAACGCCACGCACGCGGCGGCGAGCGCCCCCGTCGCACCGCCGGCGTAGGCCAGGACCTCGTCGGCGCGCGAGGGTACCGCGTCGACGTCGCGCCACGTGTGCGACAACGACCAGACGGCCACGACGCCCGCGACCGCACCACCCACGAGCAGGCTGCTCACGACCAGGCGCAGCGACCCGCGCCCCGCGGCAGCCCCGCCGCCGACCTGGCGCAGCGCGCCCGTCGACGTCACGGCCCGGGCCGGGGTCAGCGCCACCATCGCGCACGCGACGGCACCCCACGCGAGCACGACGAGCACCCCGGCGACGACGTCCGACGGGCGGTGCCACTGCCCGATGAGCGTCGAGACGCCCGTGACCGTCGTGTACCCGGCGCCCGCGACCGCCGCCCACGGCCGCACGCGCGGCGGGACGACGAGCAGCAGCGCGACCGACACCGACGCGGCCGCGGTCGTGTGCCCGCTCGGCAGCGTGTTGCCGTAGCTCTCCGCGACCCCGAGGTCCGGACGGTAGAAGACGGAGAACTTGAGCAGGCGGGTCGTGACGTTCGCGCCGATCATCAGGACCGCGACCTGCACGGCCAGCTCCCAGCGGCGGCGGATCACCGCGATCGCCATGGCCCCGAGGATGACCGCCGCGATGAAGCCGACCGACACGACGTCGAGCACCCGTTCCGCCAGCCGCCACAGCTGCGTCTGGCCGTACTCGGCGCCCCGCAGGGCCGCGAGCTCGACGACCTGGCCCGACGTGGTCGTCACGAAGACCTTCCACAGCGCCCAGACCCCGACGACGCTCGCCACCGCGACCGCGAGGCACAGCACGACGACACCGGCACGGCCCTGGCGCGGGCGCGACGGGACCACCGGCGTGGGTCGGGTCACGGGGGCGCTGCTCACCACCACACGGTAGGTCACGCCGCGACGCCTCGTTCCGCCGCCGGACGTCCCGGCGACGCTCGTCACACGACCTGCACACGACGCGCGTCAGCCCACCGGGACCGGCTCCCCCGCGGCGACCACCACCACGTGCCGGCACCCGCCCAGGCGACGCCGCGCCTCGTCGTCCGCGTTGACGCACAGCAGGCACCCGCCCCGCCGCTCGAGCTCCGCCGCCGCGACGTCGATCGCCTCTGCGGCCCGGCCGCTGCGCAGCGACGCCGCCTGGAGGTCCAGCACGACGAGCGACGCGGACGCCGACAGCGCGTCCAGCAGCGCCCGCAGGCGTGCGACGTCCTCGCGGCCGAACGACCCCGCAGGTCGCACGTTCGCGGTCAGCCAGGTCGTCTCCCAGGTCGTCGGCCCGGTGGTCCGGCTGGTCGTCGGGTCGGTCGTCTCGTCGGTGCTGGTCATCGTGCCCTCCGGTGCCGCGGGGACTGCGTCGAGGACCATCCGACCGCCGCCGGCTGTGACGTCCCTGGGTGCCGGCCCCCGGCCCGCTGAGAGCGTCCCCGCGTCGTCCAGGGGTGCGTCGCCGCAGCAGCCGGGTGCCGCGACGGCCGTCAGACGGCTCGCTCGACGTGGACGTGCAGGACCGTCGACGACTGCCGCACCGACGCGACGCGGTAGGCCGCCGGCAGGTCGTCGAGGCTCTCGAACAGCCGCTCGCCGCGGCCCAGGAGCACCGGCACCACGGCGTACCGCAGGTCGTCGACGAGGTGCGCGGCGAGGTACTGCCGGACCGTCGCCGCTCCCCCGCCGAGCCGCACGTCGAGCCCGCCCGCCGCCTCGCGCGCCCGGTCCAGGGTCGCGTGGATCCCGTCCGTCACGAAGTGGAACGTCGTGCCGCCTGCCATCTCGAGCGGCGGGCGCGGGTGGTGCGTGAGGACGAACACGTCGCAGTGGTACGGCGGGTCCTCGCCCCACCAGCCCTGCCACGACCCGTCGCCCCAGTCGCCGCGGACCGGACCGAACATGTTGCGCCCCAGGATCCACGCGCCGATCCCCTCGAAGCCCGCGTCGACCGCCTCCTCGTCGAGCGCGTCGGCGGGCTCGCGACCCTCGGCCTCGTCGAGGTCGCGGAACCGCTGCGTGCCGAACATCCAGCCGTGCAGCAGGTGCATCGCGCCCACGCCGAGCGGCTCGTCGAGGGACTGGTCGGGGCCTGCGACGAAGCCGTCGAGGCTCATCGACATCGTGTGCACGCGCAGCCTGCCGGTCCGGGTCATGGCGTCCTCCTGGTCGTGTCGGGATGCTGTCGTCGGGTGGTCGGAGCCGGCGCCCCGATCTCGACACGGCGACCGTGTCGAGAACCGCCGGTCGGCTCCGACCAGAGCACGGACCACCCGCCCGGGGCGGTCGACCGACGGAAGGACAGACCCATGAAGTACATGCTGCTCATCTGGAACCGGCCCGGCTTCACCGACGAGCTCTCGGAGCAGGAGCGGACCGCCCTGTTCGCGGAGGTCGGCGAGATCATGGACGAGCTCACCGAGCGCGGCGAGCTCGTCGGCGGCGAGGCGCTCGCCGATCCGTCCGCCGCGCGCACCACGCGGTTCGTCGACGGCCGCACGACGCTCACCGACGGGCCGTTCGTCGAGAGCAAGGAGCAGTTCGCGGGCTACGTCGCGATCGACGTCGAGACGCACGAGCGCGCCGAGGAGATCGCCGCCCGCTGGCCCGACACCCGGTTCGGCGGGGCGATCGAGCTGCGGGCCGTCATGGTGGGGTCGGGCGAGGAGATGTGACGGTGCCTCCTGCGGCGGCCTCCGGGGCGGCCGGACCTGCGTCGTCGAGCTCGTCCGGCGCGTCACGCTCGTCGGCCTCGTCGGCCTCGATCGAGGACGTGCTGCGCGCGGCGGGTCCGCAGGTGCTCGCCGCTCTCGTCCGGCGGCACGGGCAGTTCGACGCGTGCGAGGACGCCGTGCAGGAGGCCCTGCTCGCCGCGGCAACGCAGTGGCCGGTCGAGGGCGTGCCCGCCGACCCGCGGGCGTGGCTCACGACGGTCGCCCGACGGCGGCTCACCGACGCGTGGCGGTCCGACTCCGCACGCCGGGTCCGGGAGGCGACGGTCGCCCTGGACCCGGCCGTGCGGCGCGCGGCTCCCGGCGCCGACGAGGAGCCGCCGTCGCACGACGACACGCTCACGCTGCTGTTCCTGTGCTGCCACCCCGCGCTCACGCCCGCGTCGCAGGTCGCGCTGACGCTGCGAGCCGTCGGCGGGCTGACGACCGCCGAGATCGCCGCCGCGCACCTGGTCCCCGAGGCGACCATGGCGCAGCGGATCAGCCGCGCCAAGCGGACCGTGCGCGGCGAGCCGTTCACGCTGCCGTCGGCGGCCGAGCGGCCCGCGCGCGTGGCGGCCGTCCGCGAGGTGCTCTACCTCGTCTTCACCGAGGGGTACACCGCGTCGGGTGGGTCGGACCTGGTGCGCGTCGACCTCACCACCGAGGCGATCCGCCTGACGCGGCTGCTGCACGCGCTGCTGCCCGACGACGGCGAGACCACGGGTCTGCTCGCGCTCATGCTGCTCACCGACGCGCACCGCGCCGCCCGGACCGGTCCGGACGGGATGCTCGTGCCGCTCGCGGAGCAGGACCGCGGCCGCTGGGACCGTCGGCAGGTCGACGAGGGCGTCGCCCTCGTGTCCGCCGCGCTCGCCGTGCATCCCGCCGGCCCGTACCTGCTGCAGGCCGCGATCGCCGCCGTGCACGCCGAGGCCCCGACCGCCGCCGACACCGACTGGCCGCAGGTCGCCGCGCTCTACCGCCTGCTCGACCACGTCGCGCCCGGCCCGATGGTCACGCTCAACCGGGCCGTCGCGGTCGCGATGGTGTCCGGGCCACGAGCAGGGCTCGACCTGCTCCGCCCGCTCGACGACGACCCGCGCACCGCCGGCCACCACCGCCTCTGGGCGGTCCGCGCGCACCTGCTGGAGCAGGCCGGCGACCTGGCCGGGGCGCTCGACGCCTACCACCGCGCCGCCCGCCTCACGACGAGCCTTCCGGAACGCCGCTACCTCGACGCCCGCGCGGCCCGACTCGACCCGTCCAGGTGACCGGCGCCGTCGGCCTCGGGCGCCGCCGCGCGAACCCCGGTGCACCGGAGCCGAGCGCCGTCAGGCCTGTGCGCCTCCCTGGGACACGTCCGCCGCGGGCGCGTCCCAGGGCAGCATCACGTCCTCGCCGTGGCACGCGCAGTCGTCGTCCTCGTCCAGGTACTCGGAGACCGCGACGCCCGCGTCGTGCCACTCGACGGTGAACGCCACGGGCGGCGTGAACGGGTCCGGTCCCGACCCCGGCTGCTCCACCGGCACGACGACGAAGTCGCACAGGCACCGCCGGCACTCCAGCCGCCACTCGAGCAGGTCGGGCCGGAAGACGACCGGGTCCTCGGCGTCGACCGGCTCGTCGGCCGCCCGGCGGTGCAGGACCTCACCGGCCACCCGGAGGAGCGCGAGCCGCGCACCCGGCTGGCGCGCCTGGTCGCAGATGCGCGCGACCAGCCGGCGGGCGGCGGTGCGCAGCTCCTCCTGGTCGTCGGGGCCGAGCGGCAGGTCGTCGACGAGGAAGGGGTAGGCGTCGTCCTCGTCGACGTCCCGCGGCACGTGCAGCAGGTCGAGCTCGCGGGCGACGTCGAGCACGGCGAGCGGCGCGCTCCCGCGGGCGACGTCGCCCAGCAGCTCGAGGCGGGCCGGCCCGTTGACCACGAGCCCCACGACGGCGTCCTCGACGCTCTCCATGAGGCGGGCGACGCGCTCCGCGACGGCGCGGTCCGCCACCTGCGCCACGACGGACGACTCGGGCACGACCTCCCACCAGATCCGCGGCTGGTCGACCATCACGACCCGGTACGTGCCCCCTTCGGGGAGGATCGCGCTCGGCATCGCCCCTCCTCCCGCGACCTCGTCGCCTCCCGTGCCCGCCCGTGGGCTGCGCCGAACCGGCCGGGACCCGGGGGGAAGGCTACGGCGGCTCCGCCCGACCGGGCCCGGGATTACGGGTCGGTCCACCCGTCAGGGTGGACCGACCCGGCCGACCGCGCGGCCTCAGGGAGGTCGACGCCGCCGACGGCCTCGCGCAGGGCAGCGCTGTCGTCGAGCCACGACAGCACCGGATCCACGCTCGTCACGGCGTCCGAGAGGATGGCCCGGACTTCCGCCTCGAGGGAGCGGTCGTGCTGCACCGCGCGTCGACGCAGGCCGTCCATGACCTCATCGGGCAGGTTCCTCACCACGATCTGCGCCACCACGGAGCCCCTCTCGTCGACGTCACCGATGATCTCGGCCGGAGGGCGCGTCGGCGATACCGACGTGGATGTCGTCCGGAGCCGATCAACGGCAGCCATGTCGGTGTCGAGTCCACCGCGACGGGCGACGGTCCCGGGGCGAACCGCGGCGCGACGCGGAGCACCGCTCCGTCCCGGGGTGTCGCGACCGGAGGGACGCGACCGCCCACAGTGCTCCCGGGACGGAGCGGTGGATCGGGGGCGACCGGCGCGAGGGCGGGCGGTCGCGGGTCGGGCCCGACGGCGT
>NZ_BHYL01000096.1 GCF_003851725.1 Cellulomonas algicola | reverse complement strand
CCGCCGTGCCGGCCGGTCCGCCCCCGGCTGCCGCACCCGCCCCGGCGCCGAGCGCGAGCGGGACGCCCGCCCCGACGCCGAGCCCGACCGTGAGCGGTGCGGCGCTCGTCGCGAGCCCGGGCCCGACGTCGTCCGCGTCGGTCGTGCGGTCCGAGGTCCTGAGCGCCGGCGCCGGGTCGGACGGCGCGCTGGCCATCACCGGGAGCAGCCTGCTGGTGCCCGTCCTCGGCGTCGGCACGGCCGCCCTCGCTGCGGGCGTCGTGCTGCGGTCGGTCCACCGTCGCGGGCGGCGCGCCCGCCCCGCGCACCGCCTGTAGGCCGGGACCCGCTCCCCGCCCGGGGCACCACGTCCGGGCACGATCGACGCACTCCCTCGGCAGGACCCCGCCGACGCCTGGCGCGGGTCAGGCGGCCGTGGGCTGCGAGCCGGGGTGCGCGCGGACGTGCACCGCGAGGACGGCGACGTCGTCGTCGGCGTGGCCGTCGAGCATGCGCCCGACGAGGTCGTCGACGCCGCACCCCAGGCCGTCCTCGTCGTCGAGGGACACCCCGGCGAGCGTCTCCGTGAGGGCCTCGCACAGCCTGGCCACCCCGTGCGACAGGTGCTCGCCGCGCCGCTCGACGAGCCCGTCGGTGTAGAGCAGCAGGACGCTGCCCGGCGCGAGCAGGACCTCGTGCTCGGCACGCTCGGTCCCCAGGCCGACCCCGAGGAGCAGCTCGTGACGGCCCACCTCGAGCGCGCGCGCGATCCCGTCGGGCGCCACGACGACGAGCGGGAGGTGGCCCGCGCTGGACCAGCGCAGCCGCCGCGCACCGGCGTCACCCGACGTGACCGACGCGTCGGCCGGGTCGAGGCGCGCGACGACGGCGGTCGCCATGGTGTCGACGCGCAGGCCCTGCATCGCCTCGTCGAGGTCGCGCAGGATCGTCGCAGGCGCGGCGCCCGACGTGTAGCCGATGCCGCGCAGCAGCGTGCGGACCTGGCTCATCGCCGCCGCGGCCTGCGTGTCGTGCCCGATGACGTCGCCGACGGCGAGCACGGTCGATCCGTCGCGCTGGAGGAACGCGTCGTACCAGTCGCCTCCGACCTGCGCGGCCTTCGACGCGGGCAGGTACCGGACGACGACGTGCAGGCCGTCGGGCTGGACGGGCGGGGAGAGCAGCGCCCGCTGCAGCGACTCGGCCATCTGCCGCTGCTCCTCGTAGAGCCGCGCGTTGTCGAGCGCGAGCCCTGCCCGGTCGGCGAGCTGCACGAGCATCGCCAGGTCGTCGCTGGTGAGGTCGCGCCGGCCCGCGTCGAGGAACAGCGTCATCGCGCCGACCGTGCGGCCGCGGGCGCGCAGCGGGATCGCGTACGCGTTCTGCGGCGCGAGCTCGCCGAGCACGGACCGGGCCTCGCCGACCGCGAGGACCTCGGAGATCGCGCGCGTCGCGTCAGGCACCGCGACGACCTCGCCGGTCCGCAGCGCCCGGTACAGGTACGACGACGGGTCGAGCGAGTTGAGCCGGAGCCGCGCGTACCGCGCGACCTTCTCGCGGCTCGCCGGGTCGCCGTGCCACGACGCGATGTCGCGCAGGTGGCGCTGGTCGCTCGACAGCGTGATGAGGCACCACGACGCGAGGCTCGGCACGAGGTGCCGGGCCAGCCGCGCGACGGCGTCCTCGGTGTCGAGCGTCGACGCGAGGTCGTCACCGACCTCCGCGAGCAGCCGCAGCCGCGCCTGGCCGACCTCCGCGCGCTGGCGGGCCCACTCGGCGGCCCGGCGCTCGGTCTCGGCCCGGTCGCGGGCGCGTCGCGCCTCGTCCTGGGACCGGCGGCGCTCCGTGCAGTCGGAGAAGTACACCGACAGCCCGTCCGTGCCGGGCCAGGCGCGCACCTCGTACCAGCGGTCGAGCGGCGCCGGGTAGTAGGCCTCGAACGTACGCGGCTCGCCGCTGCGGACCGCGCCCCGGTAGTTCTCCTCGAAGGCCGACCCGAGCGCGTCGGGGAACAGCTCCCAGACGACACCGCCGAGCAGCTCCGCGCGAGGCCGCGCGAGCAGCACCTCGGCCTCGGCGTTGACGTAGGCGAACCGCCACGCGTCGTCGAGCAGGAAGAACGCCGCGGACATGGTCTCGAGCACGCGCGAGATGCGGGCGTCGGCGTCGCGTCGGTCGGTCGTGTCGTACGCCGCCCCGAGGACGCGCACGGCCGTGCCGTCGGGCCCCCGGAGCGCCTTGCCGCGCGCCTGCACCCACCGCACCGTGCCGTCCGGGCGGACGACGCGGTACTCGGCGGCGTACTCGGCGCACGCGGCGATCGCGGTGCGCAGCGCCTCGGTCACGCGCCCGACGTCGTCGGGGTGCAGGACCGCCGCGAAGTGCTCGATCGTCCCGGCGAACTCCTCGCGCGGGATCCCGAAGATCGCGTGGAGCTGGTCGTCCCACTCGAGCCGTCCGCTCACGAGGTCCCAGTCGAACCCGCCGACCTCCCCCGCCGTGACGGCGAGCTGCCAGCGCACGCGCTCACCCTCGAGCGCGCGGGCGACGGCCTCGACACCGTCCGGGTGGACGACGCCGTCACGGCAGTCGACGGACGCCGCGGCGGCGTCGTCGTCGGCAGCGTCTCGGACGGGCACAGGCCCCCCTCGGCGGGCAGGTGGGTGCCGCGCGTCCGGACACCAGTCCGGTCAGCATAGGACGCCACAGGGTCGTGACCGGTGGTGACGCCGCGCTGCTAGCGTCCGGCCATGCGCCGCGCCACGCCGTCCGCCGCCGTCGCGGCCGGTGTCGCGCTGCTCCTGACGCTGGTCGGGTGCGGTCCGCGGCGTGCGGACGACGCGACGACGAGCCCGACGCCGTCGGCCTCCCCGACCGACGCGGTGTCGCCCGATCGGACGCCGTCCGCGCCCGCCGCACCCGACGCCGCGACGGTCCGCGCGCAGGGCGTCCCGCTCGTCTCCGGGCCGGTGGCGCTGACGCTCCTGACCGTCGCGCCGGCGACCGTGACGGTCGCGGCCGACGCCGACGGGAGCGCCCGCGCGACCGTCTCGCCCGGCACCGCGCTCGTCGCCGCACCCGCAGGGTGGTCGCTCACGGTGCCGGCCGACGGGTCCGTGCTCGTGACCGACGCCGCCGGGGTGCCGGTGGGCGGCGTGTCGGGCGGGGCTGCGGTGGCCGTCGCGCCGGACCTGGTGCGGGTGGACGGCGCTGCCGGGACCGACCTGTGGCTCGCGTCCGCGACGGTCGCGGCGCTCTCCTGGGGCGACCGGGAGGGCGGCGAGTCGCTCGGTGTCACGCCCACCGCCTGGGCGCGCGCGTCCGGCCTGGCCGCGCAGGACCTCACGTGGGCGCAGCTCGTCGCGCAGGAGCCGCGCGCCGACGCCCCGACGATGCACGACCAGCTGCTCTGCCACATGCTCGGGGCGCCGGACAAGGACCAGTGGAACCTCGAGCCGTGGCGGCCCGACGTGGACGCGTTCACGATGATCGCCGCGCGCTGCAACCCGGAGTAGGACCACGACGCGCGCAGGGCTTGCGTTCGAGCGCGCTCGAAGCGGCACGGTGTCGTCATGACCGATCTGCGACTGGCACTGGGCACCATCCCCCTCGGCACGACCGTGGACGAGCAGGACTCGTCCGCGATCCTCGACCGGTTCGTCGAGCTCGGCGGCACCCGGCTCGACACGGCCGACAACTACCCGTTCTGGCAGGACGGCTGCACGGGCGACGAGAGCGAGGCGACCATCGGCCGCTGGCTCGCCGCGCGCGGCAACCGCGACGCCGTCGTCCTCTCGACGAAGGTCGGTGCGCGTCCCCGCACACCGGGCGACCGGACGCTCGACGACGTCGAGGGCCTGTCCGCCGCCGCGATCCGCGCGGCCGTCGAGGGGTCGCTCAAGCGCCTCGGCACCGACCGGATCGACGTGTACTGGGCGCACGTCGAGGACCGTGCCGTCCCCCTGGAGGAGACGGTCGGCGCGTTCGGTGCGCTCGTCGCCGACGGCACCGTCGGGGTCCTCGGCGCGAGCAACCACGCCACCTGGCGCCTCGAGCGCGCACGTCGCACCGCGCGCGACCTGGGCGTCGCACCGTTCACGCAGGTGCAGCTCCGGCACACCTACCTGCAGCCGCGGCCCGGCGTCCGGTTGCCCGAGGGCGGGCACACGCTCGCGACCCCGGAGACGTTCGACTACCTCGCCGCCGAGGGCGACCTGACGCTCTGGGCCTACAACACCCTGATGTTCGGGGCCTACACCCGGCCGGACAAGCCGATGCAGGAGCTCTTCGAGCACCCCGGCACGACGGCGCGGCTCGCCGTCCTCCACGAGGTCGCGAGCGAGCTCGGGGTCTCGGCCAACCAGGTCGTGATCGCGTGGCTCGTCGCGCACGGCGTCGTGCCGATCGTCGGTGCGACGCGCGTCGAGCAGGTCGAGGAGGCCGTCGCGGGCGCACGCCTGACCCTCGACGACGACCTCGTCGCCCGCCTGGACGCCCCGGCCTGACGCCGACGCCACCGCCGGCCTCGTCGCGCCCGCCCGGCCTGTGCGTGCGCCACAGGCGCGCGCCGGGTGCGCCCGACCGGCGCTCGTGCCGCCGTCCAGCCCGCGGGAACAGCCTGGCCGCGCACCCCGGCCGCCCGTCATGCTCGGGTGGTCGGGGTGCCGACGGGAGGGAGCCCCGTGACCGAGACGCTGGCCGCACGCCTGGAGGCGCACCGGACCTGGCTGCGCACGTCGGGGGCCGAGGGCGCGCGCCTCGACCTCGGGTCCGACCCGTCGGCACCCGACCTCGCCGGGGCCGACCTGCGTGGGGCCGACCTTGCCGACGCGGACCTGTTCGGCGTGGACCTGCAGCGCACCGACCTCCGGGGCGCGGACCTGTCCGGTGCGCTCCTCGCGGGCGCGGACCTGCGCGGCGCCGACCTCACGCACGCGCGGCTCGGCAAGGCCGACCTGTCGGGCGTGTGCGCGATCGGCGCGCGCCTGCACCGGACGTGGCTGGTCCGCACCGACCTGACGGGCTCCGACCTCACGGACGCGGACCTCAGCGGCTCCTACCTGGTCCGGACCGACCTGGGCGGCGCGGACCTGCGCGGCGCCGACCTGTCCGACACGGACCTGCACGGCGTCCTCGTCGACGCCACGACGTGGGGCGGGACGACGGTCCGCGGGGCCGTCGGCAGCGTCGGACCCGTCGACGGGGTCGTCGACCTCGCCGGCGACGGCGGCACGGTCCAGCGCACCGTGCCCGAGCTCGTCGTGCTGCTGGCCACCGACGGCGCCGCGCTGTCGACCGTCACCGACGCGCCGGACGCGCCGCCCGCCTGGCGCGGCAGCATCGCCTGAGCACGACACGCGCACACCCCGGCGGAGCCGCGTGCTGGTCGCGACGTCCGACGCGGCGACGGCACCGGCACGCGGACGGGCCCCGGGCTGCGCCTCCACCGCGCGCCCGGGGCCCGTCGTCGTGCCGGGTCAGCGGGTGTGCTTCTCCGGGATCGGGGCGTCGCCCGACGCGCGCTGCGCGCGGTACCAGGCGCGGGCCTCGTCCTGACGCGTCTGCTCGGCGCCCGACGCGATGGGCGCGCGCAGGTGCGCCTGCTCGAAGCCGAACGCGTCGACGAGGTCCTGCGCGTGCGGCCGCAGGCGCGACACGAGCCGGTCGATGTACGACGTGACGGTCCGCGCGCGGCCGGCCGACAGGCGCCCGTTGACCAGGTACCAGGCGAGGTGCCGCTCGACGAGCGTGAGCCCGAACAGGTCGCGGACCCACGTGAGGACCTGCTTCGTGCCCGGGTCGTCGACGCGCGCGAGGGCCGCGGTGAACGACTCCCACTGGACGAGCTCGGCGTGCGCCCGCGCGGCCTCGACGATCGCGTGCTGCTGGCCGTTGAACAGCGCGGCGGACGTCGCGGCGTCGGCCCTCTGGGCCGGGCGCAGGGCCTGCGCGATCTCGGCGACCATCGTCTCGACCCGGTCGACGAGCAGCGCCCGCTGGGTGTCGGTCTCGCGGAGCTGGCCGGCGCTGCGGCGGACGTCGCCGACGTCGGCGATGGTCTGGATCGCGCGGTGCAGGGGCGTCCGGAACCGGGCGGCGTCGGACGCGCGCTCGGCGACGAGCTGCGCGACCTTGACCGCGTCGAGGTGCTTGAAGCCCTTGGCGTAGTCGGTGAGGAGCCGCTTGCCGACCAGCTGGTAGAGCACGGTGTTGTCGCCCTCGAACGTCACGTAGACGTCCATGTCGGCGCGCAGGCTGGTCAGCCGGTTCTCGGTGAGGAAGCCCGCACCGCCGCACGCCTCGCGGCACGTCTGGAGCGTCTTGAGGGCGAACCAGGTCGACGTCGGCTTGAGCGCGGCGGCCAGCGTCTCGAGGTCCTCGCGCGTCTCCGGGGTGTCGTTGCGGCCCGAGAAGACGTCGTCGAACGCGGCGAGCAGGTCCTCGTGCGCGAACCCGGCGGCGTACGTCTCGGCGAGCAGCGGCAGGAGACGCCGCTGGTGCTCGGCGTAGTCGAGCAGCACGACCTCGTCGTTCCCGGCGCCCGCGAACTGGCGGCGCTGGTTGCCGTAGGTGATCGCGATCGTCAGGCCGAGGCGCGACGCGGTGACGGCGGCGCCGTCGAGCGACACGCGGCCCTGGACGAGCGTGCCGAGCATCGTGAAGAACCGGCGGCCCGGGCTCGCGATCGGCGAGGAGTAGGTGCCGTCGGCGTCGACGTCGCCGTAGCGGTTGAGCAGGTTGACGCGCGGGACGCGCACGTGGTCGAACCACAGCCGGCCGTTGTCGATGCCGTTCAGCCCGCCCTTGAGCCCGTCGTCCTCGCCGCCGACGCCCGGCAGGAACTCCATGGTCTGCGGGTCGCGGATCGGGACGTAGAACGCGTGCACGCCGTGGTCGACGCGCGGCTTGCCCGCGGGCGAGGTGATGAGGCGGGCGAACACGACGGCCGCGGTGCCGTGCTGGCCCGCGTTGCCGAGGTAGTCCTTCCACGCCGCACGGAACGGCGTGTGGATGACGAACTCCTCGGTCTCGACATCGAAGGTCGCGGTCGTGCCGATCGCGGCGACGTCCGACCCGTGGCCGGTCTCGGTCATCGCGAACGCACCCGGGACCGCGACGGACAGCGCGTCGGCGAGGAACTGGTCGTGGCTGCGCTCGGTGCCGAGGTGGTAGATCGCGGACGCGAACAGCCCCCACTGCACGCCGGACTTGATCTGCAGCGACGGGTCGGCGTGGCCGAGCTCCTCGAACCGGGCGAGGAACCCGCCGTGGTCCTCCGCGCCGCCGAACCGCACGGGGAACGACCGGTGCACGTCGCCCTCGGCGGCGAGCAGCCGCAGCTGGCCGAGCACCCGGTCGCGGTGCTCGGCCAGCGGCAGGCCCTCGATGCGGTGGAACCGCTCGTCGGCCATGAGCCGGCGCGCGCCCAGTCGCAGCTCGGGGTAGTGCCCGAGCAGCAGGTGCGCGAGGTGCTCGACGTCCAGGCGGACGTCGGCGTCGAGCCGGGGGTCGCCCTGCTCGGTCTCCGCCGGGGTCGGGCGGGGGGTGGTCGTCGTCATCGGGACTCCTCCGGGTCTGCGGGCTGCGTCGCGTCAGGGTGGGGTGCGTCGGGTCGGGTGCGGTCGCGGGCGAGCAGGCCGACGGGTCCGGCCCAGAGCCAGGCGGCGACCTGGGCGGTGAGGGCCTCGCGGTCGGGGGCGCCGGGCTGGTCGCGGTGCGCGAGCCACCACTCCCCCGCGCCGCGGACGAAGCCGACGGCGCCGGCGGCCCAGGCCTCGGCGAGCGCGACGCGGGCGGCCTCGTCGTCGTCGACGGGGGCGGTCTCGTCGGGGGCGGCCTCGGGACGGCGGGCGGTGCGGCGGCCGTCGGGCTGCTCCTGCGTGAGGCCGCGCGCGAAGGGGGCGGCGACGAGCGCGGTGACGGAGTCGAGGAAGTGGCCGAGCGGGCCGCCGGACTCCACGGAGCCGTCGCGCGTCACGAACGCGTAGACGTTCGGCGAGGACTCGATCATCTCGAGGTAGACCGCGACCATCGCCCGCAGGCCCTCGCGGGGCGTCGGCGAGACGCGCAGGACGCCTTCGAGCGCGCCCTGGATCTGCAGCACGACGGCCTCGGCGACGGCGATCTGCAGGCCGGTCTTGTCGGTGAAGTAGCGGTAGACGATCGACTTCGAGGTGGCGGCCGCGGCCGCGATCTCCTCCATCGACACGTCCGGGCCGTGGTGGTGGACGGTGCGGCGGGCGATGCGGACGAGCTCGGCGCGGCGGGCCTCGCGGTGGTCCGCCCAGCGGGTCGAGCGGCCGTCGACGGGCAGGTCGTGCGCGTCGGGCAGGGCGCGGTCGCCCGGCGGCGGGGTTCCGGCGTCGGGGCGCAGGAGCGTGGGTGGCGTCGTCGTCGACGGCCCTCGTGTGATGGGGCTCACGAAACCGAAGGTATCAGGTACTGTGGGTTTCGGACACCACTTCGGGACGTAGGTCCCTCGCGCACCGGCCGAGGGCCGTCCGAGCTCGAGCGACGATGCGAGAGGAACCAAGCCGTGGCCCCCTCCCCCCGCAAGACCCCTGCGGACACGCCGACGACACCCGGGACGCGCCGCGCGCTCGTGCTCGGCGGCAACCGGATCCCGTTCGCCCGCGCCGGCGGCGCGTACGCCCACGCGAGCAACCAGGACATGCTGACCGCCGCGCTCGACGGGCTCGTCGCGCGGTACGGGCTGCAGGGCGAGCGCATCGGCGAGGTCGCGGCCGGCGCGGTGCTCAAGCACTCGCGCGACTTCAACCTCACCCGTGAGGCCGTGCTCGGCTCCGCGCTCGCGCCGACGACACCCGCGTACGACGTGCAGCAGGCCTGCGCGACCGGGCTCGAGTCCGTCGTCGGGCTCGCCAACAAGATCCGGCTCGGCCAGCTCGACTCCGGCATCGCGGGCGGCGTCGACACGACGTCCGACGCGCCCATCGCCGTGAGCGACCGGCTGCGCCGCACGCTGCTCGACCTGTCCCGCGCGCGGTCCGTCGGGCAGCGCCTCGCCGTCGCGTCGCGCATCCGCCCGAAGGACCTCGCGCCCGCCGCACCCCGCACCGACGAGCCGCGCACCGGCCTGTCGATGGGCGAGCACCAGGCTCTGACGACCGCGCAGTGGGGCATCACGCGCGAGGCGCAGGACGAGGTCGCCTTCGCGTCGCACCAGCGGCTCGCCGCCGCGTGGGCCGACGGGTTCTTCGACGACCTCGTCACGCCGTTCCGCGGGCAGACGACCGACGGCAACCTGCGCGCCGACACCTCCCTCGAGAAGCTCGCGAAGCTCAAGCCGGTGTTCGGGCTCGGGCTCGACACGCCCGCGACCATGACGGCCGGGAACTCCACGCCGCTCACCGACGGCGCGTCCACCGTCCTGCTCGGCTCCGACGAGTGGGCCGCCGCGCACGACCTCACGCCGCTCGCGGTCGTCGTCGACGCCGAGGCCGCCGCGGTCGACTTCGTGCACGGCGTCGACGGGCTGCTCATGGCACCCGTGTTCGCGGTGCCGCGCCTGCTCGCCCGCAACGGGCTGACGCTCGACGACCTCGACTACGTCGAGATCCACGAGGCGTTCGCGTCGACCGTCCTCACGACGCTCGCCGCGTGGGAGTCCGCGCAGTTCGGCAAGGAGCGGCTCGGGCTCGACGGGGCGTTCGGGTCCGTCGACCGGGCGAGGCTCAACGTGCACGGCTCGTCGCTGGCCGCGGGCCACCCGTTCGCCGCGACCGGCGGCCGGATCGTCGCCACGATCAGCAAGGAGCTGCACCGCCGCCAGCAGGCCGAGGGCCGCCCGGTGCGCGCCCTGGTGTCCGTGTGCGCGGCCGGCGGGCTCGGCCTCACCGCGATCCTCGAGGCGGCGTGACCATGACCGACACCTACCTCAACCTCGTCAACAGCGGCGTCACGAAGAAGATCGCGAAGCAGCTCGGCCTCCCCCAGCCGACGCCGCTGCGCCGCCACCGCCCCGGCGCACCGCTCGTCGACGGACCCGTCCTCGTGCTCGGCCGCGACGGTGACGGCGACGCGCTCGCCGCGGTGCTGTCCGGGCCCGCGGGCGGCGCTCCCGGCGCGACGGTCCTCGACGGCTGGGACCTCGAGGTGCACCGGCACGCCCACCCCGACACCCGCTACGCGGCTGTCGTCCTCGTCCTCACGGGCGTGACCCACCCCGACCAGCTCGCCGAGCCCGTGCTCGCGGCGGCCGGCACCCTCAAGGGGCTCGCGCGCGGCGGTCGGGTCGTCACCGTCTCGCGCGAGGCGGGCGTCGACGACGCCCCCGCCCTCGCGGCGGCCCGGCAGGGCGTCGACGGGCTGCTGCGGTCGCTCGCGAAGGAGCTGCGCGGCGGCGCGACCGGCAACGGTGTCGTGCTGCGCGAGGGCGTGCCCGTGACCGCGCCCTCGGTGCTCGGTGCGCTGCGGTTCTTCCTGTCCGCCCGGTCCGCGTTCGTCGACGGGCAGCTGCTGACGGTCGCCTCCGACGCGGGCGCGCTGCCGGCGTCGTGGGAGACGCCGCTCGACGGGCGTGTCGCGGTCGTGACCGGGGCCGCGCGCGGCATCGGCAAGGCGATCGCGCAGACGCTGGCCCGGGACGGCGCGACCGTCGTCGCGGTCGACGTCCCCGCTGCGGGCGAGCAGCTCGCGGCCGTCGCCAACGAGATCCACGGCACCGCGCTCCAGCTCGACGTCACCGCCGACGACGCCGGTGCGCGCATCCTCGCGCACGCCCTCCAGCGGCACGGGCGGCTCGACGTCGTCGTGCACAACGCCGGGATCACGCGCGACAAGCTGCTCGCCAACATGACCCCCGACAAGTGGGAGTCCGTGCTGGCCGTGAACATCGCGAGCCAGCTGCGGATCAACGAGGCGCTGCTCACGTCGGGCGACTTCGCCGACGCGCCCCGCATCGTGTCGCTCGCGTCGACGTCGGGCATCGCGGGCAACCGCGGGCAGACCAACTACGCGGCGTCGAAGGGTGGCGTCATCGGCATGGTCCGCGCGACCGCACCGCTGCTCGTCCCGTTCGGCGGCACCGCCAACGCGGTCGCGCCCGGCTTCATCGAGACCGAGATGACCGCGCGCATCCCCGCCGTCACACGGCAGGTCGCCCGACGGCTCAACTCGCTCCAGCAGGGCGGGCTCCCCGTCGACGTCGCCGAGGCCGTCGCGTTCCTCGCGTCGCCCGCGGCCGGCGGGGTCGTCGGCGAGACGCTGCGCGTCTGCGGGCAGAACCTGGTGGGCCGGTGACCACAGTCGTCCTGCCCGCCGTCCCCTCCCTCGGCGGGCTCTACGCGCGCGGCGCGGCGGCGACCGGCCGACTGGCCGTGGCACGTCGCGTCGGCCGCGCGCCGACCGACCTGCCCGACGTGGTGCACGAGGTGCGCGGCGTGCGCGCCGACGCCGACCACCTGACGGAGTACCAGCACCTCGTCGGGGAGTCCGCGTCCGACCGGCTGCCCGCCGGGTTCGTGCACGTCCTCGCGTTCCCCGTCGCGTTCGCCGTCATGGTGCGGCCCGACTTCCCGCTGCCGCTGCTCGGGCTCGTGCACGTCGCGAACCGGGTCACGCAGCACGCGCCCGTCGGACTCGGTGATGCGCTCGACGTCCGCGCCTGGGCCGAAGGGCTGCGGCCGCACCGGGCCGGCACGACCGTCGACCTCGTCGCGGAGGTCCGCGTCGGCGACGCGCTCGTCTGGCGGGGTGTCTCGACGTACCTCGCGAAGGGCGTGCGGCTCGCGGGCCGACCGACCGACGAGGGGGCGCGGTCCGACTTCGTCGCGCCGCAGCCGACCGGGCGCTGGAGGCTCGCCGCCGACACCGGCCGCCGCTACGCGGCCGTGTCCGGCGACCACAACCCGATCCACCTGTCCGCGGTCTCCGCCAAGGCCCTCGGGTTCCCGCGGGCCATCGCGCACGGCATGTACACCGCGGCCCGCGCGCTGGCCGACGTCGGCGCGTCGCGCGGCGACGCGTTCACGTGGTCCGTCGAGTTCGCCAAGCCCGCGCTGCTGCCCGGGACGGTCACCGTCCGCGTCGCACCCGACGGTGACGGCTCCACCACGTTCGCCGGCTGGGACGCCCGCACCGGCAAGCCGTACCTCACGGGCACGGTCGTCCCGCTCTGACCTCGTCCGCTGCGCGGCCGGGCGGCCCGTGAGGCGTCGCCCGGTCCGTCAGTGGTCGACGTCCTCGCCGAGGTCCGAGCGCAGCGGCGTCGACTCGTCGAGGATCCGCTCCAGCCGGCGCGCGCACCGCAGCCGGACCAGGCCGACGAACGCGAGCGTCATCGCGACCGTCACGACCGCGCCCTTCCCCGTCACCGACGGGACGCGCGCGAGCGCCATCACCGCCGGCAGGCACATGACCAGCGCGGCGTAGCCGACCATCCAGTGCCGGTCACGACGCAGGGACAGCTCACCTCGCAGGCTCAGGTGCGGTTCGCGGTTCATGCCTGATCCATCGGCGGCCAGGACCGTGGCTGTGAGTGCTCTCGCGGGTGAGTCGCCCGGGCGGCCGAGGCGGGTCGCTCAGGGGCGACGCGGTCGATGTCCCGACCCCTCGCGGTGGTGGAGCACCCGCAGCGTCGCGTCGATATCGAAGGCCCCGCACGAGCAGTAGCGGCCGATCGGCGGCGAAGCAGTCGCGGGCGGCTAGGCGACCGGGAACGCCGCGGCGAGACCGCGGTGCAGGCGGTCGATCTGCTCGTCGGTCAGGGGACCGTCACGGTTGAGCAGCTGGGCGAGCTTCTTCGGCCAGAGGACGTCGACGTCGTCGAGCGCGAACGCCCCGCCGATGAGCGGCCAGTCGGCGTCGACGAAGCACAGCTGACCCCGCACCCGCACGTCGGGCTGGACCTCCGCGAGCGCCGTGCGGACCAGGTCGACCTGCTTCTGCACGCCGGTGAGGAGCTTGGTGCAGTCCCGGCCGCCGACGGTCAGCGTCGCGGTGCGCGGACGGAGGATGCCGCCCTGCACGCGCAGGTCCGGCCGACCCTTGTACCGCTTGGCGTCGATCACGTACACGCCCGTCGGCGCCACCGCGATGTGGTCGATGTTCGCGCGCGTCCGCGGGATCCGGCGGTCGTGCAGCACGCGCACGCGCTCGTTCGCCCACGTGTCGAGGCTCCGCGCGACGACCCGCTCGCCCGCCGCGCCGGAGCTCCACGCGCGCGTGCTCTGCGGGTCGTCGGACAGCGCCAGGATCAGCCCGCCGAGACGCGGGTGCGCCGCACGCACGCGCTGCTCCCGCTGGGCGGCACGCCGCTCGAACTCACGTGCGGCCGAGGCGCCGGCACGCCCGATCTCCACGACCGCCGCGGTCGCGTCGGCCGCCGGGGATGCGCCGACCGGTGGGGATGCGCCGACCGGTGGTGCGTCGGCCGGTGGGACCGGGTCGAGCACCGGCGTCGCGTCGGCGTTCAGGGATGCGTCGACCGAGTCGTCGCGACACTCGATGCAGCGGACGGACTTCGTCGACCGCTCGTAGACCGCGACAGTGCCCGCGTCCAGGCGGCAACCGCACAGCCGGCAGTCACCGGCGTAGCGCAGCCGCATCGTCTTGTCGCCGGTCCCGCTCGCCTGCGTGCTCACACGGCTCCATCGGCACGTCCCGGCCGGCGGATGACCTGTCGGCCTCACGGCTGGAGGCGGGTGGGCTCCCACGTCGTGCCGGTGCGGACGTACTGGAGGCGGCGGTGGAGGCGGTCGGGGCTGCCGTACCAGAGCTCGACGGCGTCGGGGACGACGCGGTAGGCGACCCAGTCGGCCGGCCGCTCGACGGGTCCGTCCGCGGCGGCGAGGCGCGCGGCCTCGGCGCGCAGGCCGGGCTCCGAGGTCAGCGGGCGGCTCTGCCGGGACGCGGCGGTCGCGGCCTGCGCGTCGCGCGTCCGCCGGGCGAACAGGGCGTCGGCGACGTCGTCGGGCAGGACCTCGACCGACCCGGTGACGTTGACCTGCTGGAGCGTCTCGCGCCAGTACACGGTGAGGGCGGCGCGCGGTCGGGCGGCGAGGTGGCGGCCCTTGCGGCTCGTCGTCGAGCTGCCGAAGACGAGGCCCTGCTCGTCGACGGTCTTGAGCAGGACGGTGCGGGTGCGCGGGTCGCCGCGCTCGTCGACGGTGGCCAGGGTCGCGGCGAACGGCTCGCGCAGGCCGCGCTCGCGCGCGGCGTCGAACCACGCGCGCACCAGGGGCATCGGCTCGTGGGGCGGGTTGTCGAACTCCGGGAGGACGAGCGTCGTGTCGCCCGACAGCGTCGCGTCGCGGGGCTCCTGCGCTGGGTCCATGCGCTCACCCAAGCACAGGGCGACGTGGCCCGGCTCGCGGTGGCGCGGGCGTCTACCCGGAGCGCGCAGGCGTGCGGACGTCGTCGCCGCCGGGGGTGTCGCCCGACTCGGCGGCCGCGTTGGCGGGGCTCGTCGCGAGCGCCACGCAGCCGACGAGCGCGACGGCGAGCGCGGCCGCGGCGGGGACTGCCCACCCGTCGCGCACGAAGTCGCCGAGGACCGTCAGGCCGACGACGCCGGGGACGACGACCTCGATGACGGAGACGATCGCGGCCGCAGTCCCGACGGACCCGCGCTCGAGCGCGCGGAGGTAGGCGAGGGCGCCCGCGACGCCGCCGACGACGATCGGGATCGCGAGCGGCTGGAGGACCGTGTCGAGCAGGTCGCCGTCGGCGTGCGCGGCGCGCGCCGCGATCGCGGCGATCGAGTAGCCGAGGCCGCCCAGGACGGCGAGCAGCACGGGCGGCCCGGACCGGTAGGCCGCGAGGGTGGCGACCGCGACGACGCCTGCGGCGGTGATCGTCAGGCCGACGAACCCGTCGGGCGGGTGAACCGCGGGCTGCTCACCCCCGGCGGCGGCGACCACGACGAGCGCGGCGACGACCGCGACGACCGCGGCGACGTCGAGACGACGCATCGTCGCGTGCAGGACGACCCGCGCGAGCAGCACGACGACCACGAGCGACGCGGCGATCACGGCCTGCACGACGAACAGCGGCAGGTGGTCGAGGGCCGCGAGCGACAGCAGCCAGGCGAGGCCGTCGAGGACGAACGCCGCGACGACCAGCGGCTGCAGGACGGCGCCCAGGCCCCGCGCCCGGCGTGCGCCGACCGCCTGCATGATCGTGCTGATGCCGTAGCCGATCGACGACGCGACCGCGGCGAGCAGAGACCCGATCACGCCAGCCGCCCCGCGCGAGGGCCGGACCCGCGCCGGCCGGTCACGTCGGCTGCCCGACGTTGCCGAGGAAGCGCCCGATCACCGGGATCTCGGTGACGCCCTCCGCACCGGCCATGACGACGGCCTGCGTCGCGACGTACTCGACGGAGTCGAGGATCGTGTAGCGCGGCACCCAGCCCGGGTCGAACTTCTCGTTGAACTGGCCGAGGGTCGCCATCTGCGTGCCCTGCGACAGCCGCTGCAGGACGGGCCGCGTGAGCTGGTCGAGGCGCGAGCCGCCGCCCTCGTCGTTCTCGAGGACCTCGCGCAGCACCGCGAAGTTGAGTCCGAGACCGGTGTGCCCGCGCGCCTTGAGCTCGCCGATCGTGTGCACGATGTTCGTGTCGATCAGCCCGTTGGGCAGGCCCTCGACGTCGAGGCGGCGGCGCATGACGTCGAGGGACCAGCCGCCGATCGCGGGCGCGGGCACCCACTGGCAGAACGCGTCGACGCGACCCGCGGACGTCTGCGTCACCGACATCAGCAGCCCGGTGTCCGCGGGGTCGAACAGCCGCGACAAGGTCATCGAGAAGCCGCGCTCGGTCTCGCCGCGACGCGACTCGTCGCTCATCGCCTCGATCTGCGCGCGCAGGTGCGGCTCCATCGTCGCCGGGTCGTGGAACGTCGTCGTGTAGCCCGCCCGCTCGACGCGTCCGACGGCCTGCCGCAGCGACTTGTGCGACCCGCCGGCCGTCGTGAAGGTCGTGCAGTCGACGATCGCCTCGTCGCCCAGGTAGACGACGCGCAGGCCCGCAGCCTCGTAGACGCCGAGCCAGTCCTGACCGGCGCCGATCACGGCGACCGACCAGCCGTAGTCCTCGGTGTAGTCGAGGAACTCGGCCCAGGTCTGCTCTCGCTCCTCGGGCGGCCCGATCGGGTCGGGCGACACGAGCGCGACACCCCCGCGCACCGAGTGCGCCACCACCGAGCGCCCGACGAAGAACCAGTCCTTGTCGTCGCGCAGCGCGAAGTAGTCGAGCGTGCCCGTGCCCCAGCGCTGGACGACCGCGCGGGCCCGCTCGCGCTCCTGCGCGTGGTCCGCCGCGTTGAGCTTGTGCGGACGGCGCGGCGACGTGAGCGTCCACAGCAGCGTCAGCAGGAACGTGAGCTCGAGGACGAACTCGACGGGACTGAGGATGCGGGCGAGCCGCTCGATCTCGTCCGTGCCCGGGTCCCGCACGAGCACCCACACGACGAGCCCGACGGTCGTCACCACGACGAACACGACCGCGAACACGACGAGCAGGACCGCGCGCCGCACGTCGCGCCGGTTGGGCAGCACCGGGAAGGACGCGCCCTGCGTCGCCAGCCAGACCGTGCCGACGACGACGGCGGCCGCGGCGAGCACGTCCGGGCCGCGCACGAGGTGCAGCACCGCCGACGCGACGAGCAGGCCGAGCGTGAGGATCCACGACAGCCGGTGGCCGCGTCGCAGCCCGCGGGCGGTGAACAGCAGCACGATCGAGACGGTGATGAGCGCCGGGCGCGCCGACGCCGTCCCCGCGTTCGGCACGATGTCGTCGAACAGCGCGAGGTCGCGCCAGACCCCGCGCAGCAGGCTCGAGACGAGGCCGACGACGGCCAGGACCCAGACGGTCCGCGACGCCAGCACGCGCACGTGCACGCGACGACGCTGCTCGTCGAGGGCGGATCGGTCGACTCGCGGGAGGAGCACGCTGCCCGGCATGCGCCCCAGTCTGCCGGGGGTGACCGTCGGCGCACCCCTCGCGCGGGGTGATCCGTCCGCCGTGCGGCGTCAGACGTCCGGCGTCGTCCCCGCCAGCCGCGCGAGCAGGCCGGCGCGGACCGCGGGCCACTCGTCGGGCAGGATCGAGAAGTACGCGGAGTCGCCGCGCGTGCCGTCGGGGGCGAGGCGGTGGCTGCGCAGCACCCCCTCGGGAACCGCGCCGAGCCGACGGATCGCGCCGACCGAGCGCGTGTTGCGGGTGTCGGCGCGGAACGCGACGCGCTGCATGCCCCACGTCTCGAACGCGTGCGTGAGCATCAGCAGCTTGCAGGCCGGGTTGTTCGACGTCCCCCACCAGCGCGGCGCGTAGTACGTGTGCCCGATCTCGACGCGCAGGACGTGGGTGTCCAGGTCGTAGAACGACGTGCTGCCGCGCACCTCGCCCGTCGCCGCGTCGAGGACCGCGAGCGCGACCCGCCCCGGCGTCGCCCGCGCGCGGTCCACCTCGGCCCGCCAGCCGTCGATCCCGACGGGCAGCGGCGACGACATGCCCGCCCACACCCGGTCGTCGACGAACGCGGCGAGCGCCTCCGCGTGGGTGTCGTCGAGCGGGACGAGGCGAGCACCGTGGCCTTCGAGCGTGACGTCGTGGAGCACGGCGGAAGCGTCGCACGGGTCTGGCAGGGTGGCGACCATGGTTTTCTTGGAGCGCGACGGCGACCTGGACGCCCTCGACCTGGTCGGCGAGGACCTCGACGGGCAGGACGGGTCCCACTCCCGGATCCTCGAGTGCACCTTCACGGACTGCTCGCTCGACGGTGTGCGCCTGGACGGCACGCGCGCGTCGGACACCGCCTGGACGCGCGTGCGGGCCGGGTCGCTGTCCGCGGTGTCGACGACCTGGCTCGACTGCCGGTGGGAGGGCGCGCGGCTCGGTGCGGTCGAGGCGCACGGGTCGGAGTGGACCCGCGTCGAGCTGCACGGGGGCAAGGTCGACTACCTCAACCTGCGCGACGCGACGCTCACCGACGTGCGGCTGGTCGGCGTCATGGTCGCCGAGCTCGACCTGGCCCGGGTGAGGGCGCGCAAGGTCGTCCTCGACGACTGCCGTGTCCGGCGTCTCGACGTCTCGGGCGCGCGGCTCGAGGACGTCGACCTGCGCGGAGTCGTCGGGCTCGAGCGCATCGACGGCCTCGACGGGCTGCGCGGCGCGCGCATCACGCAGGACCAGCTGCTCGACCTCGCCCCGCTCGTCGCCGAGCACCTGGGCATCGTCGTCGGCTGATCACGCGCCCGTCCCCCGCGGGCCGGGCCCCCTCGGCGCGCCCGATCGACGCGGCCTGACGACGAGCGGGCGCCGAGCCGTCGCGGGCGAGTCAGTCGTCGAGGGCCGGACCGCAGGCGGCGGCCGCGGTGGCGGCGAGGGCGTCGAGGCCGTGGACCTGCACGAGGGGGCGGGTGTCGTCGACGACGGTCCAGCAGGCGTCGACGACGTCGTACCGGGCGGTCGGGCCGTCGGCGAGGTAGCGGCGCAGCGCGTCGACGAGGCGGTCGACGGCCTCGCTCGTCGTGCCGACGCCGACGGACGCGCGGATCGCGCCGCCGGACGCGCCGAGGTGCGCGAGGAGCGGGTGCGCGCAGAACCGGCCGTCGCGGACGCCGATGCCGTGCTCGGCCGACAGGTACGCGGCGACGAGGCCGGGGTCGTGGCCGGGGACGGTGAACGTGAGGACGCCGACCGGGTCCGCGGAGTCGGGCCAGATGCGCGCGACCTCGACGCCGTCGATCGTGCCCAGGCCGTCGACCAGGCGGGCGCGGAGCGCCTCCTCGTGCGCGAGCAGCGCGCCGGCGGGCAGGGCGGCGAGCCGGTCGCACGCCTCCGCGAGCGCGATCGCGCCGATGACGTTGGGCGACCCGGCCTCGTGCCGCGCGGGGGCGGGCTGCCAGACGGTCCGGTCGGCGCGCACGTCGCGCACGGCGCCGCCACCGGCCAGGTAGGGCGTGCCGGTGTCGAGCCAGTCGCGGCGACCGACGAGCGCGCCCGCGCCGAAGGGCGCGTACGTCTTGTGGCCGGAGAACGCGACGTAGTCGGCGCCGGTGCGGGCGAGCGAGAAGCCGCGGTGCGGGACGAGCTGCGCGCCGTCGACGGCGACGCGGGTGCCCTCGGCGTGCGCGAGCGCCACGACCTCCTCGATCGGCAGCGACTCGCCCGTCACGTTGGACGCGCCCGTGATCGTCAGGATCGCGTAGGGCTGGGTCGCGAGCTCGGTGCGCAACGCGTCGAGGGTCTCGGCGACGGTCCGGCCGATCGGGAGGATCGTCGTGGTGTTGCCGTGCCGCTGCGACGACTGCACCCACGGCAGCAGGTTGGCGTGGTGCTCGACGTCGAGGACGAGGACCTTGCCACCGGCGGGGACGACACCCGCGAGCAGGTTGAGCGAGTCGGTCGTGTTGCGCGTGATGATCGCGACGTCGTCGGGGCGCGCGTCGACGAACCGCGCGATGCTCTGCCGGGACGACTCGTAGAGGGCCGTGGACACCTGCGACAGGTACCCGGCGCCGCGGTGCACCGACGCGTACAGCGGCAGGACCTCGGTGACGCGGGCGGCGACGGACTCGAGTGCGGGGGCGCTCGCGGCGTAGTCGAGGTTGGCGTAGACCCGCTGGGTGCCGTCGACGAGCGGGACGGTCGTGTCGCCGCCGACGACGGGCAGCAGGGCGGGGACGGGCTCGCGGGTCGACACCGGGGCGTCGACCTCGGCACAGGACGTGGTCTCGGCGATGACGGACATGGTGCTCCTCACGGGTCCGTGGGACCCGGCACCGACGGCCGGCCCCGCGCTTGCCGTCCGCCGGGCGGCGGTCGGCCTGGTCGTCACCCGGGGCACCCCACCGCGGAGGAGGGTTGCCGGCCAGCGAGCCGGGGCTTCGGGCTGGCGCTCATGACCTGACGACGAGGGTTCCGTCGGCGCCCGTGATGTGTCAACGGGACACGTCGGCCGTCTCGGATGACGGGACAGCGTGTCCACTCCTTGGCGCGTCGGCCGCCGGCGCGCGTAGCATCGCGCCAACCATCCAGAGCGGCCGAGAGATCTGGCTCGACGACGCCGCAGCAACCCCCCGGTCCGCCGGGCGAGGGTGCTACCGCCAGGACCGATGGAGGATCGCGATGCCGTACGCCGGTGACCTGACCCCGCAGCAGGCGTGGGACCTGCTCGCGTCCGACGAGCGCGCCCTGCTCGTCGACGTGCGCACCAACGCCGAGTGGCGGCTGATCGGCGTGCCCGACGCCACCGAGATCGGCGGCCGTGCGGCGCTCGTCGAGTGGACGACCCCGCAGGGCCTCAACCCCCGGTTCGTCGACGAGCTCGCCGAGGCGGGCCTGACGCCCGGCGACGAGCGGCCCGTCGTCTTCCTGTGCCGCTCCGGGGTCCGCTCGGTCGCCGCCGCGCAGGCCGCGACCGCCGCCGGGTTCGGCCCCGCGTACAACGTGCTGCGCGGGTTCGAGGGCGACGTCGGCCCCGACGGTCAGCGCGGGCACGTCGGGTGGCGCGCCGAGGGACTGCCCTGGACGACGCTGTGACCGCCGACCGCGTGCCGGGCCGCGTGCCCGGTCCCGGCGACTGGGACGACCGCTCCGTCGACCGCTCGACGCTGCGGCCCGACACGCTCGCCGTCCGCGGCGGGCTCGTGCGGTCCGAGTTCCAGGAGATGTCCGAGGGCCTCTTCCTCACCCAGGGGTACGTGTACGACTCCGCCGCGCAGGCCGAGTCCGCGTTCGCGGGCGACGTCGACCGGTTCCTCTACTCGCGCTACTCCAACCCGACGGTCTCGACGTTCGAGGAGCGCCTGCGCCTGCTCGACGGCGCCGAGGCCGCATACGCGACCGCGACCGGCATGTCCGCCGTCTTCACCGCCCTGGCCGCGCTCGTCCAGCAGGGCTCGCGCATCGTGTCCGCCCGCGCGCTCTTCGGGTCGAGCGTCGTGATCTTCGACGAGATCCTCGCCAAGTGGGGCGTCCGCACCGACTACGTCGACGGGCACGTCCTGTCGCAGTGGGAGGAGGCGCTCTCGACGCCCGCCGACGTCGTGTTCTTCGAGACGCCGTCCAACCCGATGCAGGACCTCGTCGACATCGCCGCCGTGTCCCGGCTCGCGCACGCCGCCGGTGCGACCGTCGTCGTCGACAACGTCTTCGCGACGCCCGTCCTGTCCCGGCCGCTCGACCTCGGCGCCGACGTCGTCGTCTACTCCGCGACCAAGCACATCGACGGCCAGGGCCGCGTGCTCGGCGGCGCGATCCTCGGCTCGACCGAGTACGTGCGCGGGCCCGTCCAGACGCTCATCCGGAACACCGGCCCGTCGCTGTCCCCGTTCAACGCGTGGGTGCTGCTCAAGGGCCTCGAGACGATGTCGCTGCGCGTGCGGCACCAGGCCGCGTCCGCCCTGACGCTCGCCGGCTGGCTCGAGCAGCACCCCGCGATCGCGTCCGTCCGCTACCCGTTCCTGCCGTCGCACCCGCAGCACGACCTCGCGCGCGCGCAGCAGACCGGCGGCGGCACGGTCGTCACGCTCAAGCTGCGCGTCCCCGAGGGCGCGACGCCCGACGTCGCGAAGAAGACGACGTTCGCGTTCCTCGACGCGCTGCGGATCATCGACCTGTCGAACAACCTCGGCGACACCAAGTCGATCGTCACGCACCCCGCCACGACGACGCACCGCAAGCTCGGACCCGAGGGCCGCGCCGC
This sequence comes from Cellulomonas algicola, assembly GCF_003851725.1. Lineage (GTDB taxonomy): Bacteria > Actinomycetota > Actinomycetes > Actinomycetales > Cellulomonadaceae > Cellulomonas > Cellulomonas algicola. The sequence continues at coordinate 12,507 of NZ_BHYL01000096.1, read as the reverse complement.
TGTCGGGATCGCCGAGTCGACCGTCCGCCTGTCCGTCGGGCTCGAGGACGTCGAGGACCTCCGCGACGACCTCACCCAGGCCCTGGACGTCGCGGCCGGCTGAGCGCGGCTCGGAGCGGGGCGACGGCGCGACCGTCAGAGACTGACGGCCTCCACACCAGGCAGGTCGGCGAACCGGGCGCGCGCGTCCCGGGACGCGAGGACCCGGCCGGTGTGCGCGGCGTGGGCCGCGATGATCAGGTCGTGCGCGCCCCGGGGGACGCTGGTGCGGCGCACGTGCGCGAGCAGGCGCGCGTGCTGCGTCGCCGTGTGCTCGGTGTAGTCGAGCACGGTGACGTTCTCCAGCACCGCGTCGAGGACGCGCGCGCGGTCGGCCGCTCGGGCCGCGGTGTCGGCGAGCTCGATGCCGCTGCGGAACTCGGCCACGGTCACCGCCGCGATCGCGAGGTCGTCCTCGTCGAGGACGGTCGTGTCAAACGCGCGGCGCTCGTAGGCGATGAGGGTCGTGGTGTCGAGGATCAGTCGCCGACCCACGGGTCCGTCTCGCTGGTCAGCAGTGCGGTCGCCTCCGCGATGTCGGCCTCGAACGCGTCGTCGAGCCGGGGCACCCTGTCGAGCGCCGCGCGCAGGCTCCGACCTGTGCCGGCGGGGACGGGAGCGATGCGCGCGATCGTCCGGTTGCCGCGCGTCACCATGACCGTCTCCCCCCGCTCGACGGCGTCGAGGAGGTCGGAGAAGCCCCGTGAGGCTTCGGTCGCGGTGAGGATGCGCACGCGCTCACGCTAGCATCGAATCAGATTCTCTGATCGATCCGGACGTCGCAGCCCGACGTCCGACCGCCGTTCAAGCACGCCCCCTGGACTGCCGATGACCCGCGCATGCGCACTCCGCGGCCGGTGTTCATCGTCTCGCTCGCCGTCGTCGCCGTCGGCGCGGTTGTGGCCGTGACCGTACCCGGGGTCCTGCGGGCCGTCGACGGGCACCTCCGGGCGGAGGCCGTCGAGCGCGGGGCCGCGCTGCCCATGCCCGACGGCGCCGTCGAGCAGACCGGGTGCCACGTCGACGACCTCGTCGCGTGCTGGGGCGTCGACCGGGCCGTCGCCGACGTCGCCGCCGACCTCGCCGCCGGGCTCGGCGCCACCGACGGCGGCACGCTCGAGCAGGACTGCTCGGCGACCCTCGTGGCGCCCGACCTCGAGTCCGACGCGTGCCACGTGTTCCTGCGCCTCGAACGAGGCCACGGGGTGTTCGCGTTCGTCGACCCGACGGTCGACCTCGACGAGGATGGCGCCTCCGTCGTGACGGGCGCCTCGGTGTCGCTCAGCGCCTGGTGACGAGCCGGGTCGCGCATCGGGGAGGTCGAGCCGTCAGAGCTCGGGGGTGCGGTGTCCGCCCTCGTCGACGCGCACGAACGCCTCCATGACCGCGACGGCGAGCCAGTGCCCGCGGAGCCGTGCCGTGTGCAGCGCCGAACCGGCTCCGCCGGGAGCGGGTGAGGCGAGCGGGTCCGCGCCGCGCGCGAGGAGGTAGGCCGTCAGGTCCACGTGGAGCGGCTCGCCGGTCTGGGTGTGCGCGTCGATCTCGACGTCGACCGCGTGCTGGAGCAGGGTCAGGCCGCCGTGGACCTCCTCGACGTCCGCGCCCTCGTCCAGGAGCGTCCGCAGGCGCGGGAGGTCCTCGTGCTCGACGGCGTCGTGCGCAGGTGTCATGGCGGACATCCCACCAGGTCCGCGTGCGCCGTGGAGCGTCCTCGGCAAGGCGCGCTCGGCCCGGTCAGTCCGGTGCGACCTCGGTGACGCGGCCGTCCTCGACGTGCCAGCGACGCGTCAGGCGGACGGTCTCGAGCATGCGGCGGTCGTGCGTGACCAGCAGGACCGTGCCGTCGAACGACTCCATGGCCTGCTCGAGCTGCTCGATCGCGGGCAGGTCGAGGTGGTTGGTCGGCTCGTCGAGCACGAGCAGGTTGACCCCGCGGGCCTGGAGGAGCGCGAGCGCGGCGCGCGTGCGCTCGCCGGGGGACAACGAGTCGGCCGGGCGGCCGACCTGGTGTCCCGCGAGGCCGAACTTGGCGAGCAGCGTCCGCACGTCGGCGGTCGTCCAGTCGGGGACCTCGCGCGCGAACGCGTCGCCGACGGGCGCGTCGCCCTCGAACGCGGCGCGCGCCTGGTCGACCTCGCCGACGAGGACGCCCGGGCCGAGCGCCGCACTCCCCTCGTCGGGCGCGACCCGGCCCAGGAGCAGGGCGAGGAGCGTCGACTTCCCCGAGCCGTTGGGCCCGGTCACCGCCACGCGGTCCTGCCAGTCGAGCTGCACGTCGACCGGTCCGAGCGTGAAGTCGCCGCGTCGCACGACCGCTGCCCGGGCCGTCGCCACGACCGCGCCCGACCGGGGTGCCGCGGCGATGCTCATGCGGAGCTGCCACTCCTTGCGCGGCTCCTCGACGACCTCCAGGCGCTCGATCATCCGGTCCGTCTGGCGCGCCTTCGCTGCCTGCTTCTCCGACGTCTCGCCGCGGTGGTGCTTGACGTTCTTGTCGTTGTCGGTGGCCTTGCGGCGGGCGTTGCGCACGCCCTTCTCCATCCACGCGCGCTGCGTGCGGGCCCGCGCCTGGAGCGCGTCGCGCCGGGTCGCGTAGTCCTCGAAGGCCGCTCTCGCCTGGCGGCGGGCGGTCGAGCGCTCGTCGAGGTACGCGTCGTAGGAGCCGCCGTAGGTCGCGACGCGCTGGAGGCTGCGGTCGATCTCGACGACCCGCGTCACGGTCCGCGCGAGGAACTCGCGGTCGTGGCTCACGACGACGACCGGCGCCTGGACGCGGTCGACGAACTCCTCCAGCCGGTGCAGGCCGTCGGTGTCGAGGTCGTTGGTCGGCTCGTCGAGCAGGTACAGGTCGAACCGCGACAGCAGCAGCGCCGCGAGGCCGACGCGCGCCGCCTGCCCGCCCGAGAGCGCGGTCATCGGCAGGTCCAGGTCGACGGTCAGTCCGAGGTCGTCCGCGACGACGCCGAGCCGCGCGTCGAGGTCCGCACCACCGAGCGACATCCACCGCTCGAGCGCCTCGGTGAACCGGTCGTCCGCGCCGGGCTCCTCGGCCGCGAGCGCGTGCGACGCGTCGTCCATCTCGGTCTGCGCGGCGGCGACGCCGGTGCGCCGCTCGAGGAACGTGCGGACCGTCTCGTCGTCCTTGCGCTCGACCTCCTGCACCAGGTAGCCGACCTGCGCGGTCGGCGGCGACAGGCTGACCGTCCCGGACTCCGGCGCGCGGCTGCCCGCGAGGATGCGCAGCAGCGTCGTCTTGCCTGCGCCGTTCGGCCCGACGAGCCCGACGACGTCCCCGGGCGCGACGACGAGGTCCAGGCCGGAGAACAGCTCGCGGTCGCCGAAGGCGGCGGACACCGCGCGGGCCTGCAGGGTCGCACTCATGCGCCCATCCTCCCCGACCTCGACGGCCCGGTCCGACGTCAGCGGGCGGCGTCGACGAGCACCGCGATGCCGTCGAGGAGCCGGGCGAGGCCGAACTCGAACGCGCGGTGCGGGTCGTACGCCGCCTGGTTCGCCTCGCCGGCGACCGGTCCGACGCGCGCCACGGTCGGGTAGGCGTCGGCGTCGAAGACCTGGTCGACGTAGGGGGCGGTCGCCTCCCACCACTGCTCCTCGCTGATGCCGGTCAGCTGCTCGGCCTGCGCGCGGTCGAGCACGCCCCGCGCGGCCCCGCCGACGAACCCGTTCACGAGCGTGACGACCGCGTCCATCGTGACCTCGTCGAGGCCCGTGCCGTCGATCGCGCGGAGCTCGACCTCGTACTTCGCCATGACGTTCGGGCCGAGCGGCGGACGGCCCATGGCCGCGACCTGGAGCAGCCAGGGATGACGCGCGAAGACGGCCCAGTTCGCGCGGGCGACGGCCTCGAGGCGGTCGCGCCACGCGGGCTTCTCGACGACTCCCGGGTCGGCGCCCCCCGGCGCGGGAGCCGGTGCCGGTGCGACGGCGGGTGCGACGGCGGGTGCGGCGAGACCGCCGAGCGCGTCGACGACCTCGCCGAGCACCGCGTCGACCATGAGGTCGACCAGCTCGCCCTTGCCCGGGACCCACGTGTAGAGGGTCATGGCGCCCACGCCGAGCTCGGTCGCGACGCGGCGCATCGACAGTGCGCCGAGCCCCTCGGCGTCCGCGAGCGCCACGGCGGTCGCGACGACGCGGTCCACGGACAGCCCGGCGGCGGCACCGCGGCCGCGCGGGGCGGCGGGCTCGGCGGTGCGCCAGAGCAGGGCCATGCTGCGGGCCGGGTCGCCGGTCCCGGTGTGCTCCGTCATGACCTCATCCTCCCTGCCGGGAACAGGTGGAGACGTCCGTGCGTTCTTGTCGTACGCTGTACGATAAGCGCTCCCGTCCGAGGAGGTCCACCCATGCCCACGTCCACCGGATCCCCGACCATCCGCGCGGCCGGCACCGCGACCGCGGCGACCGCCCCTCCCGCCGTCCGCGTCCGCGGGCTCACCCGCCGCTACGGCGAGACCACCGTCCTCGACGGCCTCGACCTCGACGTCGAGCACGGCACCGTCCACGCCCTGCTCGGCCCCAACGGCGCCGGCAAGACGACCACCGTCCGCATCGTCTCCACGCTGCTCGACCCCCACGGCGGCACCGCGCACGTCGCCGGGTACGACGTCGTCCGCGACGCCGCGCGGGCGCGCCGCCGGCTCGGCCTCGTCGGCCAGCACGCCGCCGTCGACGAGATCCTCGGCGGGCGCGACAACCTCGTGATGTTCGGCCGCCTCTCGCACCTCGGCACGCGCGACGCCCGCCGTCGCGCCGACGAGCTGCTCGACCGGTTCGACCTCGCCGACGCCGCCGACCGGCCCGTCGGCACCTACTCCGGCGGCATGCGCCGACGGCTCGACCTCGCCGCGGGGCTCGTGCTCGACCCGGAGGTGCTGCTCCTCGACGAGCCGACGACAGGCCTCGACCCGGGCGGCCGGCGCGAGGTGTGGCAGGCCGTGCGCGAGCTCGTCGCCGGCGGGACCGCGGTGCTGCTCACCACCCAGTACCTCGAGGAGGTCGACCAGCTCGCGTCGCAGGTGAGCGTGCTCGCGCAGGGCCGGCTCGTCGCCCGCGGGACGCCCGACGAGCTCAAGGCGTCCATCGGCCAGGACCGGCTCGACGTCGTCGTCCGGGCCGAGACGGACCTGCCCGCCGCGCGGGCGGCGCTCGATGCCGTCGGCACCGACGTCGAGACCGACGTCGCGACCCGACGCGTGACCGCCACGGTCGTCGACCGGGTCGCGGCGCTCACGCACGTCGTCCGCACGCTCGACGACGCACGCGTCCCCGTCGACGACGTCGCCCTGCGACGGCCGACCCTCGACGAGGCGTTCCTGCACCTCACCGGCGTTCCCGCCGACGCCCCGGCCGGGACGTCCGCCCGGTCCGCCTCCGACTCCCCCGCCGCCGCGACCGCCGAGGAGGCCTCCCGATGACCGTGACCACCACCCGAGCGCGCACCGCCCCACCCGTCCCGTCGGGCGGCCCGTCGTGGGCGCTGCGCGACGCCTGGACCGTGACCCTGCGCGACCTCGGCCACTGGCGGCGCCAGCCGTGGGACCTGCTGATCGGGCTCGCGTTCCCGCTGCTCCTGCTGCTCATGTTCGGGTACCTGCTCGGCGGCGCGATCGACGTCCCCGGCGGCTACATCGAGTTCCTGTTCCCCGGCATGCTCGCCGTCACCATGGCCTTCGGCCTGGAGTCGACCATGACGGTCGTCGCGACCGACGTGCAGCGCGGCGTGACCGACCGGTTCCGGTCCCTGCCCATGTCCCGGGCCGCGGTCCTGCTCGGCCGCGCGATCGCCGACATGCTCTCGTCGGTCGTCGGGCTGCTCGTCCTGCTCCTCGGCGGGCTGGCCGTCGGGTGGCGGTGGCACGAAGGGCTCGGGAACGCGCTCGTCGCGCTCGGCCTGCTGCTCCTGCTGCGGTTCGCGTTCCTGTGGCTCGGCATCTGGCTCGGGCTGCTGTTCCGCGGGCAGGGCGGCGTCACGGCCGTGCAGATCCTCGTCTGGCCGTTCGCGTTCCTGTCGAACGCGTTCGTCCCGATCTCGACGATGCCCGGGTGGCTCGAGGCGCTGTCGGCGTGGAACCCGATCACCGCGACGATCGCCGCGACGCGCGACCTGTTCGGCAACCCCACGGTCGCGAGCACCGGCTGGGCCTCCGAGCACGCGCTGCTGCTCGCGGTCGTCTGGCCCGTCGTGCTGGTCGCCGTGTTCGGCGTGCTCTCCGTGCGCCGGTGGACGCGCCTCGGCCGCTGACGGGCCGGTCGTGACCGGGTGGTGCGTCGTGCGTGCGCGGCGCACCACCCGGTGGTCGTGACTCCGGATCCGCCGCCGACGCTCCCGCGGGGACACGCCTGTGGAGGACCGGACTGCCGACGTCGTGACCGCCGTATCCTCCACGGCATGCGTCTCCTGCTCACCGGTTCCAACGGCTTCCTGGGGACGCGGATCGTCGCCGACGCGCACGCGCGCGGCTGGGACGTCGTCGGGCTCGGGCGGTCGGCCACCGCGACCAACGACGTCGACACCTACGTCCGGCACGACCTGTCCCGCCCGCTGCCCGACGACGCCGTCCCCGGGCCCGTCGACGCGGTCGTGCACTGCGCCGCGCTCGCGTCCCCCTGGGCACCCCCGCGCGCGTTCGTCGCGGCGAACGTCGACGCGACCCGCCACGTCGCGCGGTGGGCCGCCGACCACGGCGCGCCACCGCTCGTGCACGTCTCGTCGTCGTCCGTGCTCTACCGCGACGAGGACCAGCACGACCTCACCGAGGACAGCCCCGTCCCGCCCGACGACGAGCTGCTCAACGCCTACGCGCGCACCAAGCGGATCTCCGAGCGCGTCGTCGACGGCTACCCCGGCCCGCACGTGGTCGTGCGACCGCGGGCCGTGTTCGGCGTCGGCGACACCGTCCTCCTGCCCCGGATCCTGCGGCTCGCGCAGGGCGGGCTGCTGCCCGTGCTCGAGCGCCGCGACGGGCCGCCCGTGCGCACCGACCTCACCGACGTCCACACCGCTGCGCACTACGTGAACGAGGCCGTGGAGCGCGGCGCCACCGGGCTGTACCACCTGACGAACGCCGAGCCCGTCGACCTCTACCCGTTCCTGCTCGGCATCCTCGCGCGGCTCGGCGCCCGGCCGCGGACACTCCACGTCCCGCCGTCGGTCGTCCGGGCGCTCGCGGGCGCCGGGGAGCAGGTGTCGGCCACGCTGCTCGGCTGGCGCGAGCCGCCGATCACGCGTTTCGGGGTGTCCGTGCTCTCGCGGTCCAAGACGTTCGACATGACGCGGACGCTGCGCGACCTGGGCGCCCCCGCGGTGTCGCTCGACGAGAGCGTCGACCGGCTCGTGCGCGCGCATGGGTGAGGCTGCGCTCGCCGTCGCGGCCCTCCTCGTGGTGCTCACCGCCGTCCGGGGCAACCTCGCCGCCGCCGCGATCGCCTCGCCCGCCCGTGTCGCACCCGGGCAGGACCTCGCCGACGTCACCGTCCTCGTCGCGGTCCGCTCCGGCGACCCCCTGCTGCCCGACGTGCTCGCGTCCTCCGTCCGGACCCTCGCCCCCGCCCGGGTCCTGCTGCTGGTCGACCACGACGACACGGCCGGACGTGCCGCGGCGACGGCCGCCGCCGCGCAGGCCACCGACCCTGATGCTGCCGTCCCGGTCGATGCCGCCCCCGCGCAGGCCACCGCGCACGAGGCTGCGGTCCTGATCGACGCCGCCGAGGTGCCCGCCGCCGCGACGGCTGCCGCCCGGCGCGCCCCCGCCCCGGAGGTCGTCGACGAGGTCGGTGCCGTGCGAGGCGGGGGCGCACGACGCCCGCACGTCGAGGTCGTCGTGTGCCCGCCACCGGAGCCCGGCGTCAACCCCAAGATCCACAAGCTCGCGCTCGCCGACGTGCAGAGCGGCACGGTCGTCCTGCTCGACGACGACACCGCCTTCCCCGCCGGCGGGCTCGCACGGCTCGTCGGGGCGCTGGCCGACGCCGACCTCGCGACCGGCGTCCCCGTCTACCGCGAGCAGGGCGGGCTCTGGTCCCGACTGCTCGCCGCGTTCGTCAACGGCTCGGCCCTCGTGACCTACCTGCCGCTCGCGCGAGTCGGGCCTCCCGTCAGCATCAACGGCATGGTCGTGGCGCTCCGGCGCGACCGGCTGGAGGCGGTCGGCGGGTTCCCCGCGCTCGCGACCGCCACGTGCGACGACTACGCGCTCGCCCGGCTGTTCCGCGCGCACGGCCTGAGGGTCGTCCAGACCGCGCAGCCCGCACTCGTCGCCACGACCGTCCCGGGCGCGGCCGCCTACCTGCGGATCGTCCGGCGCTGGCTCCTGTTCGCCGGCGAGGTCGTCCGCCGTGACCTCTCGGCGCGGCTCCTGCTGCTCGTCCTCGTCCCGACGGCCTTGCCGCTCGCGACGGTCGCGCTCGCCGTCGCCTCCGGCTCCCTCGCCGCCGTCGGCGCTGCGCTCGCCGCCCTCGCCGTCTCCGCGCTCGTCACCCGCGCGCTGCGCCGACAGGTGACGGCCGCCATGCCACCGGACGCGGCCTCGGCCGACCACATGGCGTCGCCGATCCAGGCAGGGCCGCCCGCCCACGCAGGCGTGGGGGCGGGGTGGCTGGGCGTGCTGCTCGAGCCGGTCGCCGCCGTGCTCGCGCCGCTGCAGGCCCTCGCGGCACAGCTCGGTCCTCGGACCGTGACATGGCGCGGGCGCCGCGTGCGCGTCGGGATCGGGTCGGCGCCGTGAGGTGGCTCGACGCGCACGCGTCGGCGCGCCCGGTGGCCGACGTCGTCGACGCCCGCGTCGCGTGGCTCACCGGGCAGAGCTCGTGGACGCACTCCGCCCTCTCGCCCGCGCAGCACGCGGTGCTCGACGCCCTCGCCGTCGACGGCTGGACGCCCGTGCGCGTCGGCTTCCCGTGGACCGACCGCGCCGTCGCGCCGTACCGCGCCGCGCCGCTCGTCGTCGCGTCGGCCCGGAACGCCGTCCAGTGGGCCGCGGCGCGGCCGGTCACCGCGTTCACGCGCGAGACCGCCCGGCACCTCCAGGCGCTGCTCGACCGGACACGTCAGGACCTGCTGCTGCTCTGCGGCAGCACGGGTGCGCGGATGGCCGCGGCGGCCGCACCGCTGGTCGTCGTGCCCGACGGACTGCACGTGCACGTCGTCGGCCTCGGGCCTGTCGGCGCCTTGCCGCCGCCGGGCGGCGTGTGGACGGTGCACGCCGTCCGCGGCTCCGCCGACCCGCTCAGCCGGTGGGGCTTCCGCGGTCACGTCGACGTCGACGTGCCCGGCGGGCACCTCGCGGCGGCCACGTCCCCCGCGGCGATCGCCGCGGTGCGCCGCCTCGTCGGTCGTCCGCGCAGCAGCGGCCCGTCGGCACCGCCCACCGCCGACGTCGCCGTGGCCCACCCCGCCGGCGACCCCGGTCGCGACGGACCTTCCGCGCAGCGCGGACGTGGCGACGCACGACCGCGGGGTGCGTCGTGAGCGCCCGGCTGCTGCTGGTCGCGCCGCCGTTCGCCGGCCACCTCAACCCGCTCGTCACGCTCGGCCGCGGCCTGCGCGACCGCGGGTTCGACGTCCGCTTCGCGACGGGCGCGACGAAGGTCGACCTGCTGCGGGAGCACGGCTTCGCCGCCGACGCGCTCCTGCCGGACGACCCGCACGTGTTCGACCGGATCGCCGACACGAACGGGCCGGTCCGGTCGAACCCGCTGCTGCTCACGCGCCAGCTCGCGGCGAACCTGCGCCTGCTCCCCCGCGCCCGCTCGGAGATCGACGCCCTGGTCCGGCGGGACCGTCCCGACGCCGTGCTCGCCGACTTCACGGCACCGGTCGCGGGCATGGTCGCGCTCGACCACGGTCTGCCCTGGCTCACGACCATGCCGACCCCGTTCGCGCTCGAGACGCGCACGGGCACGCCCTCCTACTGCGGCGGCTGGGGACCGGCCCGGCACGCGGGCCACCGCGTACGGGACGCTGTCGGTCGCACCGCCACGCGCGTGACGAAGCGGGCGATGCAGCGCGTCCTCGCGCCCGCGTTCCGCGCCGCCGGGACGGGTGTCTACCGGGCCGACGGGTCGGAGGCCGCCTACTCGCCGACCCACATCCTGGGGCTCGGGATGACCGAGCTCGAGCTCGACCGCGACTGGCCCGCGGCGTTCCGCATGGTCGGCCCGGTCACCGGCACCCCGGAGGCAGGAGCCGCGCCGCACCTCCCCAGCGGCGCACGCGTGCTCGTCACGCTCGGTACGCACCTGCCGTGGGCCAAGGACCGACTCGTCGAGGAGGCCCGGGCGCTGGCCGACGGCCTGCCCGGGCACGAGGTCGTCGTGAGCCTGGGAGACGCGGCCCGACGCTCCCCCGACCCGCTCGTCGTCGACGGGCGGGTGCACGTCTACGCCCACCTCCCCTACGACGACGTCCTCCCCGGCTGCGCGGCCGTCGTGCACCACGGCGGCGCGGGCATCACCTACAGCGCGATCCGCGCCGCCGTCCCCGCGGTCGTGTGCCCGCAGGACTACGACCAGTTCGACTTCGCCGCACGCATCGTCGCGGCCGGTGCGGGCGTCCGGGTGCGGCGCCTGGACGGCCGCCGCGTCGCCGAGGCCGTGCGCGCGGTGCTCGACTCCGACCGCTCTCAGCTGGACGCGCTCGCCACCGCGGCCGCCACGTACGACCCGGTCGCCGGGGTCGCCGACGCGATCGACGACGCGCTGAAGGGCCACCGGACCGCGGACGGTCGCTGACCCCGTCCCGCATGCCACGGCATCGCGCCCGACGAACAGCGCGGACGCGAGAGCACGACCTCGGAGCTCGCACGGCGGCCCGCGTGTCGGGTCGACACGCGCGGCCCCACGAGACGGCTCGGTCTCGCGCGAACCCGCGGGCGCCCGTCGCCGTCCGGCGGCCGGGCGACGTGAGCGACGGAGTCCGCGTGCTGCTGCGGGACGGCTCGGGGTCGGGCCCGGCCGCCGAGGTCAGCACGCCCGCCCTACCGGGACGGCTGGGGGTCGCGCCCAGCGCCGAGGTCAGCACGCCCCGGCGGGGACGGCGGGGTCGCGCCGGACGCGTCGGCGCTTGACGAGCGGGTCCCGCGGCTCGACCTCGCCGGGCACGACCGACGGCACGGCGAGCCCGGCGTCGGCGAGCGCGCGCTCGAGCGAGCGTCGGGCGGCGTCGAAGGCAGTCGCGGGCTCGACGGCGAGCCGCAGGGCGTCGGTCGCGGTCTGGTCCACGCGGAAGTCGTCGACCTCGGGCACCGCGAGCACCGCGGCCCGGACGAAGTCGGGGTGGAACGATCCGAGGGCCGGCGCCGCCACGCCCGCTCGCGCGAGCCAGAGCACGTCGTCGGACCGGCCGACGATCTCGCGGACCGCGAGCATCGGGGAGCCGCACGGACAGGGGTCCTCGTCGGGCACCAGGACGTCGCCGACCCGGCGGCGCAGCACGGCCTGGCTGCTGCGGAACAGGTCGGTCACGACGGGCACGAACCGTCCGCCGCCGACGTCCTCCCGCTCGACGACGACGAGGTCCTCCGCGAGGTGCAGCCGCCCGTGCCGACAGCTCGCCCCGAGGAACCCTTCGGCGGCCTGGTAGACCTGGTCGACCCGCACGCCGAGCCCGTCCTCGACGACCGCCGCGTCGTGCGGGTCGAGCACCTCCGCGACCGACAGCACCCGCTGCGGTCGCAGCCCGAGCCCTGCACGGGCGACCGCGACCAGCACGGACGGCGGCGCGACGAGCACGGTCGGGTCGGCGGCGCGGATCTCGTCGAGCAGGCGGTCCTCGTCGAGCGCGAGGTCGACGAACCGGAAGCTCACGCGTCCGCCGTCGACGCTCTCGTAGAGCGGCCCGCCCGCGCGCAGGACGAGCGTCACGCGAGCCCCGGCGAGAAGACCGTCCGGGAGCGTGCGGGCCAGGACCTCGCCCGCCCACCGGTCGCGCTCGGCGGCCGACGTGAGGAACGCGGTCTGCCGGCCTGTCGTCCCGGAGGAGAGGCCGACGGAGAGCCCGCGCAGGGTGGTGCCGAAGTCGCGTCCCCGCTCGGCGGACCGGGCGGCCGCGAGGCACTCGTCGAGGCCGACGCCACGGACGTTGAGGTCGGCGAAGCGCGCGAGCACGTCCACCTTGTCGACGACCGGCAGGTCGGTGAGCGCGCGCGGCGTCGTCCCCGCGTAGAAGGCGTACCGGCGCGGGGCGAGCCGCAGCACCCGACGCAGGTGCCGGTCCTGCCACGCCTCGAGCGCGGCCCGGCCGGCGAACGTCCGATGCCGCGCCCGCGCGTAGTGCCACACGACCCGTGCCCGGCTCACGCCCGCACCTCCCGGGCCACCCCGTCGGCGGACGTCCGTCGCCGTCCCGGCGCGTCGCGCCGGGCGACGCGTGCCCGGCTCACGGCTGGCGCTCCGGGACGCGCCGGTCTGCGGACGCGTCCGCCGGCGTGCCACGGACAGGGTGCGGGGCAC
>NZ_BHYL01000095.1 GCF_003851725.1 Cellulomonas algicola | reverse complement strand
CGGCGCGCGCGTCCGGCCCGTCCGCCGCGACCGCGCCGTCCCCGGCCAGGCCCGCGGCCCCGACGACCACCGACGACGCGCGCGTCGTCGCCCCGGCGTTCTTCTCGGGGCAGGCACTCCTGCGGGCCCCGGGCGACGCCGCCACGTGGCGCGCGGTCGCGCAGGTCGCGATCGGCTGGCCGTGGCTCCTGACGTTCGGGATCCTCGCGCTCGTCTGGACGCTGACCTCCGCGGGACTCGTCGCCGCGTTCGGCGTCGGCCTGCCGATGCTCGTCGGCGGGCTGGTCGCGGGGCAGTGGTTCGCCCGTGCCGAGCGCGCCCGCGTCGCCGCCCAGACGGGTGTCGTCGTCGGCGCCCCGACCTACCGCCGCGGCCCCCGGCCCGGGTGGTGGCGTTGGGGCACGTGGTGGGCGGTCCTGTCGGACGGCCGCCGCTGGGCGCACCAGGTGTACGCCGTCGCCGGCCTGGGCGTCTCGTCGCTCGGGTGGGCGCTCGTCTTCGGCCTCGCCGGTGCGGGCGTCGGTGCCGTCGCGTTCCCCGGCTACGGGCACGGCTCGGTCGTCGACGACTGGTTCGGCCTCGCGTGGCCGCTCGTGATCCTCGTGACCGTGCTCGGCGGCGTCGCGCTGCTGTGGCTCGCCGCGCTCGCCGCGCAGGCCACCTCGCTCGTCACCGTGCGCCTGGCCCGCGCGCTCCTCGGCCCGACGGCCCAGTCCGAGGCGCTGGTCGAGGCCCGCGCGGCCGTCGACCGGGCCGAGGTCCGCGCCGAGCAGCTGCGCGAGACCCGGACCGCCGCCGTCGGCGCGGCCGACGAGGAGCGCCGCCGTATCGAGCGCGACCTGCACGACGGCGCCCAGCAGCGGCTCGTCGCCCTGGGCGTGGAGCTCGGCGCGGCCAAGCGTGCCGCGACCCGCGACCCCGAGACCGCCGCCGCCGCGCTCGACCACGCGCACCGCGAGGTCAAGGAGACCCTGGCCGAGCTGCGCGACCTGGTCCGCGGCATCCACCCGGCCGTCCTCACCGACCGCGGCCTCGACGCGGCGCTGTCGGCGCTCGCCGCCCGCACACCCGTGTCCGTCACGGTCGACGTGCCCACGCCCGAGACGCTCGCGCTCGCCCCGGCCGCCACGCAGGCCGCCGCGTACTTCGTCGTCGCCGAGGCGCTCACGAACGTCACCAAGCACTCGGGCGCGCAGAGCGTGCTCGTGGAGGCGACGGTCGTGCAGGGCGCGACCGGACCCGCGCTCCGCGTGGTCGTCGCCGACGACGGCACGGGCGGCGCGACCGCCACGCCCGGCAGCGGGCTGGACGGACTGCGCAGCCGTGTCGCCGCGCTCGACGGCACGTTCGACCTCGACAGCCCCGCCGGAGGCGGGACCCGGCTCACCGTGGAGGTGCCGTGCGCATCGTGATCGCGGAGGACTCCGTCCTCCTCCGGGACGGCCTGTCCCGCCTGCTCGAGGCGGAGGGCCACCAGGTGACCGGGTACCCGACGGCCGACGAGCTCGTCGCCGCTCTCGGCACCGGGACCGCCGGCGACGACCTGCCCGACGTGGTCGTCACCGACGTCCGGATGCCGCCCAGCCACACCGACGAGGGCCTGCGCGCCGCCGTCCACCTGCGCAGCCTGCACCGCCGCCTGCCGATCCTCGTGCTGTCGCAGTACGTCGAGCAGCGGTACGCCGCCGAGCTCTTCGCGGGCGACGTGCGCGGCCTCGGGTACGTGCTCAAGGACCGCGTCGCGGACGTGGAGGAGTTCCTCGACGCCCTGCAGCGGGTGGCCACCGGCGGCACCGTCATCGACCCCGAGGTGGTGGCCCAGATCCTCGCCCGCACCCGCAGCACCGGCCTGGAGACGCTCACGCCCCGTGAGCGCGAGGTGCTCGGCCTCATGGCCGAGGGCCGGTCCAACACCGCGATCGCCGAACGCCTCGTCGTCGGGCTGCCCGCCGTCGAGAAGCACGTCACGTCCATCCTCACCAAGCTCGGCCTGCCGCCCGACGCCGACGACCACCGCCGCGTGCTCGCCGTCCTGCGCTGGCTCGAGCACGGCCCGACCGCCGCCCAGCCCGGCCCGGTCGTCACGCCGCCCGGCGGCGTCGGCACCGGCCGCCCCACGAACGGAGCACGCGCATGACCGCCACCCTGCAGCAGCCGCCCGTCACCCCCGTCGGCCCGCCGCCCGCCGACCCGACCCGCACGCCGCTCGGCCGCACCCTCCTGTGGGCCGGTGTCGCCCTCGGCGTCGCGACGATCGCGTGGGGCGGCGTCCAGGTCGCCGACCTCGCGATGTCGAGCACCGAGCGCGCGAGCGCCACCTACGACGCCGCCGACGTCGTCGAGCTCGTCGCCGACGGGCGCGTGTCCGTGTTCGCCGGTGACCAGGACCTGGTCGACGTCGAGCGCATCGCCCGCAGCGGCTTCTCGTCGCCCACCTACTCCGTGCAGCAGCGCGGCGACCGGCTCGTCGTCCGGCACGAGTGCGGCTCGTGGTTCGGCGTGTGCACGGGTGCGCTCCAGGTGCACGTCCCGCGCGACACGCACGTCGTGGTCCGGACCTCCAACGGCGACGTCCTGGCGCGCGGCCTGGCCGGCGACCTCGAGGCGCGGACCTACGACGGCCGCGTCGAGGCCGACCGGATCACCGGCGACGCGCAGCTGCACTCGAGCAACGGCGACGTGATCGTCACCGACGTCTCCGGCGACGTCACCGCGCGGACCTACGACGGCCGGATCGACGCGCAGGGCGTCGGCGGCCGCATCGAGGCCGTCACGAGCAACGGCGACGTCCAGGTCGTCGACGTGGGCGGCGACGCGATCGCGCGGAGCAGCGACGGGAGCATCGAGGTCGCGGACGTGCAGGGTGACGTCGAGGCCGCCACCAGCAACGGGGACGCGACGGTGTTCGGCACCGGCGAGCCCGTCGCGCTGACGATCTCCACGTCGAACGGCCGCCAGACCGTCGAGGCTCCGACCGACCCGTCCGCGCCGCGCACGGTGCTCATCCGCAGCTACGACGGCCACGTGTCGTACCTCGCCCCGCGCTGACGACCGCCCGCACCCGTGGGCATGACGAGAGGCCCGGACCGGCATGATGCCGATCCGGGCCTCTCGTGTCTGTCGGGGTGGCGGGATTCGAACCCACGACCTCTTCGTCCCGAACGAAGCGCGCTACCAAGCTGCGCCACACCCCGTGGAGCCCCGTAAGGATAGCCGACGGACGCCGCTAGGACGAAACTCGATCCGGTCGCGGGGGTGCGCTCACCTGATGTTGTAGCAGTAGCCCGTGAATCCGGTGCCGTCGGCGTTCTTGCCCGGCACGAGGAGCTTCGCCTGTGTGTTGGCGCCGTAGATGCCGTCGGCCTTCAGGCCGTAGGACGCCTGCACCTGCTTGAGCGCCGTCTCGGTCTGCGCGCCGAACCACCCGTCGACGGTGATCGGCTTGCGGTAGCAGAGGTTGAGCGCCGACTGGAGCTCCCAGACGGCGCTGTAGGACGCCTGGAACCCGAGGCGCATGACGACCACCGGGTTGCTGCCGTTCTTCATCCAGCACGAGGAGAGGCCGACCATGTCCGCGGACGGCGGGGTGATGTACGGGCCGTATCCCGTGGCGCGCGGGTAGGCCTGGTAGTGGCACTCCGGGACGGCTGCGCTCGACGCGGTCGCCGTGGCCGCCAGCGAGCCGGCGGCGAGCACGCCCACGGCCAGTGCTCGGGTGAGGGTGCGGAAGAGTCGTGTCCGCGGTCGGACTGCGGTCTCGGTCGACATCGGGCCTCCTTGCCTGGATCCGCCGACGGCGAAACGTCGTGGTCGCCCGGCCGGAGCCGAGGCGACAGTCAGCGCGAGTATGACGGGTATGACACGTCGTCAAAACCCTGTTTTGACTGTGATTCAGATCACATTGCATTGCTCAGACACGTCCCTGCGAACTCCGCCAGAGTCCCCGTGTCCGCCGACGGGAGACGCGTCCGGGCGGGTCGCACGAGGGGGGCGTGCGACGAGGAGCTCGACGTCGAGCCAACCGGGGGCGTGCGTCGCCGCCCTGTGCGTGATCCGTCGCAGGAACGGACCACAGGCAGCCGCGTCGACAGCAGCGGCGATCACCGCACGCCAGCGACAGCCGCACCTCTCGGGCTGGCGCAGTCGCGGGGCGTCGACCGACGCGCCGCCACGACAGAGCCGTCCCGCCCGGGACGGAGAAGGAGAGCGACATGCACATCTCTCGCTGGGCACGAACCGTCGCCGTTGCACTGGTGGTCGCCGGGGCGACGACGGTCGCCGCATCCGCACCGGCGTCGGCGGCGCTGCCCGTCTGCAACGCCGCCGCTTGGGTCTCGGACATCAAGGGACACGGCCAGTTCGGGCGGGAGTTCCGGCGCTACCAGCCGCTCCGCAACGACGTGGTCCACTTCAACCAGTGCTACCTGGCGGTCGGGACGCGGGGCGAGCCGGTGCGTGCGCTCCAGGTCGCCCTCAACGCGTGCTACTCGCGAGGGCTGGTCGCCGACGGCATCTACGGGACGAAGACGCGCGACGCGCTCGCCGCCGTCCAGCGGTCGCTCGGCCGGACCGCCGACGGCCAGTTCGGCCCGGACACGGAGTACTGGATGCGCTTCCCCGACTACTGGTCGTCCGACGGCACCTTCGCCGGGTGCGAGTCGAGCTGGGAGCGCCGGTAGTCGTGGCCGTTCGCCGGCGGACTCTCGCTCGACGACGTGCGAGGGCCGCCGGCGGCAGCACTAGGCGGCGACGAAGCTGAGCAGCGTCGCCTCCGGGCGGCACGCGAACCGCACGGGGGCGTAGGGCGACGTGCCCAGCCCTGCGGAGACGTGCAGCCAGGACGACCCCGCGCCGCCCGGGCGGTCCGGGCGCGGGCCCGGCCAGCCGTGCAGGCCCTTGGCCCGGCGCGTGTCGAGGTCGCAGTTCGTGACGAGCGCGCCCCACAGCGGGACCGCGAGCTGGCCGCCGTGCGTGTGGCCCGCGATCGTCACGTCGGCGTCGTCGGCGTGCATCGCGTCGAGCACGCGGCGGTAGGGCGCGTGCGTGACGCCGAGGTGCAGGTCGACCGGCGTCGAGCCCGTGCGGGCGTCGTCGTCCCCGCCCGCCGCGGGGAAGCGGTCGCGGTCGAGGTGCGCGTCGTCCGTGCCGACGAGCGACAGGACGCGCCCGTCGACCTTCACGACGTCCCGGCGGTTCGACAGGTCGATCCACCCGGCGGCGGTGAACCGGGCGACGAGCTCGCGCCACGGCAGCTCGACCGGCTTGACCGGACCGGCGCCGCGCGAGTCCGGCAGGAGGTAGCGGGCGGGGTTCTTGGGGCGCGGCGCGACGTAGTCGTTCGACCCGAGCACGAACACGCCCGGCCGGGCCAGGTGCGGCTCGAGCGCCTCCAGGAGCGCCGGCATGGCGTCGAGGTGCGCCCAGTTGTCACCGGTGTCGACGACGAGGTGCGGGTCCAGGGACGCGAGGTCGCGCACCCAGTCGACCTTGCGGCGCTGCCCGGGCGTCAGGTGCAGGTCCGACAGGTGCAGCACCCGCAGCGGGTCCTGCCCGGTCGGCAGCACCGGCACGGTCACCTCGCGCAGCGTGTACCACTGCGCCTCGACGACGGACCAGGCGAGCGCGCCGGCACCGAGGAGCGCCGCGGTGCCGAGCGTGCGTCCGACCGTCACGGCTGACCGCGACCGTTGCCGCCACCCGGACCGCCGCCGTTGCCGCCGCCGTTGTTCCCGCCGCCGTCACCACCGCCTGGCCCGGGGCCGGGTCCGGGGCCCGGACCGCCGCCCTGGCCGTTGGACAGCTTCAGCGTGATCGTGGCGCCCTTGTTCGCCTGACCGGACGGGCTCTGCTCGGCGACCAGGCCGGCGCCGACGCTCGACGCCACCTGCTGCCCGTCGACGCGGACCTTGAAGCCGCGCTGCTCGAGGATCGCGCGGGCGTCGCCCTCGCTCCGACCGATCACGCTCGGCACGTTGACCTTCTCACCGAACACGAGCTTGTCGTCGGGTGCGGCGAAGCCCGGGTTGTCACCGCCGGCGAGCGCCTGGACCATGAACCGCTTCCAGGTGGGGGCCGACACGGTCGCACCGAACGCACGGTCGACCCACTTGCTGCCGACGTACATCCGCTTGACCTGACGCTTCGACTCCTTGGGGTCACCGAGCCACACGGCGGTCGCGAGGCGCGGCGTGTAGCCGACGAACCACGTCTGCTCGTTCTCGGAGGTCGTGCCGGTCTTGCCGGCGGACGGGAACGGCGGCGCGCCGACGCCGTCGGCGGTGCCCTGCCAGACGCCGCTCAGCGCGAAGTTCATGGTGTTGGCGACGCGCGGCTCGATCGCCTGGTGGCAGGCCGCGTCCGGGACCGGCAGCGGGGCGCCGTTGGTGTCGGTCACCGCCGTGATCGCGATCGGCTTGCAGTACACGCCGCCCGACGCGAAGGCGGCGAACGCCGACGCCATCGTCAGGGGGGCGACGACGTCCGTGCCCAGCACGTTCGACGGGTTGACGCCGAAGCGCGTGCTGCCCTTGAGCAGCCGGTC
Organism: Cellulomonas algicola; assembly: GCF_003851725.1. GTDB lineage: Bacteria > Actinomycetota > Actinomycetes > Actinomycetales > Cellulomonadaceae > Cellulomonas > Cellulomonas algicola. Next base: position 3,902 of record NZ_BHYL01000095.1, on the reverse strand, counting down.
GATCGTGCCGTCGTCCCGCTCGCGGCCCTTGGCGCGGTGCACGCCGATCGACTCGGCAGCGTCGCCGATGTTGCACATGTCGAGCTCCATCGCCATGGACAGGTAGGCGAGGTTGACCGAGTTCCGCGTGGCGTCGAGGACGGTCATCATGCTGCCGTTGCCCTCGGAGTTGTTCGGCGTGTACGGAGCGTTGCCCGCCTTGGCGCCGCAGATGCGGAACATATTCTCGTTGAGCGGGCGCTTGGCGCCGTTGACGACCTCGTAGAGGCTGTGCCCGGCCTGGAGCCACGCGAGCAGCGTGAACGGCTTGTAGGTCGAGCCGGGGGCGAAGCCGCCGGACGCGCCGTACGCGAAGTCGGTGTTGAAGTTGATCGGCTCCTCGCCGGGGTTGGCGGCGACGGGCGCGTAGATGCGGTTCTGCGCCATCGCGACGATCTTGCCGCTGCCCGGCTCGACGCTGACGAGCGCGTGCCCGAGGCGGCTGGAGTCGTCGACCGGCACGGCGGCCTTGACCTCGGCGTCGGCGATCGCCTGCTTGCCCGGGTCGAGCGTCGTCGTGATCGTCAGGCCGCCCTGGTAGAGGAGCGCCTTGCGCGCCGCGGCGTCCGCGCCGAAGGTCTCGTCGTTGACGATCACCTTGGTGACGAAGTCGCAGAAGTAGCCCGAGCCGGGGACCGCGTCGCTCGCGGCGATGCACCCGACGCGCAGCGGGTGGACGTTCAGCGTCGCCTCGACGGGCGTCGCGAGCCCGGTCTGGAACTCCTCGTCGGTGATGTAGCCCTGGTCGTGCATGGTGAGCAGGACGGTGTCCCGGCGCTCCTTCGACACGACCGGGTCGCGCACGGGGTCCCAGTGGGTGGGGCTCTGCGTGACGCCGGCGATCGTGGCGGCCTGGAGGTAGTTGAGGTCCTTCGCGGGGATCCCGAAGTAGTACTGCGCGGCGGCCTCGGCGCCGTAGACCTTGATGCCGAACTGCGCGATGTTGAGGTACTTCTCGAGGATCTCGTCCTTCGTCATCTGCTTCTCGAGCGCGATGGCGAGCTTCGCCTCCCGCAGCTTGCGGGCGTACCCCTCGGGACCGTCGGCCTCGGTCGCGGCCTGCATCGCCGCGAGCCGCTCCGCCTCGGTCTCCTTGGTGGCGGCGGCCTGGATCAGCACGTTCTTGACGTACTGCTGCGTGAGCGTCGACGCGCCCTGCTGACCGTCGTCGGCGCCGCCGAGCGCACCCTTGACGGCGGCGCGCAGCATGCCGGGCGGGTCGACGCCCGCGTGCTGGTAGAACCGCTTGTCCTCGATCGCGACGACCGCGTGCTGGAGCTGGATCGAGATCTCCGACAGGGGGACGACGACCCGGTCCTCGCTGAAGAACGTCGCGAGCAGCGTGCCGTCGGCCGCGAGGATCACGGACTTCTCGGGGAGCTGGGTCGGCTCGAGCTCGGTCGGCAGGTCGTCGAACGCGGTGACCGTGAGGTCGGTGACCTCGTCGGCGACGGCGACCCCGGGCAGCACGAGGCCGGCGGCGAGCACGCCGCTGACGCCCGCGACGAGCACGAACGACAGCAGGAGCGCCAGGGCCTGGAACGCGTTGACCTGGCGGCCCCGCGCGCGCGGAGGATGCGGCATGGCGACAGGGTAGTCGGGGCGCCTCAGAAGCCCGTCTTCCTGGGCCTCGAAGGGCGCGACCTGCACCGGACCTGCACACGTCGCGGACTGGTCGAGCGTCCATCTGGCGAAATGACCCGTTAGGAGTCTCGCCAGACGGACGCTTGACCGACTAGTTTCCCCGCAGGACACGGGTGCCCGCGGCACCCGTCCGTCTTCTCTGGAGGGTGAGTGGCAACCGTCACGCTGGACGCGCACTGGACCGCGATCGCCGCCTGTGGCACGGGCAAGCTGTCACCGGACGCGCTCTTCGTCGAGGGCGCGGCCCAGCGGGAGGCGCGCTCCGTGTGCACCGGCTGCCCCGTCCGGCTGGAGTGCCTCGCCGACGCGCTCGACAACCGCATGGACTTCGGCGTCTGGGGCGGGATGACCGAGCGCGAGCGGCGTGCGCTGCTGCGCCGCCGCCCCGAGGTCCGCTCCTGGCACGCCGAGCTCGTGGGCATCGAGACGGGCGTGCTGCCGGTCCGGTGAGAGCGCTTGCACGGCACCGTCGCCGTGCACGTCGGGGGTCTCTCGAGCCGCTGACGACGGGTCCGTGGACCGACCGTCGGCCGTGCCTCGTCCCGCTAGGGTGAGCGCATGGCGACGCAGCAGTGGGAGTACGCGACGATCCCCCTCATCATCCACGCGACCAAGCAGATCCTGGACCAGTGGGGCGCCGACGGGTGGGAGCTCGTCCAGGTGATCCAGGGCCCGGACGCCGGCCTGGTCGCCTACCTCAAGCGCCCGAAGCAGGCCTGATGGGCGTCGCCGCCCGGCTGGCCGAGCTCGGGCTCGAGCTGCCGACGGTCGCCGCGCCCCTCGCCGCGTACGTGCCCGCGCTGCGCGACGGCGACACCGTGTGGACATCCGGGCAGCTGCCCTTCGTCGCGGGCGCGCTGCCCGCGACGGGCAAGGTCGGCGACGGCGCGGGCCTGATCGCCCCCGACGAGGCCGCCGGGTACGCCCGGACGGCCGCGCTCAACGCCCTGGCCGCCGTCGCGGCGGCCGTCGCCGCGGACGGTGGTCCGACCGGCGCCGACGCGCTCGACCGGATCGCGCACGTCGTCAAGGTCGTCGGGTTCGTCGCGAGCGACCCCGCCTTCACCGGTCAGCCGGGAGTCGTGAACGGCGCGAGCCTCCTGCTGCACGAGGTGCTCGGCGACGCCGGCGTGCACGCGCGCTCCGCGGTGGGCGTCGCGGTGCTGCCGATGGACTCGCCCGTCGAGGTCGAGCTCGTCGTGCGCCTGCGCGACTGACCCCGCACGCGACTGACCCTGACCGCCGCGCGCGGGCAGACGAACGGCCCCGGTCCCATCGGACCGGGGCCGTCGTACGTCTCGTGCGGCGCGGCTGCCCTCAGCGCGCGCGGCGCTCCAGGCGGTCGATGTCGAGCAGGACGACGGCGCGGCCCTCGCGCCGCACCCACCCGCGCGCGGCGAAGTCGGCGAGCGCCTTGTTGACGGTCTCGCGCGACGCGCCGACCAGCTGCGCGAGCTCCTCCTGCGTGAGGTCGTGCGCGACGCGGACGCCCTCGTCGACCTTCTCGCCGAACCGGGTCGACAGGTCGAGCAGGGCCTTGGCGACGCGGCCGGGCACGTCGGAGAAGACGAGGTCGGCGAGCGCCTCGTTGGTGCGGCGCAGGCGGCGTGCGAGGGCCTGCAGCAGCTGCTGCGCGACCGACGGCTTGTCCTGGAGCCACCTGATGAGGTCGGCGTGGCCGAGCTCGAGCACCTCGGCGTCGGCGACGACGGTCGCGGTCGCGGTGCGCGGGCCCGGGTCGAACAGGGACAGCTCGCCGAACATCTCGCCCGGACCGAGCACGGCGAGGAGGTTCTCGCGGCCGTCGTTGGAGCGTCGTCCGAGCTTGATCTTGCCGTCGCGCACGACGTACAGCCGGTCCCCGGGCTCGCCCTCGTGGAACAGCGTGTCGCCGCGCACGAGGTGGAGCTGCTTCATGGTCGCGACGAGCGCCCCGGACGTCTCGACGTCCAGCCCCGCGAAGAGGGGGGCTGCCAGCACGATGTCGTCCTCCACCGTGGCTCCTTCCTTCCCGGCCCGACCCGACGGTCACCGGCCTGACGACCGCGCGCGAACCGTCTGGCTCGGTGGCGGTACCCGTCCGGCGTCCTGGTCTCGGGCACCGGCCATCTCACAGTTTGCCGTATGAGGGGCCTCAGCCCCGACCGATGGGCTCCTGGAGGCACGCGGCGGTCGCCTCGGGGTCGAGCGCGAGCCGCGTGATGAGCTGGTCCGTGGTG
>NZ_BHYL01000094.1 GCF_003851725.1 Cellulomonas algicola | reverse complement strand
GCCGTGCCCCGTGCCGGTGAGCCGCGCGACGGGCGTGCGGGGGCGGTGCTCGGCGACGACGGCCTCCGCTCCGGGGGCCGGGTCGGGCAGCACGAGCGGGGACCGGCCGGGCGGCGGGGCGTCGCGGACGGCGGGCGGCGGGGCGTCGACGAGCAGGCGGGCGCCGGGACGCAGCAGGGGTGCGCCGACGTTGACGTGGTACAGCAGGGGGACCCCGACGGCCGCGTGGCCGTCGTTGCGCACGACGTCACGCACCTCGACGGCGGGGGTGCCGGTGCCGGCGACGATCTCGCGCGAGACGACGAGCCTCGTGCCGTACAGCGTCGAGTGGCCGACGTCGCCGCGGACGTGCACGGCGACCTCGTCGCCGTCGCGCTCGCGCCACCAGCGCACGTCGGTGGCCCGGGTGAGGTGGTGCGTGCCATGCTGGCCCGACGCGCCGCGCGGCGCGCCGATGTTGTCCGGCCCGCACGTCGCGAGCAGCCCGCCGAGGAACCGCTCCTCCCAGCCGTACCCGGGGCCCGGGTCGACGAGGTGCGGCGACCGCCACGCGACGGGCACGCCGGCCCACCACGCGGCGCCGAGGTCGAGGCCGCGGTCGGGCAGGACGTCGAGGTGCAGGCCGCCGTGCAGGCGCAGCGACAGGACGCGCGACCCGTCGGCGCGCCGGGCCTCGTCGACCGACGCGACCCCGTCGGCGAGCCCGACGAGACCGTCGTCGAGCAGGCGCCCGGCCCCGCCCGACGACGCAGGGCGTGAGGTCGTGCCGGGCGCGAGCGAGACGGGCGCGTCCCGGTCCGGCGCGAGCGTGCCCGTCGCGCCGGTGCCGGGCGCCGTCCCGCCCGTCCCGCTCACGCCCGCCCCGCTGCGGCGAGGAAGCCGCCGACGAACGTGTCGCCGAGCCCGATCGTCGTGGGCGCGGCGGTGTCCAGCGCGAACGCGGGGACGCACACCGCGCTCGGGAGGACGGACTCGAGCGCCGCGGCGAAGGCGACACCCTCGGGCTGGGGCGTGGTCGTGCCGGTCGCGGCGTAGTCGTCGGGCGTGAAGCCGTCGCCGTGCACGTACCGCGTGCCGGCCATGGTGATGCCGCCGAGCAGGGGTGCGCGGTACCGCTCGGCGTCGCCGCCGTGTGCGAGCGCCCAGTGCTTGGTGTGCACGACGCGTGTGGGCGCGGGCACGACGGACGCGAGCTCGACGAGGGCCGCGGCGACGTCGTCGGCGTCGAGCAGGTCGACCGTGCGGCCGAGCCAGGACTGCAGCTCGTCCTCGTTCATGGCGTAGACGTCGACGAGCCCGGACAGCTCGTCGCGCACGCGCCGGGCGAGCGCGGGCACGTGGTAGCCGGCGTCCTCGAAGTAGGCGAGCGCGCCGGGCGCCAGCCGCTGGAGGCCCTTGCGGACGTCGGCGAGCCGGTGCTCGAGCGTCTCGGCGTCCTGGATGACGTTGAAGCCGGACACGAGCACGACGTCGGCGTCGGCCATCGCGTCGGGCAGGCCGGGGTGCAGGAGGAGCTCGCGGTTGGGTGGGTCGTTGACGTAGATGATGCGGTTCGGGTGCGGCGCCACGACCTCGTCGGACCCGACGCGGATCGTCGTCCCCGCGGGGAACTGCACGATGAGGTGCGGGTCGAGGCTGTCGGACTCGGCGCTGCACAGGTACGACGTCGACGCGGGCAGCAGGCGCCGCACGTGGTCGTCGATCGAGACCAGGTGGACGGTCGACGCGAGGCCGAGCACGTCCATCGCGATCGCGGCCCGCACGCACGTCCCGCCGAGGGTCACGCGGACGGGGAAGTGCCCCGCGAACGCCGCGACGATGTCGGAGGAGGCGACGAAGCGCTCCCCGCCGACACCGTCGCGGACGAACGCGAGCAGCGTGCGCAGCAGGTCCCGCTCGGAGCCGATCGGCACGTGCACGTCGAGCTCGTCGGGTGTGATCGCGTGCTCGGCGACCAGCCGGTCGAGGACGTCGGGCGTCCACGCGATCTCGTAGTCGACGGTGCCGCCGAGGCCGAGGACGTAGCGCGTGCTCATGGGACCTGCCGTTCGGTGCGGGTGCTGACGCGGGCTGCGGGTGAGGGAGGGGACGTCAGTAGAGGGACGCCTTGCCGGCCGCGTCGAACAGGTCGATCTTCTGCGCGGCGACCTCCTTCATGGCGGCGATCGCGGGCGGCTGGATCGTGTTGGGCTCGCGCAGCGTCGCGTCGGCCAGCACCTCGCGCATCTTGTCGTGGTAGACGACCTTGATGTCGCTCGAGATGTTGATCTTGTTGACGCCGAGCTTCACCGCCTGGCCGATCTCCGCGTCCGGGTTGCCGGAGCCGCCGTGCAGCACGAGCGGGATGGGCAGCAGGGCCTTGATCTCCTGCAGCAGGTCGAGCTTGAGCTCGGGCTTGACGTGCTTGGGGTAGAGGCCGTGCGCGGTGCCGATCGCGACGGCGAGGCTGTCGACGCCGGTGCGCTCGACGAACTCCACGGCCTCGGCCGGGTCGGTGTAGGTGATCTGCGAGACGGCGACGCCGTCCTCGGCCTGCTCGTCGAGCTTGCCGATGGTGCCGAGCTCGCCCTCGACGGACAGGCCGACCGCGTGCGCGGTGTCGACGACGCGCTTGGTGATCGCGACGTTCTCCTCGAACGGGAGCATCGACGCGTCGATCATCACCGAGGTGAATCCCGTCTGGATCGCGGTGAGCGCCTGCTCGTAGGTGCCGCCGTGGTCCCAGTGGATCGCGACGGGCACGGACGAGCGGTGCGCGCGGTGGATCAGCGCGGGCAGCAGGTCGTGGCCGATGTGGCTGACCTCGTCGGGGTGGATCGCGACGATGAGCGGCGCCTGCCGGTCCTCGGAGATCTCGAAGATCCCCTTGCCCATCGCCCAGTCGCTGATGTTGAACGCGGGCACCGCGAAGTTGTGCTCGTTCGCGACTGCCAGCAGGCGGGTGCCGTTGATCAGCATGGGGGTGTTCTCCTTCGGTGTTCTTGCGGGTCGTGCAGCGGTATTCCAGGGGAGGGAATCTGGCGGGAATCGGTCAGATCTTCACGGCGCCGGCCGTCATCCCACCGATGAAGAATCGCTGGAAGAACAGGAAGAGCACCAGGACGGGAATGCATCCGAGAATGCTCATCGCCATCATCTCGTTCCATTCGTACGAGTGCTGGCCCATGAGGAGCTGGATGCCGATGGGGACCGTGCGCATGTCCTCGGTCCGGGTCAGGGTGAGCGCGAAGAGGAACTCGTTCCACGCGATCATGAAGGTGTAGATCCCGACCGACACCAGGCCGGGCACCGAGATGGGGACGAGGATCCGCCACAGCGCGGTCATCGGACCGGCGCCGTCGACCTTGACGGCCTCGTCGAGCTCCTTCGGGAGCGTGTTGAAGTACCCGGTCATCATGATGATCGCGTAGGGCAGCGTGAACACCATGTACGTGAGGATGAGGCCGGGATAGGTGTTGTAGAGCTTGAGCGCCACCACCAGGCCGAAATACGGGATCAGCAGCGTGATGGGCGGGACCGCCTGCACCGACACGACGACGACGTTGATCGTCTTCTTCCCCCAGAAGTCATAGCGGCTGAACGCGTAGGCGGCCAGCACCGCGACGACCAGCGTCAGCAGCGTCACGGAGATCGCCACGACGTAGGAGTTGAGGAAGAACCGCAGCTTCACCGGGTCGGTGAGGATCGTCGTGTAGGCGTCGAACGAGAAGCCGTCCGTGATCAGCCGCGGCGGGTACGCGAAGATCTCCGGGTTGCGCTTGAACGAGCTCGACAGCATCCACAGCACGGGCAGCGCCGAGAAGCACGCGCCGACGACGAGCGCCGCGATCACCGCGATCTTGCGGCCCGTCTGCTTCGGCGCCGTCCGGAGCGGGGGCCGGTCGGTCGTCGTGGCGACCGTGGGAGCCAGGGTGGTCATGGTCAGTCCCTCGCCTTCTGGTGCCGGACGTAGAAGAACGCCAGGACCATGGAGAGCAGCAGCACGACGACGGCCGCGGCGGACGCCACCGAGAAGTCGTACTGGGTGAACGCGAGCTTGTAGGTGAAGGTCGAGAGCATCTCGGTGGACGTGATCGGGCCGCCGCCGGTCGTCATCCAGATGAGCGCGAACTGCTGCGTCGTCCAGATGAAGTCGAGCAGCGCCATCGAGACGATGATCGGGCGGAGCTGCGGCAGGGTGACGTTGCGGAACTGCCCCCACCAGCCGGCGCCGTCGACGCGGGCCGCCTCGTACAGGTCGCGGGGGATGCCCTGGAGACCGGCGAGCAGGCTGATCATGAAGAACGGGTACCCGGACCAGATGTTGATGAACGTGACGGCGCCGAGCGCGGTCGACGGGTCCGACAGCCACTGCGTCTGCCCGTCGGTGAGCCCGAACGTGCCGAGCAGGTAGTTGACGACGCCGTTCGGGTTGAGCAGAAGCCGCCACAGCACCGCGATGATCGCGACGGTGAACAGCCACGGCAGCACGTACAGGACGCGGAAGAACGCCTTGACGCGGTGGCTGAGCAGCGGGGTGTTGAGCAGCAGCGCGAACGCGAGCCCGATGACGAAGTGCGCGACGACCGACCCGACCGTGAAGACGAGCGTGTTGCGCACCGCGACGGTGAACACCGGGTCGGTGAGCACCTCGAGGTAGTTCTGGAAGCCGACGAACGCGGGGTTCTTGTTCGTGATGACCCGGTCCATCAGGGAGTACTGCACGACCATGACGATCGGGGTGACCATCAGGACGATCAGCAGCACGCCGGTCGGGGTCAGGAACCCGTAGGGCGTGAACCGGGCCCGCAGCTGCGCGAGCGTGAGCCCGCGGCGGGGTGCCGGTGCCCCGCTGGGCTCCGGTCCCGCGGCGACGGCGACCGGGTGGTCGTCCGTGCGCGCCCGGGTGGGGTGGGACGTGATCACTGGCTGTCTCCTCGGGGGATGGGGCCGCGCCAGGCGTTCGGGGGGTCGACCTGGCGCGGCCGGTCCGGGTCAGGGGTGGTGCGCCCCTAGAACTCCGCTTCCCACTTCTCCTGGGCGGCCGCGAGGGCCTCGTCGACGGTCTGGTCGCCCTGCAGCGCGCGCTGCAGCTCCTCGCTGAAGTCGCGCATGAGCTGCTCGGCGACGGGCAGGCCCGTGAACTCGTTGGCCGGGTAGCCGTTCTGGTAGATCTCGAACGCCGTGCCGAAGAGCTCGTCCTCCTCGACGAAGTCCGGGACCGACTCGGTGTTGCCGGGGAACGCGTGCGCGATCGACGACAGCTGCGAGTTCGTGTCCTTGCTCATGAGGAACTCGACGAGCTTCCAGGCCTCGGCCTTGTGCTCGCTGTTCTCGGAGATGCCGATGCCCCACGAGGCGTAGGGGATGCCGCGCTCGCCGGTGTACCCGTCCTCGGCCGGGATCGCCGAGATGCTGAACTTCAGGTCCGGGTTGGCCTCGCGGATGGTGTTCACGTGCGCGAGCGAGTCGATCATCATGCCGACCCGGCCGTTGGTGAACTCCTCGACCTTGTCCTGCTCCTTCATGGTGAAGGCGCCGGGCGAGACGACGCCGGAGTCCCACAGGTCCGCGACGAACTCGACGCCGCTGGAGACGTCGGGGTTGTCGACGAGTGCGGGCTGACCGTCCTTCAGCATCGAGCCGCCGGACGCCCACACCCACGACATGACGTCGTTCTGGACGCCGTTGGGCGCCTCGAGCGACAGCGGGAGGACCCAGCCGTACGTGTTGTTGCCGAGGCCGGTGATCTTCTGCGCCGCGTCGGCGAACTCGGTGCGCGTGGCCGGGGGAGCGGCGACACCGGCCTGCGAGAGCACCGCGTCGTTCGTGAACATCGGGTACACGAAGTTCACGACGGGGATCATGTACGTCGACCCGTCGACGGCGACCTGGCTGACCAGCTGGCTGTCGTCGTACCCGGCGTCGGACATGATCGACGACAGGTCGGCGATCGCGCCCTGCTTGGCGAAGTCGTTGACCCACGCGCCGTCGAGCCCGACGACGTCGGACATCGTCCCGGCCGCGGCGCCGGCGATCACCTGCTCCTTGGTCGAGGCGTACGGGCCGCTGAGGAGCTCGACCGTGATGCCGGGGTTGGCGTCCTCGAACTCGTCCATGAGCGCGCGGAACTCGCCGTCGGGGAGCTCCGGCTCCCACCACTGGGAGAACTCGAGCGTGACGTCGCCGCCGCTCTCCCCGTCGCCCGAGCCGCCGGACCCACCGCCGCTGCACGCGGTCGCCACCAGCGCGACCGCGCCGAGCGTCGCCACAGCTCGTGTCATCCGAGCTCCGTTGCCCATGACCCACCTCATCTCGGTTGCGATCGTGAGTGCCGCTTCATGCGGACTCTTGCGCACATCTGCGTGTTTCCAGACCGTACTTGCGCCCCGGGATGCCGTCAAGCGCCGGGTTTGCGAGGGGTGATGTGCAGGGCGCCGACGATTGCCGCTGGCCATCGCCGCAGGTCGTGGACGTATCAGTGCCCTGAACTGGGCGGGCGTCCGCGGGAACGCTCCCATCTGCGTGTTCCTGCGGCGACGAGCAACCCCGCAGACAGTCGCAAAAGTACGCACCGGTGTGCTACAAGTTCCTGCATGACTTCCTCGACCGCCACCGACGCCGGGAGCACCGCGCGGCGGCTCCCGGCCGGGCGCAAGGCCGAGCTCGCCGCGTACGTGGCCGAGGTCGGCGAGGTGACCGTCGCGCAGCTCGCCGACCGCTTCGACGTCTCCGCCGACACCATCCGCCGGGACCTCGACGCGCTCGACGCCGACGGCGTGCTCATCCGCACGCACGGCGGTGCGGTCAGCACGTCCGCGATCCCGCGGCCCGACACCGGCCTCGACGTCCGCATGCGGCTGCAGACCACAGCGAAGGAGCGCATCGGCGCGCTCGCCGCGACGCTCGTGCACGACGGGTCCGCGATCGTCGTCAACGCCGGCACCACGACGCTCGCGCTCGCGCGGCACCTCGCCGACCACAGCGACCTCACGATCGCGACCAACAGCCTGCGCCTCGCGACCGAGATCGCGCCGAAGGTCTACCGCGACCTCTACGTGTTCGGCGGGGCCGTGCGCGCGAGCGCCCAGGCCACGGTCGGCCCGGTGCGGCTCCCGGCGCTCGCGGGAGGTCCCGAGCTCGACATCCGCTGCGACCTCGCGATCATCGGGGTGGGCGCGGTCGCGGTCGACGCGGGCTACTCGACGAGCAACCTCGCCGAGGCGCAGATGATGGGCGACATGATGGACCGCGCCGCGCGCGTCGCCGTCCTTGCGGACTCCTCGAAGTTCGGCCGCCGGCTGTTCGCGCAGATCGCCGACCTCGGCCGCGCCGACTACCTCGTCACGGACGTCGCGCCGCCGCACGACCTGCACGACGCGCTCCGGGCACGGGACGTCGAGGTCCTCGTCGCGGCAGACTGAGCCGTCGGGGCAGCAGGGCGCCGGTCGTCGGTCCGCCCGTCCGCGGGACGCCTCGCCGGAAGGGGAGCGCGATGGTCGACGAGGTGCTGGCCGGGCGCGTGCGCGCGCTCGTCGGGGCACGGGTGCCCGTGGTGGAGCGACGGATGTTCGGCGGGGTCGCGTTCCTCGTCGGCGGGCACATGGCCGTGGGCGTGAGCGGTCGCCAGGGCGCGGTCATGGTCCGCGTCCCGGCCGAGGAGACCGCGCGCCTGCTCACCGAGCCCGGGACCAGGCCGTTCGTCATGAACGGCCGCCACGCCGCCGGCTGGCTGCTCGTCGAGCCGTCCGCCGTCGAGGACGACGACGACCTCGCGCCGTGGGTCGACGCGGGTGTCGACCATGCGCGGTCGCTCCCGCCCAAGCCGGGCGCGGAGGACTGACGGACCTGCGCGCCCCGCCGGCACGGCCGCGACGGGTCGGCCGCGGCGGACCGGCCGGGCCGTGGCGGCTCGATCGCGTCAGGTCCGCGGCGTGAACGCGTCGGGCGCGGCGTTCGGGACGCGGTCGCGCCCCGGCCAGCGCTGCTGGTAGGTGCGGCGCCGACCGCAGCGGACGCACGTCGCCGTGCGCAGCGTGGACGTACCGGGGACAGGGGTCTTGCCGTCGGGGTCGCCGCGGAAGACGTGCAGGCACACCGTCATTGGTGCTCAGCTCCTCGTGAGAGTGCTCGTGCCGTCCATCGTCCTCGGGCGCTCGGGGCGGCGCGCACGTCTCGCGGAGGGCGACCGGGCCAAATCCACGATGTGAGATCCGACCGATAGAAACGCGCTGACCAGTAGCGACGCGGTTGCTCCGAACGGGTCGGCGGCGCACGGTCCGCCGCCGGGCACCGCGTGCGCGCCGCTGCTAGCGTGCCCGGTATGAACCGGTACGCGTGGGGACGTCCGGCAGCGGGCGTGATCGGGCTGGTGGTGGCGGCGGCAGCGCTCGTCGCGTGCGCGGCGGGCGAGGAGCCCGCCGACGCGGTCGGCACGTGGGGCGAGGACGCCGAGGGCGAGCCGCAGCTCGTCATCGACGAGGACGGCACGGTCTCCGGCACGGACGGGTGCAACCGGATCACCGGCACCTGGTCCGAGGGCGAGGACCAGGACGTCACCTTCGGGGACCTCGCTGTCACGCAGATGGCGTGCGAGGGCGTCGACGACTGGTTGTCAGGGGCGTCCACGGGCGAGGTCGAGGGCGACGAGCTCGTGGTCTACGACGCGTCGGGCGAGCAGATCGGCACGCTGAGCCGAGGGGCCTGACCGTCGGGGTGTGTCCCGGCCGGGCGTGCGCCCGTCGGGAAGATTTCGACGCCCGTCGGCGTTCTGGCACAATCGTCTGTTGGTCTGCGGTTCACCCGTGCGCGCAGCGCGCCGGGACCCGGGGACACCCCAACAAGGAGAAGCCCTGTGAAGTCTGACATCCACCCGGAGTACGTGGTCACCGAGGTCACCTGCACCTGCGGCAACACGTTCACCACGCGCTCGACCGTGACGAGCGGCAAGATCCACGCCGACGTCTGCAGCGCCTGCCACCCGTTCTACACGGGCAAGCAGAAGATCCTCGACACCGGTGGCCGCGTCGCCCGGTTCGAGGCGCGCTACGGCAAGAAGTCGGCCAACTAGCACCTCCGCAGCGCCGGTGCCCGGCCGCGGACGACTGCCCTCCATGGCAGTGTCCGCCCGGGTACCGGCGCTGCTGCGTTGTGCGCCCGGCCCGACGCCGGGACCCGTGACCGGCCGCCGGAGGAGCCACCACCCATGAGCGAGGCGTACGCCGCCGCCCAGCCCCTGCTCGACGAGCACGCCCAGATCGAGGCGCAGCTCGCCGACCCGGCCGTGCACGCGGATGCCGCGCTCGCGCGCCGCCTGGGCCGCCGGTACGCCGAGCTGGGACGCGTCGCGCAGGCCTACCGCGCGTGGCGGGCCGCCGCCGACGACGCCGAGGCCGCCGCCGAGCTCGCCGAGGTCGACGACGCGTTCGCCGCCGAGCTGCCGGGGCTGCAGGAGGCCGCGCGCGCCGCCGAGACCCGGCTGCGCGACGTGCTCGTCCCGCGCGACCCCGACGACGCGCGCGACGTCATCCTCGAGATCAAGGCCGGCGAGGGCGGCGAGGAGTCGGCGCTGTTCGCGGGCGACCTGCTGCGGATGTACACGCGGTACGCCGAGCGCATGGGCTGGCAGACGCAGGTGCTCGAGTCCACGGAGTCCGACCTGGGCGGGTTCAAGGACGTGCACCTGTCCGTCAAGGCGCGCGGGGCCGTCGCCCCCGAGGACGGCGTCTGGGCGCACCTGAAGTACGAGGGCGGTGTGCACCGCGTGCAGCGCGTCCCGGTCACCGAGTCGCAGGGCCGCATCCACACCTCGGCGGCGGGCGTCCTCGTGCTGCCCGAGGCGGAGGACGAGGGCGAGGTCGAGATCGACCCGAACGACCTGCGCATCGACGTCTACCGCTCGTCCGGCCCGGGCGGGCAATCGGTCAACACGACCGACTCCGCGGTCCGCATCACGCACCTGCCCAGCGGCATCGTCGTGTCGATGCAGAACGAGAAGTCGCAGCTGCAGAACCGCGAGCAGGCGATGCGCGTGCTGCGCGCCCGGCTCCTCGCCGCGCGGCAGGAGGAGGCCGCGGCCGCCGCGTCGCAGGCCCGCCGCTCGCAGGTGCGCACCGTCGACCGCTCCGAGCGCATCCGCACCTACAACTTCCCGGAGAACCGGATCGCCGACCACCGCACCGGCTACAAGGCGTACAACCTCGACGCCGTGCTCGGCGGCGACCTCGGCGCCGTCGTGCAGTCCGCGGTCGACGCCGACGAGGCCGCGCGGCTCGCGTCCGCCGGCGACGCGGGGGAGTCGTGACGACCGCACCGCCCGCGCCGGGGCTGCGCGCGCTCGTCGACGGCGCCACGCGTGTGCTCGCCGAGGCGGGCGTCGGGTCGCCGCGCGTCGACGCGACCGCGCTCGCCGCGCACGCGCTCGGGCTGGACCGCCTCGACCTGGTCCTCGCACCCCCGGTCCCCGACGGCTTCGCGGAGCGGTACGCGGTGCTCGTCGACCGGCGCCGGCGTCGCGAGCCGCTCCAGCACATCGTCGGCAGCACGACGTTCCGGTGGCTCACGCTGCACGTCGAGCCCGGCGTGTTCGTGCCGCGGCCCGAGACCGAGGTGGTCGCGCAGGTCGCCGTCGACGAGGCCGCGCGCCTCGTCGCGACCGGTGCCGCGCCCGTCGTCGTCGACCTGTGCTGCGGCGCGGGCGGGCTCGGGCTCGCCGTCGCGACCGAGGTGCCCGGCAGTCGCGTCGCGGCCGTCGACGCGTCGCCCGCCGCCGTCGCCCTCACCCGGCGGAACGCGACCGATGCCGGTGCCGACGTGCGCGTCGAGCTCGGGGACGTCCGTGACCCCGCGCTGCTCGCCGACCTCGCCGGGACCGTCGACGTCATCGTCTCGAACCCGCCCTACATCCCGCCCGACGCCGAGCCGGTCGACCCGGAGGTGCGGGACCACGACCCCGACCTCGCGCTCTACGGGGGCGGCGCCGACGGCCTCGACGTGCCCCGCGCGGTCGTCGCCGCCGCGCTGCGGCTGCTGCGCCCGGGCGGCCTGCTCGTGATGGAGCACGCCGAGGTCCAGGACGCCGCGGCCCGCGACGTCGCGCACGCGACCGGCGGCTTCGTCGACGTGTCGAGCCGCCCGGACCTGACCGGCCGTCCCCGCATGCTCGTGGCGCGCCGAGGCGTCGCCGGGGGAGCCGCGGACGTCCCCACGGGCACGTCCGGGACCGTCCTGGACGGACAGCCGGACGTGGGAGACTCCCCCTCGTGAGCGAGCGCATCCTGCCGGCGTCCGATCCGTCCACCTGGGGTCCCGCGATCGACGAGGCGGTCGCTGCGGTCTCCCGCGGCGCCCTCGTCGTCCTGCCGACGGACACCGTCTACGGCATCGGCGCCGACGCCTTCACCCCGCCCGCGGTGCAGGCCCTGCTCGACGCGAAGGGCCGCGGCCGGCAGATGCCGCCGCCCGTGCTCATGCCCGACGTCCGCACGCTCGACGGCCTCGCGACCGAGGTCTCCGCGGAGGCGCGCGCGCTCGCGGAGGCGTTCTGGCCCGGCGGGCTCACGCTCATCGTGCGCGCCCAGCCGTCGCTCGCGTGGGACCTCGGCGAGACGCACGGCACGGTCGCGCTGCGCGTGCCCGACCACCCGAGCGCGCTCGCGCTGCTGCGCCGCACCGGCCCGATGGCCGTGTCGAGCGCCAACCGGACCGGCTCGCCGGCCGCCGTCACCGCGCAGGACGCGTTCGACCAGCTCGGCGACGCCGTCGCCGTCTACCTCGACGCGGGTGACGCGCCCGGTCAGGTCGCCTCCACGATCGTCGACGCGACCGGCCCGACCCTGCGGCTCGTGCGCGCCGGTGCCCTCACGCTCGAGCAGCTCGCGGAGGTCGCCGCCGTCGAGCCGCCTGCCCCGCCCGCGGAGCCCGGCCCGTGAGGGTCTACCTCCTGGCGCTGTTCGTCGCGGCCTCGGTCACGTTCCTCATGACGCCGCTCGCGCGCTGGTGCGCGCTGCGCTGGGGTGCGATCACCGCGGTCCGCACGCGGGACGTGCACGCGATCCCGACCCCGCGGCTCGGCGGGATGGCGATGTTCGCCGGCATCCTCGTCGCGCTGCTCGTCTCGAGCCGGATGCCGTTCCTCGCGGGCGTGTACGACAACCCCCACCCGATCGTGGGCATCGTCGGCGGAGCGGCGCTCGTGGTCGCGCTCGGCGTCGCCGACGACATCTGGGACCTCGACTGGCTCACCAAGCTCATCGGCCAGGTGCTCGCCGCCGGTTTCCTGACCTGGCAGGGCGTGATCCTCTACCAGCTGCCCATCGCCGGCACGACGCTGCTGTCGAACCGCACCTGGGTCGTCATCACGATCCTCACCGTCGTCGTCGCGATGAACGCCGTGAACTTCGTCGACGGGCTCGACGGCCTCGCCGCGGGCGTGCTCGCGATCGGCGGCGCCGCCTTCTTCCTCTACTCGTACCAGCTCATCGTCGACGTCCGCCGCGACGACTACGCGAGCCTCGCGACGCTCGTGCTCGCCGTCCTCGTCGGCGCGTGCCTGGGATTCCTGCCGCACAACCTGTACCCCGCGCGCATCTTCATGGGCGACTCCGGGTCGATGCTGCTGGGCTTCGTGATGTCCGCCGCCGCGATCGTCATCACGGGCCAGATCGAGCTCGAGAGCGTCATGGACCGGCAGAAGTTCCCCGCGTACCTGCCGATGCTGCTGCCGTTCGCCGTGCTCGTGCTTCCGCTGCTCGACATGGCGCTCGCCGTCCTGCGGCGCGTCGGCCAGGGGAAGTCGCCGTTCCACCCCGACCGCATGCACCTGCACCACCGCCTGCTCGCGCTCGGCCACTCGCACCGGCGCTCGGTCGCGATCATGTACGTCTGGACGGGCGTCTTCGCGTTCGGCGTCGCCGCGCTCGTCGTGTGGTCGACGACGGCCGTGCTCGTCGCGTTCGGCGTCGGCGTGCTGGCCGCGACCCTGCTCACCCTCGGTCCCCTGCGGGACCGGTCCACCGCCCCACCCCTGGAGACACCGTGACGACCGACCCGGCCGACCGCCCCGACGTCCCCGAGCCCGCCACGACCGCCCCCGCGCGGCAGCCCGGCACCACGGGAGCCGCGGCGGACGCCGTCTTCCGCACCGCGCTGCGCGACACGCTCCTGCTCCTCGGTGCGCTCACCGTCCTCGGCGTCGGCATCGGCTGGCTCGTCGCGGGCCTGCCCGGGGTGTGGGGCGCGCTCATCGGTGTCGGGCTCGCGCTCGTGTTCTCGGGCACGACCGTCGTGTCGATGCTCGCCACGTCGCACTCGTCGCCGCAGAAGATGGCGGCCGTCGTCATGGGCGCGTGGCTCGGCAAGGTGATCGTCGTGATCGTCGTCCTCGCGCTCCTCCGCGACCTCGACTTCTACTCGAAGCCGGTCCTCGCCGCGGTGCTCGCGGCGGGCGTCCTCGGGTCGGCCTACCTGGACTACCGCGCGGTGTCGCGCGGGCGCGTCCCGTACGTCGAGCCCTCCGCCTGACACCCGCTCCCCGCCTCTCGCGCGCCTCGCGCGCGGGGGCGGCAGCACGTCGTCCGGGCCCGCCCGGACCCGCCACGCGGGCGCTCTCCGCCGGATGGGTCGAAGGTCCCCCCGGGAGGGCGGACGGCGGTGCAGGAGCGGCGGATTCATAGGTTAGGCTTCCTGCCATCCATGACGGCCAGGTGCCGCTCGCATGCCCACGACGACGCGGGCCGCGGTGCATCACGACCACCAGGAGCTCGCTCTGTCCAGCCTCGCGATGATCGCGCCGTTCGCCACGCACGAGGGCGAGAGCGGTGGATTCCATGCGCCGTCGATCACGGACTTCTTCCCGCCGCCGATCCTGTTCGAAGGCACGATCTTCGAGTTCAACCGGATCCAGATGGTGCGGGTCATCGCGGCCGTCGCGCTCGTCGTGATCATGGTCATCGCGGCGAAGCGCGCGAAGCTGGTCCCGGACCGCTTCCAGAACGGCATCGAGCTCCTGCTCGACTTCGTCCGCGTCAACGTCGCGGAGGAGATCCTCGGCAAGGACCGTGCGCGCAAGTACGTGCCGCTGCTGACGACGCTGTTCTTCGCGATCCTCGCGTTCAACATCACGGGCATCATCCCGGGCCTCAACATCGCCGGGACGTCGCTGATCGGCCTGCCGGTCGTGCTCGCGCTGTGGGTCTACGTCATGTACCTCGGCGCCGGCGTCAAGGCGCACGGCGTGGGCGGGTTCCTCAAGGCCAGCCTGTTCCCCCCGGGCGTGCCGTGGTTCATGTACGTCCTGCTGACGCCGATCGAGTTCCTCACGGTCTTCATCATCCGGCCCGCCACGCTGGCGATCCGACTCATGGCCAACATGGTCGCCGGGCACCTCATGCTCGTGCTCTGCTTCTCGGCCACCCAGTACTTCATCTTCGAGGCCGCGCCCGCCATGAAGGCGTTCGGCGCCCTGACCTTCGTCTCGGGCTTCGCGATGACGCTGTTCGAGGCGTTCGTCGCCGCGCTGCAGGCGTACATCTTCGTCGTCCTGACGGCCGTCTACATCAGCCTGTCGGTCGAAGAGGAACACTGACCGTCGTCCCCACCCCCGAGGGCCCCCGCGGTCCTCACCCCACGATCGAGTAGCCGGCCGACCGGTCGGGTACCCAACGGAAGGAACGAGCAACCGTGGCTCTTGCGGACACCAGCACCATCCTCGCGGCGGCGGACGCCGTCTCGGGCAACATCGCGACCGTCGGCTACGGCCTCGCCGTCATCGGCCCCGGTATCGGTCTGGGCATCCTCATCGGCAAGACGATCGAGGGCATCGCCCGCCAGCCCGAGGTCGCCGGCCAGCTGCGCACGACGATGTTCATCGGTATCGGCTTCGTCGAGGTCCTCGGCCTCCTCGGCCTGATCACGGGCTTCCTCTTCCCGTGAGCCTCGCCGCGCTCCCCGCGGCCTTCGTGACGGCCGCGGAAGGGGGCGAGGAGGTTCAGGGCATCGACCTGATCATCCCCGCTCCGTACGACATCTTCTGGTCGTCGGTCGTCCTGCTGATCATCGCGATCGCGTTCTACAAGTACGCGCTCCCGAAGTTCCAGGCGATCCTCGACGAGCGCACCGCCAAGATCGAGGGCGGTCTGGCCAAGGCCGAGCTGGCCCAGGCCGAGGCCGCCGCCGCTCGTGACGAGTACCAGGCACAGCTCCAGGAGGCCCGTACCGAGGCCGCTCGCATCCGCGAGGAGGCACGCGGCGAGGGCAGCCAGATCGTCGCCGAGGCGCGCACCAAGGCGTCCGAGGAGGCCGCACGCCTCACGGAGACCGCGCACCGCCAGATCGAGGCCGAGCGTCAGCAGGCCGCCGTCCAGCTCAAGCAGGACGTCGGGACCCTCGCGACCGAGCTCGCGTCGAAGATCGTCGGCGAGGCCCTGGAGGACGAGGTGCGCCAGTCGCGCGTCGTCGACCGGTTCCTCGACGAGCTCGCCGCCAACACCGCCAGCACGGCGGACGCAGGTAAGGGGAACTGATGCGCGGGACGAGTCGGGCGTCGCTGGCGGCGGCCGAGGAGCGGTGGGAGCCGGTCCTCGATGCTGCCGGTGCGCAGTCGTCGGAGCTCGGCGAGCAGCTGTTCGCCCTGGTCGACGCGCTGGACTCCTCCGGCTCGCTGCGCCGGACGCTGGCCGACCCGTCGATCGACGGCGACGCCAAGGCCGGGCTCGTCGGGCGCCTGCTCGCCGCTGCCGACCCCCGGGTCGTCGACGCGGCCCAGGGGCTCGTCCGGTCGCGCTGGTCGGCCGACGAGGACCTGACCGAGGCGACCGAGCACCTCGCGTTCCACGCGGTGCTCGCCACGGCCGAGGCCGACGGCTCCCTGGCCCGCGTCGAGGAGGAGCTCTTCCGCTTCTCGCGCGCGCTCGCCGGGCAGCGCGAGGTGCGTCGGACGCTGTTCGACACGACCGTGCCGGCCGCGGCTCGCGCGAAGCTCGTCGAGGACATCCTCGCCGGGCGGACGTCGCCGGTGACCGCGACGCTCGCGAAGCGGCTCGCCGCCGCCCCGCGCGGCCGTCGCTACGTCGCGGCGCTCGGCCACCTCGCGGACCTCATCGCGGCCCGCCGGCAGCGGCAGGTCGCGACGGTGTCGACGGCCACGCCGCTGAGCGCCGCGCAGCGTGACCGGCTCGCCGAGATCCTCGAGCGCGCCTACGGGCGGGTCGTGCAGCTCAACGTGGTGCTCGACCCGCACGTGCTCGGTGGCCTGCGCGTGCAGGTCGGCCCTCAGGTCGTGGACGCGACCGTGCTGGCGCGTCTCGCCGACGCCCGACGACGACTTGCCAGCTGACCGGTGCCCGCCCCCGCGAGTGCACCCATGACCTGTGAGACCGCACGCACCGCGTGCGTCCGATGAGGAGAAGGAACAATGGCTGAGCTGACGATCCGGCCGGAGGAGATCCGGGCCGCGCTGGACAGCTTCGTGAAGAGCTACGAGCCGAGCGGTGCGGTGTCCGAAGAGGTCGGCCGCGTCACGCTGGCCGGCGACGGCATCGCGCAGGTCGAGGGTCTGCCGGGCGCGATGGCGAACGAGCTGCTGCGCTTCGAGGACGGGACGCTCGGCCTCGCGCTGAACCTCGACGTCCGCGAGATCGGTGTCGTCGTCCTCGGCGAGTTCACCGGCATCGAGGAGGGCCAGGAGGTCCGCCGGACCGGCGAGGTGCTCTCGGTGCCCGTCGGCGACGGCTACCTGGGCCGCGTCGTCGACCCGCTCGGCCAGCCGATCGACGGCCTCGGCGAGATCGCGACCGAGGGTCGTCGTGCCCTCGAGCTGCAGGCCCCCGGCGTCATGGCCCGCAAGTCGGTCCACGAGCCGCTGCAGACCGGCATCAAGGCCATCGACTCGATGATCCCGATCGGCCGTGGCCAGCGTCAGCTGATCATCGGCGACCGCCAGACGGGCAAGACGGCGATCGCGATCGACACGATCATCAACCAGAAGGCGAACTGGGAGTCGGGCGACCCGACCAAGCAGGTCCGCTGCATCTACGTCGCCATCGGCCAGAAGGGCTCGACCATCGCCTCCGTGCGTGGCGCCCTCGAGGAGGCCGGCGCGCTCGAGTACACGACGATCGTCGCGGCTCCCGCGTCCGACCCCGCCGGCTTCAAGTACCTGGCGCCCTACACCGGCTCGGCCATCGGCCAGCACTGGATGTACGGCGGCAAGCACGTCCTCATCGTGTTCGACGACCTGTCGAAGCAGGCCGAGGCGTACCGCGCCGTGTCGCTGCTGCTGCGCCGCCCGCCGGGCCGCGAGGCGTACCCCGGTGACGTCTTCTACCTGCACTCCCGCCTGCTGGAGCGTTGCGCGAAGCTCTCGGACGAGCTGGGCGCGGGCTCGATGACCGGCCTGCCGATCATCGAGACCAAGGCGAACGACGTGTCGGCGTACATCCCGACCAACGTCATCTCGATCACCGACGGCCAGATCTTCCTCCAGTCCGACCTGTTCAACGCCGACCAGCGTCCCGCGGTTGACGTCGGCATCTCGGTCTCCCGCGTCGGCGGTGCCGCGCAGGTCAAGGCGATGAAGTCGGTCTCCGGCACGCTCAAGCTCGACCTGGCGCAGTTCCGCTCGCTCGAGGCGTTCGCGATGTTCGCGTCCGACCTCGACGCGACGTCGCGCGCCCAGCTCGCCCGTGGCGCACGCCTCACCGAGCTGCTCAAGCAGGGCCAGTACTCGCCGTTCCCGGTCGAGGACCAGGTCGCGTCGATCTGGGCCGGCACCAAGGGCAAGCTCGACGACGTCCCGGTCGAGGACGTGCGCCGCTTCGAGTCCGAGCTGATCGACCACCTGCGCCGCAACACCGAGGTGCTCACCACGATCGCGTCGACGGGCAAGCTCGACGACGAGACGACGGACGCCCTCGCGAAGGCGGTCGACGACTTCCGCGACGGCTTCCTCAAGGGAGACGGCACCCCGCTCGTCGGCAAGGCGGACGAGGCGGCGGACGTCGAGGTCGAGCAGGAGCAGATCGTCCGGCAGAAGAAGGCCTGACGTGGCCGGATCGCAGCGCGTCTACAAGCAGCGGATCAAGTCCACCCAGTCGCTCAAGAAGATGTTCCGGGCGCAGGAGCTGATCGCTGCGTCCCGCATCGGCAAGGCGCGGGACCGCGTGAGCATGGCGTCGCCGTACTCGCGGGCGATCACGCGCGCCGTCTCGGCGGTCGCGACGCACTCCAACGTGTCCCACCCGTTCCTCGTGGAGCGGTCGGACACGAAGCGCGTCGCGGTCCTGCTCGTCGCCTCCGACCGCGGCATGGCGGGCGCCTACTCGGCGTCCGTGATCCGCGAGACGGAGCGGCTCATCGCACGGCTCGAGGGCGAGGGCAAGCAGGTCGCCCTCTACGTCTCGGGTCGTCGTGCGGTGACCTACTACACGTTCCGTGGGCGCGAGCTCGTGGCGCAGTGGTCGGGTCACTCGGACGCACCGTCCCCCGACGTCGCCCGGGAGATCGCGGACACGCTGCTCGACGCGTTCCGCGCCCCGGCCGAGGAGGGCGGCATCGCCGAGGTGCACGTCGTCTACACGCAGTTCGTCAACATGGTGACGCAGCGTCCGCGCGTCGTCCGGATGCTGCCGCTCGAGGTCGTCGAGGGCGTCGCGCCCGCCGACGACAAGGGTGCGCTGCCGCTGTACGACTTCGAGCCGAACCCCGAGGTCGTGCTCGACGCGCTCCTGCCGCGCTACGTGCGGTCGCGGATCTTCGCGGCGCTGCTCCAGGCCGCGGCCTCGGAGCTCGCGGCCCGTCAGCGCGCGATGCACACCGCGACGGACAACGCCGAGGACCTCATCCGCACGTACACCCGCCTGGCGAACCAGGCCCGCCAGGGCGAGATCACCCAGGAGATCAGCGAGATCGTGTCGGGCGCCGACGCGCTCGCGTCGGCCTCCTGACCCCGACCGCACGACCCCAGACCATGCCGGAGCGCCGCTCCGGACGAGCGAAGCGAGGCCAGACATGACCGCCACCACCGTCGACGAGACGGCCGCCACTGCCGGCACGCCCGGCGTGGGTCGGGTCGCCCGCGTCATCGGTCCGATCGTGGACATCGAGTTCCCCGCGGACCAGATCCCCGAGCTCTACAACGCGCTGCAGGTCGACATCGACCTGTCGGCCCAGGGTGAGGGCGAGGGCGCCTTCACGATGACGCTCGAGGTCGCCCAGCACCTCGGTGACTCGCTCGTCCGCGCCATCGCGCTCAAGCCGACGGACGGCCTCGTCCGGGGCGCGCAGGTGCGCGACACCGGCGCGCCGATCTCGGTGCCCGTCGGTGACGTCACCAAGGGCAAGGTCTTCAACGTCATCGGCGAGGTGCTCAACGCCGAGCCGGGCGAGACCATCGAGATCACCGAGCGCTGGCCGATCCACCGCAAGGCGCCGGCCTTCGACCAGCTCGAGTCGAAGACCACGATGTTCGAGACCGGCATCAAGGTCATCGACCTGCTGACGCCGTACGTGCAGGGCGGGAAGATCGGCCTGTTCGGTGGTGCGGGCGTCGGCAAGACGGTCCTCATCCAGGAGATGATCCAGCGCGTCGCCCAGAACCACGGCGGTGTGTCGGTGTTCGCCGGTGTCGGCGAGCGCACGCGTGAGGGCAACGACCTCATCGTCGAGATGGAGGAGGCGGGCGTCTTCGACAAGACGGCCCTCGTCTTCGGCCAGATGGACGAGCCGCCGGGCACGCGTCTGCGCGTCGCGCTGTCGGCGCTGACGATGGCGGAGTACTTCCGTGACGTCGCCAAGCAGGACGTGCTGCTGTTCATCGACAACATCTTCCGGTTCACGCAGGCCGGTTCCGAGGTCTCGACGCTGCTCGGCCGCATGCCGTCCGCGGTGGGCTACCAGCCGAACCTCGCCGACGAGATGGGTCTGCTGCAGGAGCGCATCACCTCCACGCGTGGTCACTCGATCACGTCGCTCCAGGCGATCTACGTCCCCGCGGACGACTACACCGACCCGGCCCCGGCGACGACGTTCGCGCACCTCGACGCGACGACCGAGCTGTCGCGTGAGATCGCGTCGCGCGGTCTGTACCCCGCCGTGGACCCGCTGGCCTCGACGTCGCGCATCCTCGACCCGCGCTACGTGGGCCAGGAGCACTACGACGTGGCGACGCGCGTGAAGTCGATCCTCCAGCGCAACAAGGAGCTGCAGGACATCATCGCGATCCTCGGTGTCGACGAGCTGTCCGAGGAGGACAAGACCGTCGTCGCGCGGGCGCGCCGCATCCAGCAGTTCCTCTCGCAGAACACCTACATGGCCGAGAAGTTCACCGGCGTCGAGGGCTCGACGGTCCCGGTGTCGGAGACGGTCGAGGCGTTCAAGAAGATCGCGGACGGCGAGTTCGACCACATCGCCGAGCAGGCGTTCTTCAACATCGGCGGGCTCGAGGACCTCGAGCGCAACTGGGCCCGCATCCAGAAGGAGTACGGCGTCTGAGACCCGTCCGTCCCGCGCCCGGCCGCAACGCCGGGCGCGGGAGGTCGGTTCTCCGC
>NZ_BHYL01000093.1 GCF_003851725.1 Cellulomonas algicola | reverse complement strand
TCCCGACCGGTCGCACGACGGCCGTGCCGGGTCGCCCGGTCGACCGGACGACGGCCGTGCCGGATCGCCCGGTCGACCGGAACGCCCGCACGACGGCCGCGCCGGATCGCCGGGCCGCCCCGACCGCCCGCACGACGGGCACGTCGGACTGTGGCCGCCGGAGGGCCACGGTTCGGGGGGTGAGCCGCACGACCGGGCCACGGCCGTCAGCACGGCGCGCGACGAGCGGCGCCGCGCCAAGGCGTCGATGTGGGGCAACACCTACGAGCCGCCGCCGGTGCTGACGCGCTCACCGCGCGGGACCGAGGTGCCGGGGCTCGCGACGTCCGACGGCCACGACGTCGTCCCCGCGGTGCTGCCGCCCGCGGCAAGCGACCTCGACGAGATCCCGGAGCACGTCGTCGACCTCGCGGACCGGTTCCTGCGTCTGCCACGCCACCTCGGGATCCACTCGGGCGGCATGGTGATGTGCGACCGGCCGGTGATCGAGGTATGCCCGGTGGAGTGGGCGCGCATGCCGGGACGCACGGTCCTGCAGTGGGACAAGGAGGACTGCGCCGACGCGGGACTCGTGAAGTTCGACCTGCTGGGCCTCGGGATGCTCACGGCGCTGCGGCTCGCGTTCACGGACGTCGAGAAGCACGAGGGGGAGAAGCTCGACCTGCACGCGCTGCCCGCCGAGGACGCACGCGTCTACGACCTCCTGAGCGCGGCGGACACCGTCGGGGTGTTCCAGGTGGAGTCACGTGCGCAGATGGGGACGCTGCCACGGCTGCGACCGCGCACGTTCTACGACATCGTCATCGAGGTCGCGCTCATCCGGCCCGGGCCGATCCAGGGCAACTCGGTGCACCCGTACATCGAGCGCGCGCACGGCCGGCAGGCCGTCACGTACCTGCACCCGCTGCTGGAGAAGTCGCTCGCCAAGACCAAGGGCGTGCCGCTGTTCCAGGAGCAGCTCATGCAGATGGCGATCGACGTCGCCGACTTCACCCCCGCGGAGGCCGACCAGCTGCGCCGCGCGATGGGCTCGAAGCGCTCGACGGAACGCATGGAGGCGCTCAAGGGGCGGCTCATGTCGGGCATGGCGTCGCACGGCATCGGGCCGGACGTGGGGGAGCAGATCTACGAGAAGCTGCGCGCGTTCGCGGACTTCGGCTTCCCCGAGTCGCACGCGTACTCGTTCGCGTTCCTCGTGTACGCGAGCGCGTGGCTGAAGGTGTACCACCCGGCCGCGTTCTACGCGGGGCTGCTCGCGGCGCAGCCGATGGGCTTCTACTCGCCGCAGAGCCTCGCCGCGGACGCCCGCCGGCACGGCGTCGAGGTGCTGCGGCCCGACGTGCAGGCGTCCGACGTGCAGGCGTGCGTCGAACGCACCGGCCCGACGCCGCCGGACGGGGAGCCGCTGCTGGTCCCCGCACCGAGCGGCACGGGACCGGCCGTCGCCGCGGGTGTGCGGACGGGCGCCGACGCGGACGTGCCGCGCTCGCTCGCGGTGCGCCTCGGGCTCGCGTCGGTGCGGTCGGTGGGGGAGGACGTCGCGCAGAAGGTCGTCGACGAGCGCGTCGCGCACGGCCCGTTCGCGGACCTGCGCGATCTCGTGCGGCGCGTCCGGCTGACCACCGTGCAGGTCGAGGCGCTCGCGACCGCGGGTGCGCTCGACAGCCTCGGCTCGACCCGCCGCGAGGCGCTGTGGGCGGCCGGGGCGCTCGCGCAGGAAGGGCCGGACACGCTGCCCGGGGTGAGCGTCGGGGTCGCGGCGCCGACGCTGCCGGGGCTCAGCGACGTCGAGGTCGCGACGGCCGACGTGTGGGCGACGGGCGTTTCCGTCGACTCCTACCCGACGCAGTTCGTCCGCGACGGCCTGGACGAGGCGGGGGTGCTGCGCGTCGTCGACGCGTTCCGCCACGAGCCCGGGCGACGGGTCGCCGTCGCGGGGGTCGTGACGCACCGGCAGCGTCCGGGCACCGCGGGCGGGGTGACGTTCCTGTCGCTCGAGGACGAGACCGGGCTGCTCAACATCGTGTGCTCCGCAGGGCTGTGGCAACGGTTCCGACGCGTCGCGCGGACCTCCCGGGCGCTCGTCGTGCGTGGTCGCCTGGAACGGTCCGACGGCGCGACGAACCTCGTCGCCGAGCACCTGGGCGTCCTGTCGCTCAAGGTCCGCTCCACGTCCCGCGACTTCCGCTGACACACCCGACGCCCTGGCGACGGGTCTTCGCTAGCCTCCCGCCCATGCTCGGACCCCTCGCCGCGTACCTGCCCACCCCGCGCACCGCCGACGGCGGCGTCGCCCCCGGCGTGCTGGCCGCGCTCGCGGACCGCGCCGTCACGGCCGGGGCGGACGCGGTCGCGGTGCTCGGCTCGACCGGCGGCTTCGCCTACCTGGGCGGCGGTGACCGGGCGCGCGTCGCTCGGGCCGCGGTCGAGGCCGTCGACGGCCGGGTGCCCGTGGTGTGCGGGATCGGCGCGCTCACGACGGCCGACGTGCTCGGCCACGCCGCCGCCGCGCGGGCCGCGGGCGTCGACGCCGTGCTCCTCCCGCCGATGTCGTACCAGCCGCTGACCGCCGGTGAGGCCCTCGCCCTGTACCGGGACGTCGCCGCGGTCGCCGAGGTGCCGGTCTGGATCTACCACAACCCCCGCACGACGGGCCTCGAGCTCACGGTCGACGACCTCCTCGCGATCGCCGCGCTGCCCGGCATCGGCGGCCTCAAGGACCGCGGCCTCGACGTCGACGACGTCCGCACCCGCTGCGCCGCGCTGCTCGCCGGTGTCCCGGCGCACGTCGAGGTCGGGTTCAGCGGTGACGCGCTCGGGTCGCAGGCGCTGCTCGCGGGTGCCCGGACGTGGCACAGCGGCCTCGCGGGCATCCTGCCGGGCCCGTGGGTCGCGACGGCCGCCGCTGCGGTCGCCGGTGACGTCCCGACCGTCGACGCGTGGACGCAGCGGCTCGCCCCGCTGACCACCCTCGGTGCGCGATGGGGGGCGATGCGCCTCGCGGGCGCCGTGGCCCGGCACGTCGCGCTCGACCTCGGCCCGCTGCCCGCCCCGCTGCTCGACCCTCCGGCCGTCGTGCTTGCGGAGGTCGAGGCGGCCGTCGAGGCAGCCATGGCCTGACACCCGCCGCGACGCGCCCGACTGCTGCCTGCCCGGGTTCAGCCGTGCGCGGGCGTGCTCGCGGTGTCGTCGTCGCTGGTCGGCCGCACCTCGTCGTCCGCCTCGTCCTCCTCCATCGGCGGGTCGAGGGTCCGCAGGCGGGAGAAGATCGCCCAGACGACGGACACGAGCGGCACGGCGATGACGGCGCCGAGGATCCCGGCCGTGAGCGTCCCCGCCGTGACGGCGAGCGCGACGACGACGGGGTGCAGCGACACCTGCTTGCCCATGACGAGCGGCTGCAGGATGTGCCCCTCGAACTGCCCGATGAGCGCGATGCCGATGCCGACGATCGCCGCGGACCACAGCCCGTTCGCGGCGAGCGCGACGATCATCGCGATGATCATGGCGGCGGGTGCGCCGACCAGCGGGATGAACGCACCGATCATGACGAGCACCGCGAGCGGCGCCGACAGCGGCACGCGCAGGATCGTCAGCAGGATGAACGCGAGCAGGCCGTCGGTGACGGCGATGATGACCGTCCCGCGCGTGTAGCCGGAGAACGTGTACCAGCCGGCGCCGCCCGCGACCTTCCAGGTCTCGCGGAACCGCGTGGGCAGCTGGTTGAGGAACCAGGTCCACATCTCCTGCCCGCGGGCCAGGAAGAACACCGTGCAGAAGATCGCGAGCGCGAGCGCGGTGAAGATCTCGACGACCGATCCCGCCCCGGCGGCGGCCTGCGACGCGAGGTCGCCCGCGTGGTCCTGCACCCACTGCTGGGCGTTGCTGATCCACTCGGCGATCTGCTCGTTCGTGATCGTGAACGGCAACGACCCGCTCTGCAGGAAGTCCGTGATCTGCGAGATGCCGTTGCTGAACTGCTTCGTGAGGTCGTTCCACTGGTTCGCGATCGAGTACCCGATGTAGGTGAGCAGCCCGACGAAGAACAGGATCCCGCCCAGGATCGCGAGCGCCGTCGCCAGCCCGCGCCACATGAACCGCGACAGGAAGTCGACGATCGGCCGCAGCACCGCGCTGAACACGAACGCGAGGAACACCGCGATGAACAGCAGCTGCACGCGGGACGTGGCGTAGAACACGAGCGCGACGGCCGCGAGCACCACGAGGAGCCGCCAGGACACTCCCGCCATGACCCGCAGCCAGTGCGGTGCGGTGTGCTCGACCCCGTACACGCTGGGGTTGCGTCGTGCCCCTGCCACCTTGCGGGCCGCCGGGTTGCTCGGGCCGGTCAGCCCCTTGCTCCCGGTGCCGGTCGCCTCGGCCATGAACCCCCCGCCACCTCGGACTCGATCCCCGGCGCTGATGCCCAGGCCGGTGGCGTCAGTCTGCACCCCGGGACCGATGCATGCCCGGCCGCCGCACCGTGCTATCTTTTCTGCCGCACCTGAGGGAGCCCACGGGCCCCCGGACGGTCCACCTGTCCGGGTGGCGGAATGGCAGACGCGCTAGCTTGAGGTGCTAGTGCCCGAAAGGGCGTGGGGGTTCAAGTCCCCCTCCGGACACTCGTTGAGACAGCGAACACGAACGGCTCCGGGCTTCGGCTCGGAGCCGTTCGTGTGTCTGCGGCTGGTCGAACCGCCGCAGACCGACGCGTCAACGTGCTCCGGCAGTCGCCGGGGGATCGACCTGGGCCACGGAGGCGACGGCCCACGCGGGCAGGTCGAGGTCGAGCTCGAGGACGCCTGACTCCGGGACGGCGATCGTCCAGCGGTGCAGGTCGTCCGCGACGGCCTTGAGCGCGGCGGTCTGAGCGCGGGTGAGGTTGAGCGGCTCGCCCATCTGGTGCCACGCCTCCGCGGGGTTGCCGTGCTCCCAGTCGAGCACCTCGACCTGGAAGACGGTCCCCGGCTCGAGACCTGCGACGGTGTGGCGGACCCGCCGGGCCGTCCCGATCTCCCGGTACGCGCGCGTCGCGGCGTAGGAGTCGTGCTGCTCGACGCCGCGGGTGCCCATCGCGGCGGGGTAGTTCAGGAACACCGCGGACACGCGGCCGTCGTCGGACGAGCGCGTGATGATGCCCTGCTCGTCCTGGTGGACGACGCGGTCGCCCAGCCGGTTCAGCATCGCGACGGCGTGGAACGTGGGCTTGTGGATGCCCTGCTCGTTGACGAACCCGAAGCCGCCGTGGAACGGGCCGAGCCCGGCGCCGCCCTCCTCGAAGATGTCGGTGAACGTCCAGTAGGAGATCGAGTCCGCGAGCGGAGCGCCCTTGAGGAACGCGCGCGTGATGTACGTCGCGGCGAACAGGGTGTCGTGCGTGCGGTCCCGGCTCGACGGCGAGCTCGACCACTCGGTGATGTGCAGCTCGGCGTCGGGGTACGGGCTCGCGGCGATGAGCTCGCGCATGAGGCGCAGGTCCTGCTCGGTGGCGTCCACGTGGCGGTGGATGGCTCTGAACCCGCTGCCGGTGCCGTCGGCGGCGTAGTCCGTCGGGTAGAGGTGCGTCGAGAGGAAGTCGAGCGGGAGGTCGCGCTCGGCGCACCACTCGACGAGCTCGCGGACCCAGACCGGCTGCCAGTCGAGCGCGTCGGGGTCGGGTGCCTGGCCGGTCGCGAACTCGGCCGCGCGGTCGTAGGTCTCGCCGGCGTAGCGGGCGTCGGGCACGAACACGGACGTCGACGGCCCGCCGACCTTGAGCTGCGGGTCGATCGCCTTCAGGGCGCGCGCGGTCGCCTCGTAGAGCTCGAAGTACTCGGTGCGGGTGCCGGTCCAGAAGTGGGGGACCAGGTTGGGCTCGTTCCACACCTCGAACCGCCACTGGCGCACCTCGTCGAGGCCGTACCGCTCGATCCAGTGCCGCACCGTCTCGCTCACGAGGCGGACCCACTCCGCCATGTCGGTGGGCGGGCTGCAGTGCGCCTTCCACCAGAACAGCGTCTCGGTCTGCGTGGCCAGGTCCCGGGGCATGAACCCGAGCTCGACGAACGGGCGCGCGCCCGCGTCGAGGATCGCGTCGAACACCATGTCGACGTAGCTGAAGGTGATCGGCGGCTCGGGCAGGACCTCCGGCGGGGCGAACCCGCCGCCGTAGGTGGCGCGGTACACGAACATGTCGTCGTGGAACAGGCCGTGGAACCGCACGGACCGGACCCCGAGCACGTCGACGGCCTCGCGGAGGTGGGCCTGCCAGTCGGCGCGCAGCGCCTCGTTGGCCCGGCCCGCGCCCACGCACCGGTTCCACACGTGGTGCAGCGGCGCGTCCGTCGGCGGCGCGCCGTCCACCCGGAGCGCGTCGAGCGCGTGCGCGTCGTGGGACATGGAGATCTCCTTCGGTCCACGCGGTGCCTCCTGCGGTCCGTCGCGGCCGGGCACCGTCCGTCGGGTCAGGTTTGGGGGGTCGAGTGCTGCCGATCCGCGGCGGCGTGTGCACCGAGCCGCCCGGCGAGAGCGTCCAGGGTGTCCCGCGCGGACGCGAACCCCACCCAGTCGAGGTGGCCGTGGGGCACGCCCGCCCGGGTCACCTCGACGACGTCGACGCCGGCGGCGCGCAGGCGCGTGCTGAAGTGCTCGCCGCTCGCCCGGAACGCGTCGCACTCGGCGTTCTCCACGTAGGTCGCGGGGAAGCCCTCGAGACGCGCCGCCAGGCCGGGGAACGCCTCGTCGTCGGACTGCTTCGGCTCGTGCCCGAGCACCGTGCGGTTCGTGGCGTCGACCATCCACGGCGGGAGCTGGAGCGCGCGCGGAGCAGAGTCGACCGCCGCGCGGAGCTCGCCTCCGAGCTCCGGCACCCGGGCGTGCAGCATCGGATACACCAAGAACGTCTGCCAGGGCGCCCGGCCGTCCTCGACGGTGCGCAGGGTCACGGCCGCCGCGAGGAAGGCGCCCGCGCTCGCGCCACCGATCGCGACCCGAGCCGCGTCGACCCCGAGGCGTGCCGGGTCCGCGCGCACGGCGTCGAGCACGGCGCGGCAGTCGTCCTGCGGGACGGGGAACCGGACGGGCTCGCCGCGCTCGTCGACGCGGTCGCCGACGGTGCCGCCGAGCTCGGGCATCACCGGGCACAGGCGGTAGTCGACCGACACGACGACGGCGTCCGCGCGTCCGGCGAGACCGCGCGCGACCTCGTGCGCCTCCGCCATGTCGAGGTCGCCCCACGCGAACGCGCCGCCGTGCATCCAGACCAGGCACGCGCGGCCCCCGTCGGGCGACGGGCCCACCGGCGTGTAGACGCGCACGGGCACCGGGCCGTGCGGGCCGGGGACCACCTGGTCGACCACGGTCAGGTCCCAGTCCTCGGGCGGCCCGAACGGCGCCTTCCACCGCGCGACGACCGCCTCCGGGATCTGCGTGAAGTCCGCGAATCCCTCGACGAGGTGGCGGCGCGCGTCGAGCTCGGGCACGAGTCCTCTCGTCACGGCCGCGTCCCTCCGATGTCGTCGCCGACACGGAACCAGTCGACGTCCACGTGGCCGCCGGTCTCGGCCGTGGCGTAGCAGAAGATCGCGAACCGGTACCCCGTGAAGTGGTCGAGGCTGTACTCCATCGCCAGGTCGTCGCCGATCGGCGTCCAGGCGGCGCCGTCGAGCGAGTACGCGAACGAGGCGCGGTCGGCGGCGTCCCGGAAGTCCACGTCCGCGCGGAGCAGCACCGTCCCGGCGGTCAGCGGCACAGGAGTGCTGGTGAAGGCGACGCGCCCCTGCCGGTCGGCACGGCGCATGACGAGCCGACGCTCCCCGTCGGCCATCTCGACGCCCACGTACCCGTACTTCTGCTGGTACGCGGACAGGCCCGCGACGTCGCCGTCCACCATCGCGGAGACGTCCAGCGAGATCGCCGCGGCGCTCGCGGGCCCGACCGTGCGCTGGGTGAGCGTGTTGCGGGCGTCGAGGATGCCGGACGCGATGCTGCCCGTGGTGAGCCGCAGGTGGCCGGGCCGGTCGGTGAGCGACCAGAACCGGTGGTCCGGGTTGTGGTTCCACTGCCACGTGAGCCCGAGGCTCGACCCGTTCCAGGCGTTCTCGTCCGACGCCGTCAGGGCACCGGCACCAACGGCGTTCCAGTAGCCGGCCGGCGTGGGTGCGTTGTCGAAGTCATCCGAGACGAGGAGCTCGGTCGCCCCCGCCGACGTCGCCGTTCCCGGGAGCGTCGTCCCGGCGTCGAGCGTGTAGACCGGCCACCCGTCCTCGTCCCAGGTCACGCGCGCGAGCTGCGGTGCGCGCCCGAGCGGCCCCTCGTCCTGGAAGAGCATCGCGTACCAGTGCCCGTCGGCCGCCTGGACGACGCCGCCCTGGGCGACGCCGTCGCCGGGGCGCCCGTCGACCGTGACCGCCTGGCGGAGCACGACCCTGCCCTCCCAGGTCCCGCCCTGGGACTGCGGCGTCAGCGACGTCGACCGCCACACGATCTCCTGGCGGATCCCGTCCGTCGGCCACTCGATCATGAAGACGTAGTAGTGGTCGCCGATCTTGTAGGCGTGCGCGCCCTCGGCGTCCAGGCCGCTGGTCTGGTCGACGTTCGCGTCGTCGACGAGCCGCGTCGCCGGACCGTCCCAGACGAAGGTCCCGTCGTCGTCCCGGCGGAGCCGGCGCAGGTCGATCACCCCGCCGCCGTACACGAGGTAGGTGTCCCCGTCGTCGAACAGCAGCGACTGGTCGTGGGCGTAGCCGTCGAGGACCGACCGGGTCCACGGCCCGTGCTCGATGCTCGGCGTCGCGTAGACGTACGTCTTCTGCGTGGTGAGGCTGCCGACCGAGACGTAGTACGTGCCCTCGTGGTGCCGGATGCTCGCGGCCCACGTGCCCCGCCCGTAGGCGTTCTGCCCGTCGCGCAGGGCGAGCGCGTCCGTGTCGTCGAGGATCGGGCCGGTGTAGCCGGCGATCGACCAGTGCACCAGGTCGTCCGAGCGCATGATCGGCACGCTCGGCGCGAAGTACATGGTCGTGCTGACCATGTAGTAGTGCCGGCCGTCGAAGACGACGTCCGGGTCGGGGACGTCCGCGAGGACGACCGGGTGGGCGACGGTGACGGCCCGGTGGTCGCGTCCCGTCAACGGAGGCCGAGACCGACGGTCACGTAGGAGTGCGCGGGGAGGTCGACCTCGAGCCCGCGCGCGTGGGGCCGGACGCCGTCGTGCGCGGTCGGGGCGACGGCGTCGAGCTGCTCCGGGGTGTTGTGCGCGTCCAGGGCGGGTGCCGTCAGCACCCGTGCCTCGTGCCCGACGACGTCGCGGCCGCGCAGGTCGAGCACGACCGTGCGGTCGGTGTCGGTGTCGAGGTTCGACAACGAGACCAGCGCGGCGTCACCCTTCACCGACGCCGACGCGGAGATCAGCGGCAGCTCGGTCCCGTCGACGGCCCGCGTCTCGACGTCGCGCAGGTGCACGGCGAGCGCCGCGGCGTCGTGGTGCCCGCGGTTCATCCCGAACACGTGGTACGTCGGGGTGAGGACCAGCGCGCCGGTGTCCGGGTCGGTGAGGATCATCGCCTGCAGCACGTTGACCGTCTGCGCGATGTTCGCCATCACGACCCGCTCGGCGTGCCGGTGGAACGCGTCGAGGTGCACGGACGCGACCAGCGCGTCGCGCAGCGTGTTCTGCTGGTACAGGAACCCGGGGTTCGTGCCCTTCTCGACGTTCCACCACGTGCCCCACTCGTCGACGACCAGGCCGACCTTGCGGTGCGGGTCGTACCGGTCCATCACCGTCGAGTGGCGGGTGAGCAGCTCCTCCATGCGGCGAGCCCGGGCCATCGTCGTGTACCACTCGTCGGTGCTGAAGCCGGTGGCGTCGCCCTTGTCGCCCCACGAGCCGGACATCGTGTAGTAGTGCAGCGACAGGGCCTGGAACGGCCGGGCCGGCTCGGCCGGGTCGGCGGCCAGGTCGTCGAACGACCGCATGAGCGTCTCGGTCCAGTGCAGGTCCGACTCGTTCGCGCCCGCCGCGATCCGGTACAGCGCGTTCCCGCCGTGGTCGCGCGAGTACGTGGCGTACTGACGGGCCAACGACGCGAACTGCTCCGCGCGCAGGTGCCCCCCGCACCCCCACGCCTCGTTGCCCAGGCCCCAGAACGGCACGCGCCACGGCTCGTCGCGCCCGTTCGCCCGCCGCAGCGCCGCCATCGGCGAGTCGTCCGCCCGGGTCAGGTACTCGACCCAGTCCGACATCTCCGCCACGCTGCCGGACCCGACGTTCCCCGACACGTACGGGTCCGCCCCGAGCAGCTCGCACAGGTCCATGAACTCGTGGGTGCCGAACGCGTTGTCCTCGACGACGTCACCCCAGTGCGAGTTGACCATCCGGGGCCGCTGCTCGCGTGGGCCGATCCCGTCCCGCCAGTGGTAGTCGTCGGCGAAGCAGCCGCCCGGCCAGCGCAGGTTCGGGATGTGCAGGTCCCGCAGGGCCGCGACGACGTCGGACCGGATCCCGCGCACGTGCGGGACGGGGGAGTCCTCTCCGACCCAGAACCCGCCGTAGACGCACCGGCCCAGGTGCTCGGCGAAGTGCCCGTACACGTGCCGGCTGATCGTCGCACCGGGCAGGTCGAGGTCGATGATCGCTGTCGTGCGGGTCGGCGACGGCACAGAGGTGCTCACAGGGGTGGGTCTCCTTTGACCGGGGGAGCGAGGCGGGGTGACGCGGCGGGCCGCGCACGTGCGTGTGGCTAGTCGCCACCGCGGGTGGATCCACGCACCACGAGGCGGACGGGTGCGACGACGTGCTCGGCAGGACCGGTCCAGCCCGACATCTGGCGGTGCAGCAGACCGACCGCCGCCTGGGCCACGCCCTCGTGGTTGGCGTCGACCGACGTGATGCCCGGGGGGACGAAGCGCGACATGTCGAGGTTGTCGAACCCGGCGAGCTGGACGTCGACGGGGACGCGCAGCCCGTTGTCGACCAGCGCGGACAGCGCCCCGAGGGCGACGATGTCGGTGACGGCGAAGACGCCGTCGAAGGGCAGCCCGGAGGCGATGACCTCGAGCATCGCGTCGCGACCCCCGAGCGACGTGTAGTCGCTGACGGGCACGACATAGGCCGGGTCGGCGGCGAGGCCGGCGTCGCGGCACGCGTTCTCCCACCCGACGCGGCGGTCCGTGGTCATCATGTGCGCGGCGTCGAACGAGCAGCCGAGCGCCACGATGCGGCGCGAGCCGCGCTCGATCATGTGGGCCGTGGCGAGGTGGGCACCCGACTCGTTCGCGAGGCGCACGTGGTTGAGGTGGTCGGGCACGTCGCGCTCGCCCAGCAGCACGATCGGCTTGGCGGTGCGCACCCGCGCCAGCTGCTCCAGGTCGAGTCCGGCGACCGACAGCAGGACGCCGTCGTAGATCTGGAGCCGCGCGAC
The DNA here is from genome assembly GCF_003851725.1 of Cellulomonas algicola. Taxonomy (GTDB): domain Bacteria; phylum Actinomycetota; class Actinomycetes; order Actinomycetales; family Cellulomonadaceae; genus Cellulomonas; species Cellulomonas algicola. The sequence continues at coordinate 17,702 of NZ_BHYL01000093.1, read as the reverse complement.
GCTCAGCGCCTCCATCTCCTGCTCCGCGTCGGCGCTCGTCCGTTCGAGGACGAGGTGACGCCCCTCCGCCTCGATCAGCGGGGCGACCTGGTCGGCGAGCTCGCCGAAGTAGTCGTGGAAGCTCGGGACGACGAAGGCGACGGTGTCGGTCCGTCCGGCCCGCAGGTGCCGCGCCGTCAGGTTGACCTCGTAGCCGAGGGCTTCCACAGCCGCCATGACGCGGGCGCGCGTCGGCTCGTTGACGGGGAGGCGCTCGTTGAGGACGTTCGACACGGTCATGACCGAGACGCCGGCCGCGCGGGCCACGTCCGCCATCCGCACCATGCGCGTCCTCCTCTCCCGCGACAGTCTGCCAGTCCAGCCTGCGCTCGTCGGACCCGGAGGTGTCTCGCCACGGCGCCGGGGCGCGCTCACTATATCGATAAAAAGTCGGTCCGCAAGACCCTCGTCACGGCGACGTCGAGGGAGCCCCGGTGCCGTCGGGGCCGGGTGTGACCGTGACCATCTCGAGACCTTCGAGGGGCTTGACGGTTCGTGGGGGCGTCTCTACTTTAACGCTAAAATCCCGCCGGGATGAGGACGCCAAGCCCGAGCTCGCGTCCGATGTGCACGGGTTCCCGTCAAGGACGACCGGAACTGTTCTCAAGGGAGAGACCTCGGTGCGTACCGCTAGAACGAAGTTGTCAGCTCTTGTCCTGGTCGCCGCAGTGTCGGCCGGACTGGTCGGGTGTACCTCCGACGCCCCCGACGAGGACCCGAAGGACGTCGTCATCCCCGAGGGGGAGCTCGCGGACCAGTCGGGGACGCTCACCCCCAGCAACCCGACGACGCTCACGACCTGGATCACGACGGCCTCGCAGGCCCCGGCCCCCGACAACAAGATCACGAAGCTGCTCGAGGAGAACCTCGGCGTCACGCTGAAGTACGAGATCGTCACGCCGGACGCCGTGGACCAGAAGATCGGCGTCATGCTCGCGGGCGGCGAGTACCCCGACCTGGTCGGCACCACCGACCTGAAGATGCGTCTGCTCGAGGGCGGCGCCCTCCTGCGTCTGGACGACATGCTGGAGACGGGCGACTACCCGAACCTCTCGACGCACGTCGAGGACGACCTCAAGAAGATGAGCTACTCGGGCGAGGAGGTGGACCCGGGCCTGTACATCTTCCCGAACTACAACCGCTTCTACGGCGAGGTCACGGGCGGCACCTACTACGGCCCCGCGTTCTGGATCCAGAAGCGTGTTCTCGAGGACGCAGGCTGGCCGGACCTCAGCACCATGACGCTCGACCGCTACTTCGAGCTCATCGCGAACTACAAGGCGAAGAACCCCCAGACCGACGGCGCCCCGACGGTCGGCTTCGAGGTCCTCGCGTCGACGGGCCGTGAGTGGGGCATGACCAACCCGCCGGCGCTGCTGGCCGGCTCGCCGAACAACGGTGGCGTCATCGTCGACGACGACGACCACGCGGAGATCTACGCCGACAAGGACATCGCGAAGGACTTCTACCAGGTCCTCAACGAGCAGTACAAGGCGGGTGTCGTCGACCGCGAGTCCTTCACCCTGACGTTCGACCAGTACACCGCGAAGCTCGCCACCGGCACCGTCCTGGGCATGCACGACCAGGGCTGGAACTTCCAGACCGCCACCGACTCGCTGCGCAGCGCCGGCAAGGACGAGTACACCTACGTGCCGCTCATGCCCGTCTACGACGGCGCGGAGCCCTGGTACGCCGACCGCCCCGTGATGAACACGAACCAGGGCTTCGGCATCTCCGTCTCCAGCAAGCAGCCGGAGAAGGCGATGAAGTTCCTCGACCTGATGCTCAGCGAGCCCTGGCAGAAGGTGCTCTCGTGGGGCGTCGAGGGCGAGGACTACCAGGTCGGCGAGGACGGGATGTTCACGCGCACCGAGGAGCAGCGGGCCAACGCGCGCGACCTCACCTGGCGTGCCTCCAACCGTCTCGAGGCGCTGCTCGACGTGCTGCCCAAGCACAACGGCCAGTTCTCCGACGGCAACGCCTACAGCCCCGACGACCAGCCCGCCGAGTTCTTCGCGACGCTGACCGAGTACGACCGCGGCGTCATGGAGAAGTACGGCAAGAAGACCTGGCTCGAGTTCATGAACCCGCAGCCGGAGAACCCGAAGTACTACCCGGCGTGGAACATCACGCTCTCCGACGAGGCCAACGAGGTCAACCAGCAGCTGACCGACGCCAACGTGCAGAACCTGCCGAAGATCATCGCGGGTGACCCCGCCGAGTTCGAGGCGGGCTGGAAGGCCTACGTCGACACGATCAAGAAGATCGACGTCGAGGTGTACGAGGACGCCATCAACGCCGGCATCCAGGACCGTCTGGAGAACTGGTAGCAGTCCGCGAGGACGCGTGGTGGGGGGTGCCCTCTCACCACGCGTCCTCGACGACGACCCACCGCCCGGCGACGACGAGGTTGGACAGATGACGGACACCACGGTCACCACGCTTGTGGCCGCCACCGGGCTCGAACCGGCCCAGGAGCCCGCGAGCGGCTCGCGCGCTCCACGCCGCAAGGCCCGGACGCGAACGCCGAAGGAGCCCCGGCGCAAGATCACCTGGGACAGGATCTGGGCGCAGCGGGTCCTGCTCGCGATGGCCGTCCCGCTGCTGATGTACCAGATCCTGTTCAAGTACGTCCCGGTCTACGGCTGGGCGATCGCCTTCCAGGACTACAAGCCGGGTCGCGGCAGCATCTGGAACCAGGAGTGGGTCGGCTTCGAGAACTTCGTCGACCTGTTCACCGGCGTCAACGGTGAACGCTTCCGCCGGGTCGTGATCAACACGGTCGGGCAGTCGGTCCTCACCCTCGTCGTCGGGACCCTGGGGGCCATCGTCCTGGCGCTGCTGCTGAACGAGGTCAAGAACGCCCCGTTCAAGCGGATCATGCAGAACATCACCTACATGCCCCACTTCCTCAGCTGGGTGATCGTGGCCAGCCTGGCGTCGGTGGCGCTGTCGCTGCCCTCGTCGGGCGGGTTCATCAACCAGGCCCTCATGGCCGTGGGCCTGGTGCAGGAACCGGTCCTGTTCCTCACCGAGCCGAACCACTTCTGGGGCATCGTCGCCGGGACGAGCCTGTGGAAGGAGCTCGGCTGGAACACGATCCTCTACCTGGCCGCGATCACCGCGATCGACCCGAGCCTGTACGAGGCCGCCGAGGTCGACGGGGCGGGCCGGTACCGCAAGATGTGGAACATCACGCTGCCCGGGATCCGGCCCACGATCGTCGTGCTGCTCATCATCAACGCCGGCTGGATCCTGTCCACGAACTTCGAGCTGCCGTACTTCCTCGGCAACGGGCTGATCTCCGAGCGGGCCGAGACCATCGACGTCTTCGTGCTGCGCTACGGCTACCAGCTGGGGAACTACGACCTCGCCGTCGTCGCGGGCATCTTCAAGACCGTCGTCGCCATCATCCTGGTGGGCTCGGCGAACCTGGCGGCCAAGCGCCTGAACCAAGAGACGCTGGTCTAGGAGGACGTCATGACAAGCACCCTCGCCCCGAAGTCCCTGCCTCGGCGCGCACCGCGGAGCAGGTCGCCGCGTCACCGGTGGACGGCCGAGCGCGTCATCTTCACGACGCTGAACACCACGTTCCTCCTGGCGCTCGCGACGCTCATGGTCTACCCGCTGCTCAACACGCTCGCCATCTCGCTGAACGACGGCATGGACGCCGTCCGCGGCGGCATCGGCATCTGGCCCCGGGTCTTCTCGCTGAAGAACTACGAGGTCGTGCTCAACATGAACACGATCTACCAGGCGTTCTTCATGAGCGTCCTCAAGACCGTCGTGGTGGTGGCGACGAACCTGTTCTTCACCTCGATGCTCGCCTACGCGCTCAGCCGCAAGGAGTTCATCTTCCGCCGCCCGATCACCCTGATCTTCGTGCTGACCCTGTACTTCGACGCCGGGCTGATCCCCAACTACCTGCTCATCAAGGACCTGGGCATGCTGAACAGCTTCCAGGCCTACTGGGTGCCGGTGATCATCAGCGCGTTCAACCTGATCATCCTGCGCACGTACATGAAGTCGATCCCCGACGAGATCACCGAGTCGGCGCGCGTCGACGGGGCGGGGGAGTTCCGCACGTGGTGGCAGATCATCATGCCGCTGTGCAAGCCCGCGCTGGCCGTGGTGGGGCTGTTCGTCGCGGTCGGCAGCTGGAACGCCTGGCTCGACACGCTGCTGTACAACTCGGGCGACCAGGCGCTGTCCACGCTGCAGTACGAGCTGCAGAAGCTGCTCGCGAGCTCGATGAACGCCGGGGCGAACTCCGCGAACGTCGCGGGCAACGCGGCCTCCGTGGGGAGCGGTGGGCAGCTCACCACCCCGATCGCGCTGCGGTCGGCGATCACGATGGTGGCGGCCGTGCCGATCCTGCTCGTCTACCCGTTCCTCCAGAAGCACTTCGTGTCCGGTCTCATGATCGGCTCCGTCAAGGGCTGACGGCGTCGGCCTCCCGCCGTACGGGAGGCCGACCCGTCCGCACGACCCGCCACGTCGCACCGAGAGGCCCCGACCATCTTCCGCTTCAACCCCGCGTCGCGGCTGTGGCGCGTCCTCGACTCGCTCGGCTCCGTCATCCTGATCAGCCTGTTCTGGCTCGTGAGCGTCGGCCTCGTCGTGACGGCGGGGGCGGGAACCGTCATCGCCTACGAGGTCTGCCGCCGGTACGTCCTGGGCAAGGACGCGGGCCTGCTGACCGTCGTCACCACGGCCTGGCGGCAGAGCTGGAAGCAGGCGACCGCCGTCGGGCTGCTGGCCGTCCCGGTCGCGGCCGCCGGCATCGTCTCGCTCTCGTACCTGCCCACGTCCGGGCTGGCCGAGGTGCTCGTACCGCTCCTGGTCGTCGGACTCGTCCTCCTCCTGCTGCTCTTCTGGTGCCTCCCCCTCGTCGCTCGCTTCACCAACCCCACCTGGCGCCAGCTGCGCAACGGGTTCACCTTGGGGCTGACGACGCCCAGCCTGACGTTCCTGCTCGCGATCGCCGCGGTCCTCGGGGGCGTCCTCCTCTGGAACGTCCCGATCGCGGTCCTCGTGGTGCCCGGCCTGATCCTCGTGTGGTGGTGCTACCTGCTCGAGCGGTTCTTCGTCGCCCGGCGGTTCGTGCCACCACCGGAGCCGCAGGAGGCGGCGGACTCCGGCGATCGACGAGAGGCGCTGTCATGACCGTCCTGCACGTCGCCGTCACCGGCTCCGACCTGGCCGACGGGTCGGCCGAAACCCCCTTCCGGACCATCGACCGGGCAGCGCAGGCCGCCATGCCGGGCGACACCGTCGCGGTGCACGAAGGCGTGTACCGCGAGTGGGTGAACCCCCCGCGCGGCGGGACGGTCGACGCGCCGATCACCTACCAGGCCGCGGTCGGCTCCGACGGGCGCTTCGAGCCCGTGACGATCTCCGGTGCCGAGGTCGTCACCGACTGGCGGCCCCATCCCGGCGCCGACGGCCGCGTCTGGGTCACCGAGGTGCCGAACGCCCTGTTCGGGGGACGCAACCCGTACGCGGAGCGCATCGGCGGGGACTGGTTCTTCGACCGGGTCAACACCTGGCACACGGGGGAGGTGTACCTCGACGGGAAGTCGATGTACGAGTCGCTGACGCTCGGCGGCGTCGAGCACCCCGAGGTCACCCCGGACTCGTTCGACCCGGAGGGCTCGCTGCTCACCTGGTACTGCGAGGTGGGCGACGACGTCACCACGATCTGGGCGAGCTTCGGCGGCGCGGACCCCGCCGAGCACGAGGTCGAGATCAACGCGCGCACCTTCGTCTTCTGGCCCTCCGCGACGGGCATCGACCACATCACCGTGCGCGGGTTCACCCTGACGAAGGCCGCCACGCAGTGGGCCCCGCCCACCGCGCTGCAGGAGGGGCTGATCGGCCCGCACTGGTCGACGGGCTGGGTGATCGAGGACAACACGATCACCGACTCGAAGAACGTCGGCGTCTCGCTCGGCAAGGAGGCCAGCACCGGGCAGAACGAGGCGGCGGCGGGGCCGGACGGCGCGAAGGGCGGCACGCAGCGCGAGCGCGAGGTGATCCAGCGGGCGCTCGTCCTGGGCGGGCCGGATGCGGGCGAGCCGCACCCGTGGCACCGGGACCACGTCGGCTCCCACACCGTGCGCCGCAACACGATCCGGGACTGCGAGCAGGCCGGCGTCGTCGGGCACCTGGGCGCGGCGTTCTCGACCATCGCCGACAACCACATCTCGCGCATCCACGTGAAGCGGCAGTGGCACGGCGCCGAGGTGGCGGGGATCAAGCTGCACGCCGCCGTCGACACCGTGATCAGCGGGAACACGATCCACCACACGCACCGCGCGCTGTGGTTGGACTGGCAGGCCCAGGGCACCCAGGTCCGGCGCAACGTGCTCTACGCCTCGACGGCCGAGGACCTCATGGTCGAGGTCTGCCACGGTCCGTACCTCGTGGACTCGAACCTCTTCCTCTCGCCGTGGGCGGTCAAGGACATGTCCACCGGCGGCGCGTACGTGCACAACTACGTCGCGGGGCGCTTCGCGAACTGCACCGAGCACCAGCGGTACACGCCGTACCACCTGCCGCACGCGACGGCCGTCTACGGCGTGTCGAACATCCTCGGCGGCGACGACCGGTTCTACAACAACGTCTTCGTCGGGGACCGCGGCACCAGCGACGCCCCGGGGTCGGACGGGCAGGTGGAGCCGGCGCTCGCGAGCTTCTGGTCCGGCGCGATCGACATGGACGGCGTGCCCGGGCGGGCGACCTTCGTCCCGACCCCGGTGGGCACGTCGCAGTACGACGCCTACCCGACGCCGGAGGAGTACCCGCACGAGCAGGGCAGCGACCTGGCAGGTCCGCGGCTCCCGGTCTGGGTCGACGGCAACCTCTACGCGGAGGGCGCCGAGCCGTTCCGCGCGGAGCGCACGCCGCTCGTGGTCAGCACGTCGCCGGTGCGCGTCAGCGTGGTCGACGCCGAGGCGGGGACCGTCCGGGTCGACGTGGGCGACGCCGAGGGCATCGACGTCGTCGCCCCCGTGACGACCGCGCGGCTCGGGACGAGCTACCAGGCGGAGATGCCCTGGACGAATCCCGACGGCTCCGACCTGGACCTCGGCACCGACGTCTTCGGGATCGCGCGGGACAAGGTCGTGCCGGGGCCGTTCGCCGCCTCGGCACCCGGGTCGCGGTTCCTCGCCGCACCGGGCCCGGCTCGTCGGCGGTAGACGGTTCCGCGGCCGCTGCGTGTGGCTCCGACCTGTCCGACCCCTGGACAGGACGGTTTGCGGCGGTATGGTCGGGTCCATGGGACTGGGGGCGGTCCGTCGTGCAGCAGCCGCGAGCAGCGTCGCCGTCGTCGTGATGGCGACGGTGTGCTCCTGCGCCACCTCGGGTGGCGGGGAGCCCGAGGGTGAGCCGACGAGCAGGTCCCCCTCCACGTCCTCCAGCCCGACCGCGGACGCGTCACCGCAGGCGATCCAGGAAGCCGTCCTCGAGGCGGGCGTCACCGGGTCGGGCCTGCCCGCGGGCGTGACGCCGCCGGACGACAGCGGCTCGCCGGGTGCCGGCTGGGCGCCGGACGACGGGCTGTTGTACGTCGTCACGTTCGGCTCGAGCACCTGCCCGATCGTCGCCGAGCCGGAGGCGACGCTCACGGGCGGCACCCTGACCGTCGAGGTCGGGGCCACGTCGGACGGCCCGTGCACGATGGACTTCGTCCCCACCACGTCGGTCGTCGGCGTGCCGGACGACGTCGACGAGAACGCGCCGGTCACGGTCGACCTGGGTGACCAGATCATGCTCGACGTCCAGCCGCGCAGCGCCGCGGGCTCCGCCGGCCCGATCACCTGGGCGCCGACCCCCGGCTGACCGGTCCGTGGCGCCACCCGGCGCCACCGCAAGAGCACCAGAGCACGTCCTCACCCGATCGTCGCCGTACGGGGAGTCGCGACGTGGACACGAGCCAGACGTTCGACGTGCTGACCGCGCTCGCCGCGGTGGACCCGGTGCCGTGGGCGCGGTCGCAGATGGCGTTCACGCTGATGTTCCACATCATCCTGGTGCCGCTGGGCGTCTCGTGGGCGGCGATGGCGCTGATCGCGAACTACCGCGCGATCAGGCACGACGACCGGGACGCGCTCGAGCTCGCGCAGCGGTGGTCGAAGTACATGGCGGTGACGTTCGCGGTGGGCGCCGTGACGGGGACGGTGCTGAGCTTCGAGTTCGGGCTGCTGTGGCCACGGTTCATGGGGCAGTGGGGCGAGGCGTTCGGGGTGCCGTTCGCCTTCGAGGGGCTGTTCTTCTTCCTCGAGGCGATCTTCATCGCGGTGTACATCTTCGGCTGGAAGCGCCTGCGGCCCTGGCCGCACCTCTGGACGGGCGTGCCCGTCGTGCTCGCGGGCGTCCTCGGGTCGGTCTCCGTGGTGGCGGCCAACGCGTGGATGAACGCGCCGACGGGCTACACGCTGGACTCCCAGGGGAACGTGGTCGACGTCGACCCGGTGCGCGTGATCTTCAACGAGTCGATGCCGTGGCAGGCGGCGCACATGATCGTCGCGGCGTACCTGGTCGGCGGGTTCCTCGTGGCGTCGGTGTACGCCACGGCCATGCTGCGCGGACGACGCGACCGCTACCACCGGCTCGGGTTCACGATCGCGTTCACGGTCGCCGCGATCGCGGCGCCGGTCCAGATGGGCGTGGGTGACGGCCTGGCGCGATGGGTGTACGAGAACCAGCCGGTGAAGTTCGCGGCGATCGAGCTGGTCCCGACGACCGGTTCGGACGTCCCCGAGACGCTGCTCGGGCACCTCGACGAGGACGGGCAGGTCGAGGGCGGGATCCCGATCCCCGGGCTCGCGTCGTGGCTGTCGGACCCGAGCACCGGGCGCTCGACGGTGGTGCAAGGGCTCGACTCGGTCCCGCCGGACGAGCGCCCGTCGATCCGCGAGACCAACATCGTCCACCTCGCGTGGGACGTCATGGTGGGGATCGGGACGCTGCTGTTCCTGCTGGCCGTCTGGTACGGCCTGACGTGGCTGGTGAAGCGGCGCGCGCCGCAGGGGCGGCTGTTCCTGGGCATCGCCGCATGCTCGGGCGTGCTCGCGGTCGTCGCGATGGAGGCCGGCTGGATCGTCACCGAGGTCGGGCGCCAGCCGTGGATCGTGTACGAGGTCATGCGCGTCGAGGACGCCGCGACCGGCAACGAGAGCGTGTGGCTCACGTTCGTCGCGATCGTCCTGCTGTACGTCGCGCTCGGCACCACCACGGTGCTCGTGCTGCGCGCGATGAGCCGGCGGTTCCGCCGCGCGTCCGGGTTCGTCGACGACGACACCCCGTACGGCCCGACGCCGGGGTCCGCGCGCGTGCCCGAGCCCGCGGGCGTCGCCGGACCCGGCGACGGCAGGGCCGAGGACGGGCGCCACGGCGACGAGCGACGGCAGGACCCGGAGCCCGTGACATGAGCGCGACCCTCGTCGCCGCGGTGCTGCTGCTCGCCATCGCCGCGTACGCGACCTTCGCGGGGGCCGACTTCGGCGCGGGGTTCTGGGACCTGACGGCCGGGGGAGCCGAGCGGGGCGCGGCGCCGCGCGACCTCGTCGAGCACTCGATCGGTCCCGTGTGGGAGGCCAACCACGTCTGGCTGATCTTCGTCCTCGTCGTCACGTGGGCGGGCTTCCCGGAGGCGTACCAGTCGATCTGGCTGACGATGTTCGTCCCGCTCACGATCGCGGCGATCGGCATCGTGCTGCGCGGGGCGTCGTTCGCGTTCCGCAAGGCCGTCGTGACGACGCGCGCGCGGCGCGTGTTCGGCGGTGGCTTCGCGCTGTCGTCGGTGCTCGTGCCGTTCTGCTTCGGTGCGGTCGCGGGTGGCATCGCGTCCGGTCAGGTGCCCTCGGGCGGCCGCGCGGGCGACCCCGTGCAGAGCTGGCTCAACCTCACGTCGGTGAGTGTCGGGATCCTCTCCGTCGCGCTCGCCGCCTACCTCGCGGCCGTCTACCTCGTCCGCGACGCGCGGCACGCCGGCGACGGTCGCATGACGCACTACTTCCGGCGCCGCGCGGTCGTGGCCGCGGTCGTCGCGGGCGTCGCCGCGGCCGTCGGGCTCGTCGACCTGCGGTCGGAGGCACCGGACGTGTTCGAGGGCCTCACGACGCGCGCCCTGCCGCTCGTCGTGGTGTGCGCCGCGTGCGGCGTGGGCGCGCTCGTCCTGCTCGTGCGTGACGCGCCGCGCGGCGCCCGGCTGCTCGCGGCGCTCGCGGTCGTGACGCTGATCGTCGCCTGGGGCGTCGCCCAGTGGCCGTACCTCCTGCCGGGGCAGCTCACCGTCGCGGACGCCGCCGCGCCCGACGGCACGCTCACCGCGCTCGTCGTCGCGGTCGTCGCCGGCGTGCTGCTCGTGGGGCCGGCGTTCGTGCTGCTCTACGTGCTCGCGCAGCGCGGGCTCCTGCCCGAGGAAGGAGTCGAGACCGCCGACGCGGACGCGGTCGACAGCCCGCGCCGGTGACGCACCACCGTCGAATCTCGCCGCGGGTCGCACCGGGCGGCCCGCGCGTGCCGAGCGTGAGGAGCCCACCCGTGTCACCGTCCCTCTCCCCGTTCCCGCCGATCGCCGACTACGCGTTCCTCTCCGACTGCCACACGGGCGCGCTCGTGGCCCCGGACGGCTCGGTCGACTGGCTGTGCCTGCCGGCGTTCGACTCGGCGAGCGTCTTCGGCAACCTGCTCGACCGTGGCGCGGGCTCGTTCCGGTTCGGCCCGTACGACATCAACGTCCCCACGGCGCGCGCGTACGAGCCGGGCACCAACGTCATGACGACCACGTGGCACACACCGAGCGGATGGCTCGTGGTGCGGGATGCGCTCGTGATGGGGCCGCGGCGCGGGGCCGACGTCGTGACGCCCCACACCCGGCCGCCCGCCGACGACGACACCGAGCACATGCTCGTGCGCACGGTCGAGTGCCTGCGCGGGTCGGTCGAGGTCGAGCTCGTGTGCGAGCCCGCGTTCGACTACGGCCGCACGCCCGCGACGTGGACGCTCGTGGGCGACGACGACCACACGGCCGACGCGACGGGAGCCGGTCAGACGTTCCGCCTGTCGACGGACATGCTCATCGGCATCGAGGGCGGTTCGGCGCGCGCCCGGCACGTGCTGTCCACGGGGGACACGGCGTTCTGCGCGCTGTCGTGGTCCGCGACGCTCGCGGCGCCGACCGACGCGCAGGACGCCGTCGCCCGCGTCGAGGCCACGATCCACTTCTGGCGGCAGTGGCTGTCGCGTGCGCGGGTGCCCGACCACCACCTGCGGCCGGCGATCGAGCGGTCGGCACTGACGATCAAGGGCCTGACGTACATGCCGACGGGCGCGACGGTCGCGGCGCTCACGACGTCGCTGCCCGAGACGCCGGGCGGCGAGCGGAACTGGGACTACCGCTACACGTGGATCCGCGACACGACGTTCACGCTGCAGGCGCTGCACTACCTCAACCTCGACTGGGAGGCGGACGAGTTCATGCAGTTCGTCGCCGACCTCGAGCCGACCGAGGACGGCAGCCTGCAGATCATGTACGGGATCGACGGCCGCCGGGACCTCACCGAGTCGACGCGCGACGAGCTGAGCGGCTACGAGGGCGCGAGGCCGGTGCGCATCGGCAACGGCGCGTTCGACCAGCGGCAGAACGACGTGTACGGCGCGGTCCTCGACTCGATCCTGCTGCACACGGCCCGCAGCTCGCACCTGCCGCGACGGCTGTGGCCGCTCGTCGAGTCGCAGGCCACGGCGGCGATGAAGGCGTGGCGCGAGCCCGACCAGGGCATCTGGGAGGCCCGCGGCAAGCCCCAGCACTACGTGTCGTCGAAGCTCATGGGGTGGGTGGCCCTCGACCGGGCCGCGAAGCTCGCAGCGATCCGCGACGACGCCGAGCGCGAGGCGACCTGGCGCGCGGAGGCCGACGTCATCAGGGCGGACATCCTCGAGCACGGCGTGAGCGACGCGGGCGTGCTGCGGCAGCACTACGACACCGAGGCGCTCGACGCCTCCACGCTGCTCGCGCCGCTGTTCGGGTTCCTGCCCGGCACCGACCCGCGCATCCGCGCGACCGTCGAGGCCGTCGAGCGCGACCTGTCGGAGAACGGGTTCGTGCTGCGCTACCGCACGGACGAGACCGACGACGGCTTGTCGGGCAAGGAGGGCACGTTCCTCATCTGCTCGTTCTGGCTCGTGTCCGCGCTCGCGACGATCGGGGAGATGGACCGCGCCAACGCCGTCATGGAGCGGCTGCTGCGGATCGCGTCGCCGCTCGGCCTGTACGCCGAGGAGTTCGAGGTCGAGCGCGCGCGGCACCTCGGCAACGTGCCGCAGGCGTTCTCGCACCTCGCCCTCATCGAGGCGGCCGGCCGGATCGTCCTCGACGACTACCGGCGGGAGCTGTCGCTGTGAGCGCCGCGGAGGTCGTGGACCTGCCTGTCGTGGTGCTGGGCGGCGGGCTCGCGGGCGTCGCGTGCGCGCACCGGCTGGCCGACGCCGACGTGCCCGTCGTGCTCGTGGACCGCAACGACTACCACCAGTTCCAGCCGCTGCTGTACCAGGTCGCGACGTCGCAGCTGCCCGCCGAGGACGTCGCGCGCCCGCACCGGACGGTGTTCCGGAGGCACCCGGCGGTCCAGGTGCGCACGATCGAGGCCGTCGCGGTCGACGCCGGCGCCCGCGCCGTGACGCTCGCCGACGGGCAGGTGCTGCGGGGCTCGGCACTCGTGCTCGCCGCGGGCGCGCAACCGGAGTTCTTCGGGGTGCCCGGCGCCGCCGAGCACGCGTTCCCGCTGTACTCGGTCGCGGACGCCGAGCGCCTGCGGCGGCACCTGCACGACGTCGTGCGCACGGGGGCGGACGCGCCCGACGGCGCCCGGCACGTCGTCGTCGTGGGCGGTGGCCCGACGGGGGTCGAGACCGCGGGCGCGGTCGCGGAGCTGTTCGCCGCGCTCGCGCACACCGGGCGGCTGGCCGGCCCGGCGAAGGTCACGCTCGTCGACCGCGGGTCCGCGCTGCTCGCACCGTTCGCCGAGGCGTCGCACGCGTACGCGCACGAGCACCTGGTGCGGCACGGCGTCGACGTGCGGCTCGGCACGGGCGTCGCGGCGGTGCACGCCGACCGGGTCGAGCTCACCGACGGCACGGTGCTGCCCGCGCGCACCGTCGTGTGGGGCGGCGGCGAGTCGGCGGCCCCGATCCTCGCGGGCGCGGGGGTCCCGACCGGCCGGGGCGGGCGCGTCACCGTGCGGCCGGACCTGCGTGTCGAGGGCCTGCACCACGTGTACGCGGTGGGCGACGCCGCCAACGTCCCGGACGGCGACGGCGACGGCACGCTGCCGCAGCTCGGGTCGGTCGCGCAGCAGTCCGGGCGCACCGCCGCGGACAACCTGCTGCGCGAGCGCGCGGGGGAGGACCCGCACCCGTTCCGGTACCGCGACAAGGGCATCATGGCGATGATCGGCCGCAACGCCGCCGTCGCCGAGGTCGGCCGCAAGCACCACCAGGTCGAGGGTCCCGTCGCGTTCGCCGCCTGGCTCGGCGTGCACGCGATGCTGCTGAGCGGCGCGCACAGCAAGACCGACGCGTTCCTGTCGTGGGGGTGGGACTACTTCGACCGCGACCACGCCGCGCTCGTCGAGATGTCGTCGACGCCGCACCGCATCGCGTGGGGCGACGACGAGGCGGACGTGCCGCACATCGTCGTCGACGGCACACCCGCACGGAGCGCCGCGGGCTGACGTCGGGTCCGCGCCGCGCGGGTGACGGGGCGCGGCGCGGACCGGACGGGTCTCGTCGCCGGCTCGGCCGACGTCGCCCGGCTCAGCCGACCCAGGGCTCGTGCCAGCCGCCGAACCCGTCGGGCAGCGCGTCGGCCGCCGCGGGCCCCCACGAGCCCGGCGCGTACGCGTGCACCGGGGGAGGGGCGTCGAGCAGCGGCTGCATGACGCGCCACGTCTCCTCGATCGCGTCCTGCCGCGAGAACCGCGTGCTCTCGCCCGCGAGCGCCGCCTGCAGCAGCACCTCGTACGGCGTCGGTCCTTCACCGCCCTCGTCGGCGAACTGCATGTCGAGCATGATCGGCGCGACGCGCGCGACGTCGGCGCGGCGCGCGTCGACGCGGATGCGGATGCCGGTGGACGGGTCGAGCCGCACCACGAGCTGGTTCGGCTCGGGCTCGTGGCTCCAGGGCCCGAACCCGAGGCGCGGCGGGCGCTTGAACACGAGCCGCAGCTCGGTCTGCGTCGTCGGCAGCCGCTTGCCCGTGCGCAGGAAGAACGGCACGCCCGCCCACCGCCAGTTCTCGATCTCGAGGCGCAGCGCGGCGTACGTCTCGGTCGTCGAGCCGGGCGCGACGCCCGGGATCGCGGTGTACCCGTCGTACTGACCGCGCACGTAGTGCCGCGGGTCCGCCTCGACGACGGCTCGGAAGAGCGCCGTCTGCGCGTCCTTGAGGGTGGCGGGGTCACCCCGCGACGGCGGCTCCATCGCGGACGCCGCGACGACCTGCATGAGGTGGTTGACGACGACGTCGCGCAGCGCGCCCACCGGGTCGTAGAAGTGGCCGCGCGTCTCGACGCCGAAGTCCTCGGCCATCGTGATCTGCACGCACTCGAGGTAGTTCCGGCTCCACAGCGGCTCGAGGATCGCGTTCGCGAACCGCAGGTGCAGGATCTCCTCGAGGCCCATCTTCCCGAGGTAGTGGTCGATCCGGAACAGCTGCGACTCGTCGAGGTGCTCGTGCAGCTCGTCGGCGAGCGCGGTCGCCGACTGCTGGTCGTGACCGAAGGGCTTCTCGACCACGACGCGCGCGTGCTCGGTGAGCTCCGCCTCCGCGAGGCCCTGCACGACCCGACCGAACAGGAACGGCGGGATCTCCAGGTAGAACACCGGCGTCGCGGCACCGTCGACTGCCTTCGCGACGCGCTCGTACGTCTCGGGGTCCGTGAAGTCGCCGCTCACGTAGGACAGCCGCCCGAGGAACCGGCCCAGCACGTCCTCGTCGACCGGCTCGCCCGTCTCGGCGATCGACGTGCGCGCCCGGTCGGCGAGCTGCTCGAGCGTCCAGTCGTCCGCCGCGACACCCACCACGGGCACGTCGAGCAGCCCGCGCCGCTCCAGCCGGTACAGCGACCGGAACGTCATCACGTGGGCGAGGTCACCCGTGATGCCGAAGATCACGAGGACGTCGGCGGGGCGCGTCGCGCCCCCACCACCTGCTGCTCCCATGGCCGCCTCCCGCAGCGTCGGGTCCGTTGACACCCCCGAGCCAAACGGCCCGACGCACCCGTGTCGTCATCCGCCGCGGACGACGGCGGGCCCGGCGCGGGCGGCCACGGTGGTGCGCATGGCCGACGAGCAGCACTACGACGTCATCGTGATCGGGACCGGCGCGGGCGGCGGCACGATCGGGCACCGCCTCGCGACCCAGGGCGTGCGCGTCCTGTGGCTCGAGCGCGGGTCGTTCCTGCCGCGCGAGCTCGACAACTGGGACACCAAGGCGGTGTTCGTGCGCGGCACCTATCTCGCGCACGAGCAGTGGTACGACCGGCACGGGCACGAGTTCCAGCCCGAGGTGAACTACTACGTCGGCGGCAACACCAAGTTCTACGGCGCCGCGCTGTTCCGGCTGCGGCCCGAGGACTTCGGCGAGGTCGTGCACCACGGCGGGGTCTCGCCCGCGTGGCCGATCGGCTACGACGACCTCGAGCCGTACTACACGCAGGCCGAGCACCTCTACAAGGTGCACGGCCGGCACGGCGAGGACCCGACCGAGGGCCCGGCGAGCGCGCCGTACGCGTACGAGCCCGTCGCGCACGAGCCCCGCATCCAGCAGCTCAGCGACGACCTGGAGGCGCGCGGGCTGCACCCGTTCCACCTGCCGATCGGCGTCGACCTGCACGAGGACGCGCCTGGGGTGGCCGCGCGGGCGTCGGCCTGCATCCGGTGCACGCGCGTCGACGGGTTCCCGTGCCTGCTGCAGGCGAAGTCCGACGCGCAGGTGATCTGCGTCGACCCCGTGCTCGACCAGGACAACGTGACGCTCGTGACCGGGCGTCCGTGGACCGCGTGGTCACGGATGCGGGCGGGCGGTCGGTCACCGGCGTCGTCGCGACGTTCGAGGACGGCACGACGACGACGTTCTCGGCCGACGTGGTCGTCGTGGCGTGCGGAGCCGTGAACTCGGCGGCCCTGCTGCTGCGCTCGGCGACGGACGCGCACCCCGAAGGCCTCGCGAACTCCTCGGGCGTCGTCGGGCGCTACTACATGCGGCACAACAACGTCGCCGTCATGGCCGTCTCGGTCGAGCCGAACCCCACGCGGTTCCAGAAGACGCTCGCGTTCAACGACTGGTACCTCGGCGCCGACGACTGGGACTACCCGCTCGGCGGCGTCCAGATGCTCGGCAAGTCCGACGACGCGATGATCCACGCCGAGGCGCCGCGCTGGGCCGGGAAGCTCTCGCCCGACCTGCCGTTCGAGGTGATCGCGCACCACGCCGTCGACTTCTGGCTGTGCGGCGAGGACCTCCCGCGGCCGGAGAACCGCGTCACCGTCGACAAGGACCTCCGTGTGCACCTCGCCCTCGACGAGGACAACAACGTCGAGGGCGTGCGGCGGCTGCGGCACAAGCTCGACGGGATGCTGTCCCACCTCGGGATGCAGCACCACCGGCTCCTGGACCACAGCCTGTACCTGCACAAGTCCATGCCCGTCGGCGCGACGGCGCACCAGGCCGGCACGGTCCGGTTCGGCACCGACCCGGCGTCGAGCGCGCTCGACCCGTTCTGCAAGGCGCACGACCTCGACAACCTCTACGTCGTCGACACGAGCTTCTTCCCGTCGATCGGCGCCGTGAACCCGTCGCTCACCGCGATCGCGAACGCGCTGCGCGTCGGGGACCACCTCGTCGAGCGGCTGCGCTGACACCGGCCCGAGGACCGGCCGAGGACCGGTGCGACGTCAGGCGGAGAGCAGGTCGAGGTCGCGCGCCCGCCGGATCGCCTCGTTGCGGCCCGACGCCGAGAGCTTCGCGAGGATGTGCCGCACATGCGTGCGCACGGTGTTGACGGAGACGCCCATCGACGCCGCCGTCTCCTCGGTCGACAGCAGCGCCGCGAGGTGGACGAGCGTCTCGCGCTCGCGCGCCGTGAGCGGTTCGACCGGGTAGAGGCGCCGGGTGCCGCTGACCGCCGTCGCGTCGACGGCGGGTTCGTCGCCGCCGTCCGACCGCGCGCCGCCCGACCCGTCGAGCCAGCGGCCGGCGGCCTCGAGGCGCGGTTGCGCCCGCAGCAGGTCGAGCACCTGAGGGTGCGCCTCGACGAAGGGGCGTCGGAGGCGCTCGCGGCCCGCGAGGTGCAGCGCGTGGCGCAGCGCCGCCGTCGCGGGACGCGTCCGCCCGAGCCTGACGAGCCGCTCGGCCTCGAGCAGCCACCCCGTGACGCGGTTGTCGAGCGGCGCCCCGGCGTGGCCGAGCGCGTCGACGAACTCCGGGTCACGTGCGGTGTCGCCGCGCGCCAGCCGGGCGCGGGCGCGCACGAGCGCGGCGTCCAGCCCGTCGGCCGGCACGTCCGCCGGATCACCGTCCGCGGCGGCGAGGTCGTCGCACGCCGCCCGCTCGACCGCGACGCGACCCACGAGCCACGCGGGCGGGCGGGGCG